>JBBSCM010000030.1:0-21041 GCA_038250295.1 Anaerolineales bacterium | reverse complement strand
CCGCACTCCCACTCGTTTCACTTCGGAGACTGCGTGGCGTACGGCGCAAGTGTTGCGAGGAGGGCGATCAGCAATCTCTTCACCAAGTTAAAGAGAATAAACCTCCCGGAAGAGTTTTTAACCACATGGAACATCGAGAAATTCTTTTATTTTTCTCAGAGGCCTGTTACTGGATTGTAGTCACTCATACAAGAAGTCAAGTGACTTTTCTCTGGTGATTGCCCGCATCTTCGCGCCTCCCAGTTCCAGGGGAAGAAAACAAGAATTCAGCCGCGAATTACGCGGATACGCGCGGATTTTTCCAAACCAATTCGTGGAAATTCGCGGCAAAATGCTCTTGCCTTGTTGTTTGGAATGACACAAACAGACTTGTGGGTAATCACCAGACTTTTCTACGTTCAGGAAGGACGTTCACTTTCCAATGGTTCTTCGATTTCTTTTTCTTCTGTTTCCGAAGCCAGAAGTTTTCTCAATTGCTCGAGCGCTTCCGGCTTACTTTCCTTTGCCAGCAATTCCTGAATCTTTACCTGCTCCTGCACGGCCTGAAAAATTTCCTGCCGCAAAATGATCAACTCCCGCGGGGCATCGATGCCGATCTTGATGCGGTCGCCTTCAACGGCAAGAATAGTGACAACAATATTGTCACCGATCGTAATGCTTTCATTTATCTTGCGCGAGATTACCAGCATGTGAAAGACTCCGCTCACAAAGATTTTAGCGCAAATAATCAAAGAGATTGAGCGCCGAGATTGCCCGCTGACTGACCTCCAGCACGGCTTGATAGGTGCTCTGCCGGTTTGCCAGCAGCACAAATCCTTCCGCCATATTGGTATCTTCTTTTTCAGAGAGCAGACTTTTCGTCTCCAGCCTGATCGACTCGAGGAAATTAGCTGCCGAGTCAACCTGACGCATTCGCGCGCCGTTCGAAGTGCGGTATTGATCCAATGTATTGAGTGATGATTTTAACGCGGTCAGCGTGGACTGTAAATTAATCGGGTCTGTGACCGGGTTGCCAGTGTCATTGATATTATTCTGCACCAGCGCATTGGAAGCCTGTATCAGATTTTGCAAAAATCCCAAAATCGCCTGGTCACCGCGCACATTGAGCGTCACAGACTGATCCGGGCCAAGGTTTCGCTGCATGGAGCCTGTATCGCCGAGGAAGTTTACCACTTTGGGGGTAAAGATGTTTCCCTGATAGTCCGTCAGCGTGGTGGCAGAGTCACTTAATGTAAAGGCTTTTTGATTTAACTGATAGCCCGAGAAAATATACTGACCATTCACAGAAGTGTTGCCGATCTCTACCGCCGAATTGATGAGATCCTTCATTTCAGTGCCAAGCGAAAGAGCGCGCTCACTGCCGGAAAGCGTATCATTAAGTCCGCGCAGGATCAAGTTATTGGCGCGAACTGCAACCTGCTCCAGTTGATCGAAGGCATTGTCAGTGGCGGCCATCCAGTTTTGGGTCATCTCGGCTGCATCTGTATAGGAATTAAGCGTCTGCAAATGGGAGCGCAGGCTCAAACTGGCAGAGGCATGGGTGGGGTCTTCGGAAGCAACCTGAAATTGCTTGGTGGACGCAATTTTTTCCTGCAGCTTGCTCACCTTTTCCAGATTTTCTGCCATGTTCTGTATGGCATTGTCTGTGGACATTTGACTTGTGATTCTCATACTGTCTCCTTCAGGCTAAAGCCCGACCCTCCCCATACGGTTGATGACCAGATCGAGCAGGTCATCGTACGCCGTCAGCACACGAGCCGCAGCTTGATATGCCTTCTGGGCTTTTGCCATGTTCGCGGCTTCTTCATCCAGTGAAACTCCTGAAACTGATTCACGCTGATTTCCCAAAGCATTGACGATAAGCCTGTGCTGATAGGAATTATCTGATGCGCGCTTGGTGGTAACTGCCAGATCGGTGATCTGGGAATTATAAAATTCGTTCAGGGTGGCTGTGCCAGCCTTCATCCCTTTGACCATTTTCAGTCCGGCGATCTGCAGGGCAATGGCATTGTTTCCCACTTGATTCGCGGCGCTGGAGGTGGCAATGCTGGATGCATCCAACAACGGGTTTACAGAAATGCCCGCAGCATCGGTGCCGTTAAAAAAGTTAATTCCCGTGGCGTTGTTCAAACCATAGCCGCCGCTGTGGATGGCGTTAACTTGAGAGATCAACCCCGCCGACATGGTGTTCAAACCGTTCAACTGATCGACCAGTACACGATCGCGGACTTCCAGTGTGCCTTTTATTTCGCCGCTGGGCGGAGTTAGTTTTTGGTTATCGCTCCAATAAATATCCACTACGCTGGTATCCACCGCATGGGTGCGAGTTTCAAGTTTGAAAGCATCATGCCCCACAACGAGCACATGCCCGCCAATGGAAACCATCACCTCTCCATTTTTTTGTTCGGTGGAAACCGCGCCTGTGAGTTTCGCCAAACGGTCGAGCGCCACGTCGCGTTTATCCAACAGGTCATTGGGCTGCTCCCCCACTGAAATGATCCGCGCAATATTTTCATTAAGATGAGCGATATCGCCTGCAAGCGAGTTGACTTCTTCGACCTGGCTGGCAACCATTTGATTCTGATCACTGCGCAATTGCGTGATCTGCGTTGCGCGCCGGTTGAAAGCCATTGCCAGCGAACTGGCGTCATCCAAAAGGATCGTCCGCAGGCTGGTATTGGTGGGGTCATTGGAAAGCGATTGCCAGCCCGACCAAAACTGATCGAGTTTCGGCAGCAGACCATCGTCCGAGTTTTCGGCGAGAACCGATTCAAGGTGTGAGAGAATGCTGCTTTGGGATTCCCAGTTTCCGGCTTCGGAAGAGACGGCGCGATAGCGTCCATCAAAAAAAGAAAGGTTGAAGCGTTGAATCCGCTCGATAGTGACGCCGTTACCGCGTTGCCCCGCTCCGGTTCTGTAATCTGCGCCATTGATCGATGAAGGTGTTTCGGCGGTCAGGATCGCAGACTGTCGGCGGTAGCCCGGCGTGCTGGCGTTGGCAATGTTGTGCTCGGTAATTTCCAGAACCTGAGAGTGGGCTAGGACTGCTTGAAGTGCGATTGAGATTCCGGAAGATATGGAGGGCATGATAAATTCCTACGCGCGTCTTTCCACGCCCAGGCCTGTTACAAGTTCCTGACGCTTTGTCCCATCTTTGGGAGATCGATACCCGGCTTCGGGTTGGAACATATCAATAAGGAAGGATTGTGTCGCTTTGAGCCAATCGAGCTTGGTGAGGGCAATCGCCTGACTGGTATGGTTCAACTCACGGGTCTGACTCATTAGGCTGTAAATTCCATCGGTTAAGTTTTGAATGCGGGTGGAATCTTCTTCTTTTAAATACGGCAAAAGAGCTTGAATGGATGTTTCTTCCAGATGAATTTCGAGAGAGAGAGAAAGCTCCTGAACAAGTTCACGACACTTATCTTCGAGCATACTGATTCTGTCGAGTAGAACTTCCTTGTCTTCGACGATTTGCTGGATCTGGTCAGGTTCATTCAACAGGAAAACGCGTTCCTTTTTGGAGAGAACGAGCATTTCCTGTAATGCGCGGAATAACAGTACCAATACCTGTTCGAGTTCGTATCTGTTTTTTGTGAGTTCATCTACCATCGCAAGAGTCCTTCGGGGTCAAACTATTTGGGGAAAAGCTTCGCCAGCAGTTTGCGGGCGAGCTCGCCAACTTGAATGGTGTAATCACCACTCTCAACCTGCTGCTTGAGCAGGGCAAGTCTTTCGGCGTCTGTACTTTCTGTATCACCAAGGGCAGCATGGGCCTTTGCCAGCAGGCGCGCGTTTTCAGACATTTCCACTTTATCTTTTCCAGTACGAACCGTTCCGGTTTCGCTGATTTCTTCCCTCTTTTCGATCGGGGTCGCGTTTTCGGTTGGTTTCGTAGAAAGCGGTTGTATTCCAGTGTTTTCGATTTTCATGGTTGGTTTCTCCTGCAAGATATATTGGCTCACAATACCATTATCGGCAGCTTTTCTAAAAACATTAAGCCTTGCGCAGGTTGATAGCCTCTGAAATCATTGTATCAGTCTGTTGGAAAGCTTTCAGAGACATGCTAATCGTGCGCTGGAGGGAGATCAGGCGGGTCATTTCCTGCGCCAGGTCGATATTGGAGTTTTCGACTTTGAAACTGCTCAGGGTTCCGATGTTTTCAGAGCCGGGGTCACCTGCCTGTGCTGCGCCTGAAGCGTCCGATTCCAAAAGGATGTTCTTGCCGTTGTCGGTGAGGCCGCCGGGGTTGGGGAAGCGCGTGAGTTGGATGGTGCCCACTTCCGCGGTGGCACCGTCTGCGTCTGTAGCAGTGACTGTGCCCGTAGAATTCACGTTGACGTTGGTCATGCCTTCTGTGATCTCGCCATCCCACACAACGGGGTAGCCGCTGGCGGTTACAAGGGTGTTATCTGCATCCAGTGCAAATTGTCCATCGCGGGTATAGCCCAGTGTACCATCCGGCAGGGTCACGCCGAAATAGCCGTCGCCTTGAATCGCCCAATCCAGTGAACTGGCGGAAGTTCGCAGGGAGCCTTGCATGGTCAGCGCTTGTGTGGCTCGCATTTGCGTGCCTTCCTTGAGCTGGGCATTGAGCATTTCCTGAAAGTTCGAGCGCGCGGTTTTATAACCAGCCGTGTTGACATTCGCCAGATTGCTGCTGGTCACGTCCAGATCGAGCATGTGACTGAGAATATCCTGACGGGAAATATTGAGGGTGTGAAAAAGCGATGATGACATGTGAACTCCTTATCCGATCCGTCCGAGGGATGCGATGGTCTTGCCAAGCAACTCATCCTGATTTTGTACCAATTTCTGGGCTGCTTCATACGAGCGGCCCACTTCCACAAGTTGGGTCATCAATTGCGATATGTTGGTGTTGGATGATTCAAGATACCCTTGCACCACCTGTGGGATATCCTCTCCGCTGGAGGCGGTTGGGCCTGTGAACAAGTTACCTTCAGTATGTTGAAGTTCTGCTTCCGGGTCGGCAAACACGCCAATTCCAAACGTGGCAACGGCGGCTCCGTTCACGCTGATGGCTCCATCCGCTGTGATCGACACTTCCCCATCGGGGAGTTCTATCGGCTGCCCCGCATCATCGAGGACTTGAAAACCGTCGACAGTGACGAGGGTATTATCGGCATCGCGCATAAAGCGGCCGTCGCGAGTGTAACGATTGCCATCGGGAGTTTTCACGGTAAAGAAGCCATTTCCCTGCAAGGCAAAATCCAGCGGATTATTTGTGCTCTGCATGGCGCCCTGACCGTAATCAATAAATTCTTCGCCGATCTGAGTGCCCAATCCCAATGTGCCCACATATTCCACTTGGTTGGCTTGTAAATTCCCGTTGGTGTAGACCGACTGGTTTTGCATGAAATCCTGCGCGGTGGTTAGGATCTGCTTGAAGCCGGGCGTCTGTATATTGGCAATATTATGACTGATCACCTGCTGGCGGGCGGCGTTCATCACCATTGCTGAAACTGCTGAATAAAGTCCTTTGATCATGATTGCATCTCCAATTTTTTTTATAAAAAGGTTCAAATTCGTTTGCCGCAAATTTCGCGCATGAGCGCAAATTTTTAAAACCAATTAGCGAAAATTCGTGTACTTCGCGGCTGTCTCTTTACCTGTTATTTCCTCTGCTGGAAGCTCAGTACCAACTGAACCTCTTCACGGCTCATACTGAATTGACGGGCAATGTCCACGTCAGACATGTTGGCTTCAGACATGGCTCCGATCAAGCGGTTGCGTTCCAGAGCGGAGGAAGTCGATTCGACCACGCTTTGTGTCTGGCTGGCTTTGGCCTGCGAAATACCCAGCAAGGTTTTGAAATCGGTCTGTCCCATCACGCCCGTGGATGGCGGGGTTGTCGTCTGCGGAGGGTTGGCAACCAGTCCGCGCATTTCATCCACCAGCGGGCCCATTCGTTTGGCCTGGGTCTGGCGATTCTGCGCCAGCGCCGTTTCGCGGGCCAATTGAAGCACGTACAAGGAATCTTCGAGGGATACTCTGGAAATATTAGTCATTCTTCAGCATCGCTTTCAATGAAATGATCGCGCGGGCATGCAACTGACAAACCCGCGATTCGGTGATGTCCAATACTTTGCCGATTTCCTTGAATGTCAATTCTTCGTTGTAATAAAGGGAGAGCACCAGTTGCTCGCGTTCATCCAGATTCTTAAGCGCGGCCCCCATCTCTTCGGCCATATCCTTTTGCTCAAGTACATCCAGCGGATTGGCCTGACTCTCGTCTCCATATTTTTCGTGGAGCGGCACGCTGTCTTCATGTTCGCCTTCCATCATCAGATCCAGCGAGACCAGCACCCGATTCGTATCCACCAGCCCCTGGTGAACATCCTCCACGTTCGTGCCCAAATGAGAAGCGATTTCACTCTCAGTAGGTTCACGGGAATTCTCAGACCACAAGGTGGTGATGGATTTCTGGATCATGCGTGAGCGCTTGCGTGCCGAACGCGGCATCCAATCGGTGGTGCGCAGGTAGTCCATGACCTTGCCGCGGATACGTAAACTTGCGTAGGTGCTGAACTTCGCGTTGTACTTCGGGTCGAAATGATCCACGGCTTCGATCAAACCCATCAAACCCTGATGAGCGAGGTCTTCATAATCACTGCCCCGTTCCTGGGTGATTCCCATTCGCCCCAACAGATAATGAACCAAAGGAACAGATTGCAGAACCAATTTCTCCCTGAGTTCGGGAGAACGGGTTGTGAAAAATTCCTCCAAAATTCCTGCGGTTTCCATTTGCATGACCATGGTTTACTTCACCTCTAGCGGGCTTTGCATTTCAAGTTCATCGGATGCTTTCTCTTCTTTTTTTGCAGCCGTGCCTTCGCTAAAAAAGCCGGAGGAAATCTGACGGGCGATGATGAGAAGCAGGCTCCCCAGCACGAATATCGAGATGCTCGCGCGGATCACAAAATTAAGCAGGCTTACGCCGTTCAATAAAGAGACCCCAACAATGGCGAAAAATACAGCCACTAGAATAATGGCCGAAAGCGTGACCGTAAATTCAATCAGGAGCGGAGCGTGTGCGCCATCCGCCCCCTTTTTGGGTTTATTGGCCTGCTTAACTTCTTCAGCAGGGTCTTGTTGCTCTAGAACGATCTCTTTATCAGCCATGTCTCAATCTCTCTATTTATTCCACTCTTTGCCAAACAATGCAGAGACTAACCGCGCAGGGTCGGCAACTTCCAAATGACGGGACGTTTCGCGCCCGCTGGTAAAGTAGCCAAGCGGAATTTGATTCCTGCGCGTAAAGTTATACAAGCCGCCAAAGGTATAGGTCTCATCCAGCTTTGTCACGATCAAACCATCCAGGTTGAAAACGCCAAGCGAAGCAGATAATTGGAACAGGTCAGCTTCCTGGGTGGTGGCAGGAGCAACCAGATATGTGCAGCGCCCGGGCATTTCCGAAAGCAAAGCGCCCAACTCGATCATCTGTTTTTCGTTGCAGGGGTTGTACCCGGGCGTATCCACCAGAAAAATTTCATTTGCCTGCGGGGCATTCAAAACTTCCTTCAAATCCTGCGGGGTATACACGAGTCTCAAATCCAATCCCAGCGCATCGGTGTACGTCTTCGCTTCAGCGATCGCGCCCATGCGAACCGTGTCTGCGCAAACCCAAACGACCGATTTGTTCAAATTCTGCCGGAAGAACATTGCGAGCTTTGCAATCACGCTGGTCTTGCCGCTGCCGCTCGCGCCGATCACACAGACCACATTGTTTGAAACAAAAGCGCCCGCGCCTTTTTGCACACGCAGCTCTGCGCCCATCAATTGGATGACGGATCGTTTGCAGGCTTCCACATCCGCGAGAGTACTGGGGCTGAGGGTTTCCAGCGCCAGATCCAGGAGACCTTCGATGAGGGAATTTTCAACGCCCTGCTGGATTAACTGCCCCTGAATCTTTTTCAACGCTGGAGGAGAGTAACGGTCATTCGTCGGGGCGGCTGATTCTGTCATTCGGACAGAATCAACTCTCGGGGCGGATTGAGGCGCGAGCGGGTTCAGGTTCAACTTCAATGGTGGGGGTAACTTCAGCGGCTTCTTCGTCGCTGGAATCTCCCATTCGATCTCGGGCCGTTCCTCCACAAAATCCATTTGAGCAGGGCGGGGATTCTGTGTTCCCGCTGCTTCGGCCAGGGACGCAGCGACAACTTCCACTGCGGACTTCTTCCATGGATTCCAAAGCGGTCCCACTGGAACTTCACGCATGGAAACTACGATGGCATCGGAACCAAGTTCTTCCTGAACCAGTTGCAAGGTTTGAATGGTTGAATCTGCTTTAAATGTTTTTGTTTGCATACTACTATCCTCTAATCAAGTTTAACCATGCCATGCGCTTTGACTTTCGTGCCGTGCCCCACTTCGGAAAAAGCCATGACAATTAAATTGGGCAGAGATTGATCGACCAGCCGCCGAAACGCGAGGCGCAATTCACGCGGGCAAATCAGGATCGGGAAGTTTCCAAGCTGAGCGAGGGCTTCCATTTGTTCGCCGGTCTTGAGCAAAATTTTCTGCGCCAGTCCCGCATCGATACCAAAGCCCGGGCTGCCTTCTGAATTCACAAGTGACGAGCGCAATGTTGTTTCCAATTGGGGAGCAAGTGTAAAGACGTGCAAGGTATTTGCATCATCTTTGTATTGGCTGGAAATGGTGTGCGCCATGCTCTGACGAACCGCTTCTGCAAGAATGTGCGGGTCGCGGGTCATGGGCGCGTTGTTGGCGAGCACTTCCAAAATTCCGCTCAGATCACGGATGGGAACCCGCTCGCGTAACAGGTTGCGGAGCACGCTTTGAATTTCTCCAAGATTGAGCAATTCAGGTATAACGCCTTCGACAGAGGCAGGCGTTTTCTGGCGCAGTTGATTGATCATCTCCTGCACGAGTTGACGGCTGAGCAATTCGGATGCGTTGCCACGCACGACTTCGGTGAGATGTGTGCAGATTACAGAAAGCGGCGTGACCACGGTGTAGCCTTTTATCTCAGCCTGATTTTGTTCGGCAGCGCTGATCCAAATTGCGGGCAAGCCAAAGGCAGGTTCAGAAGTGGGAATGCCTTGCAGCGGGTCTTCGATATCCGAGCCAGGGATGGCCATGAGACGGTCGAGCATGATTTCGCTGGAGGCGATTTCCTGTCCGCGAATTTTGATGCGGTAGGATTGAGGCGCCAAACGCAGGTTATCGCGGATGCGGACAACGGGGAGGATAAATCCCATTTCGCTCATCAGTTGTCGGCGGATGCTGGTGATGCGGCGCAACAGGTTATCCTGATTGTCTTGGTCAATGATCGGGATGAGGCTGTAGCCGATCTCCAATTCAATCGGATCCACGACAACCATTTCCAACATCTGCTCGGGGGTTTCAGGTTCGGACGGGCGCGCAGGAAGAAGGGTAGCCTGTTCTTGAACAGCGAGAGCAGTGGTCTGTTCCTTGTTCACGAAGAAGGCAGCGGCGCCAAGCCCAAGGCTAACCATTGCAAAAGGAAGTGTGGGTAAACCGGGAACGAGAGTCATCAGCGCAACAACGCCCGCGCCGACAGCCAGCACATTGAAGTTTGAGATCTGGCCGGATACTTCCGTGCCTAAGGATGATTCGGAAGTGGAGCGGGTAACAATGAGACCTGCGGCGGCGGAAACCAAAAGGGAGGGAATTTGAATTGCCAACCCTGCGCCGATGGTGAGGAGCACGTAGGTTTGCAAGGCAGTGGTCAAGTCCATGCCGCGTTGCAGCACACCGATGACAAATCCGCCGATGATGTTGACGAGCATGATGATGATGGCTGCAACACCGTCACCTTTGACGAACTTGCTGGCGCCGTCCATTGCGCCGTAAAAATCCGCTTCAGATTCAATGAATTTGCGGCGGTTGCGCGCCTGGTTTTCATCGATCAAACCGGCGTTGAGGTCGGCATCAATGGCCATTTGTTTACCAGGCATGGCGTCGAGCGTGAAGCGCGCGGCAACTTCGGCTACACGACCCGAGCCGCTGTTGATGACCACGAATTGAATGATCATCAAAATGAGGAAGATAACCACGCCGACCACGTAATTGCCGCCGACAATCAAATTACCGAAGGTATTGATGATCTGTCCCGCTTCCCCACTGAGGAGGATCAAGCGGCTGACTGAAACATTGATGCCCAGCCGGAAGAGAGTGATCAACAACAGCACGGTCGGAAAAACGGAAAATTCCATTGGCTGTTTGATGAACATGGTTAACAGAACAATGCCGATGGAAGCGGCAATGCTCAATGCGACGGCCAGATCAATGAGAAAGGCTGGCAGAGGGATGAGCAACATTCCAACCAGAATGACCAGACTGAGCGCCATAATAATATCTTTTGAGCGCATCAATTTTTGCAGGGCAGCAACAATAGGATTTTGAGTCGGGAGTAAGGTATTTGCGGTCATTCGTTATTTCCAGTTATGAATAGGGTCTGCGGACTATCCAGCAGCGGGTTGTTCAGAAGCTCCGCTTCTGGATTCTGGTCTATTTTCAAAGGTGCTCTTGCCGCGAAGTTTGTAGACATACGCGAGGATTTCCGCCATTGCGAGGTACAAGTCGGAAGAAATTTCTTGTCCAATATCAATTGTCTTGTAGATGGCACGTGCCAGAGGAATGTTCTGCACGATGGGGATGCGATTCTCTTTAGCGATCTGGACGATCTTTTGTGCCAGATGGTACGGCCCCTTCGCAAGCACCTTCGGCGCCTTCATGCCTTCGTGATATTCAATTGCAATGGCAAGGTGGGTGGGGTTGGTGATGACCACGGTCGCGTTGGGGACATTTGCCATCATACGTCCACGAGCCATGCGGCGCTGCATCCCACGGATGCGGCTCTTCAAAAGGGGGTCGCCTTCTGAGCGCTTCATTTCCTGTTTGATGTCATCCTTGCTCATCTTCAGGTTTTTGTACAATTCCCAGCGTTGATAGGCATAGTCCGCGACGGCGATGACCAGATACATACTGCCCACGCGGATGGCGAGCGAAATGCAAACTTCAACAAAACTATCGATTACGGCGCTCAGGTCAAACTGAGTGAATGAGATCAACTCAAAAAACCTGGAGCGTAGAAAACTGTATGCGATCCACGAGACCCAGCCCAACTTAAGTAATGAGCGCAGTAATTCGATCAGGCCGTGTGTTGAAAATATCCGCTTGAAGCCTTCGAGGGGGTTCACTCGTTTGAAGTCAAACCCAATCTTTTTGCCTGCCCATAAGAACTGGGTTTGTCCGAGAGTTACAACTGCGCCAGCCAGCATCAGGCCAAACATGATGAATGCCAGAGAGGGCAAAATCGCCGAGCCAAAATTGAAGAATATTCCCCGAAGCGATTCAACGGTTACGACCGTTGTGGGAAGTGTTGTGATGGTTTCGATAACAAGCGATTCAAAATTCAGTCCCAGTTGTTTGCCGGGGCCGCGCAATAGAAAAGCGCCTGAAAGGATCACAACGGCTGTGATCAACTCCTGACTGCGAACCACCTGCCCTTCTTCACGGGCTTCCTGCAAACGATGGGGAGTTGGGGCTTCGGTTTTATCGGCCATGCTGCACAATCACTCCACGAATAAAAGCATACTTTCCGCCATTGTCTTGAATAAAGATGACAGGAACGGAAAAATAACGGCAAAAGTCATTCCCATGGCGATCATTGCAACCACCACCTTGACGGGTAAACCAAGAAAATAAACCTGTACCTGCGGCGCGACCCTCGCCAATAGACCCAGGGTGAGGTCGGTCAATACCAGCGATGCCATGACAGGCATTGCCATGTGAATACCGGAAGCGATAAAAACCGGTGTCGCTTTCATGAGTGCTTCCATTCCGTTGAACGGAAGGCTGCTATTTAATGGAACGGCAGCAAACGTCTTTTGTAAAGCAATCAGGAAGAGATGATGACCATCGATCACAAGAAAGACCATTGAGGCTGTCATGACAAAGACCTGGTCGAAGGCGGAACCTGCTTCTCCCAATGCCGGGTTGAAGATGCGGCTGGATTCAAATCCACTGCCCATGCCCATGGCAGAACCGGCCATTTGAATGGCGCCGAAGGCCAGGTCTGCGGCGAACCCGATCAGCGTGCCGATGATGATCTCTTTGCCAATGGCGAGGCCATAGGCGAATGTGCCGATGGCTATCGCTTCTGGCGGAAGAGGCTGCCAGGGGATAAGTACCACAGCCAGCACGAGACCAAGCCCGATCCGTACTTGTGAGGGAATATTCTGTCCACCAAGCACAGGCACGTGAATAAGGATGGCCATTATGCGTGTAAAAGCCAAAAAGAAGAGCTGTGCCTGGGCAACAGAAATAGTCATAGAAGGTCCGTATCCTGAGGTGATCATACTTTAATTGGTTTATTGAGTCTGTAAATTGGATGTGAAGCAAAACTAAATATGGCGTAAATTATTTTTTGCCCAAAACTCTGTTTCCACCCCATGGATAGAGTTAAGTAGTCAGTCGAAAGTAATTAACTCACCTTACGCGATTCGGTTTCATCCTACATGGGTACCGCGACATTTATGTCGCTCTTGTGTGAAAGGCGAAATAAATGTCGCGGTACAGTATATGGGCAGGCAAAACTGCGTAAGGTGAGTAATTAAACAAACCTTGGCCGCTCTGTCGGGGGCTAAGCCCCGACAGAGCGGGGTGAAATCTAAAAACATTCGACGATTTGCTTAGGCACGAAACCCAATAATTTTTACAAGTTCTGTCGCGCGCGCTGCGACTGCGTTCAACGCGAACTCAATTTGGCAATTGCGCGGGGCGGCCAAGCGCACCAAGGATGCGTGTCACCATCATATCCGGGTTCAAGGGCTTGACCAGAAAACCACTGGCTCCCATTTTGGCGGCTTTTTGAACGATTTCTGGAAAAGCGAGGGATGAAATAAAAAATACCTTCGTTCGATTGAGTAGAACTTCCGAATGCAATTGGCCGATCAAGTCCAAACCATTCAGACCAGGCAGGTAGGTATCTATTAAGAGAACGTCTGGTACATGCTGCACTAACTGCTGGCGGAGGCTGTTTGTCTGAGTACAGATAATCGGATTCATGCGGTGGCGAATCAAGGCCAGCTTGATGAGGTCACATTGCAGGGCGTTCGGTTCAAGGACGAGAACGGACAGGGTTTCGCGTTTCATAAGGGTTAGCCAACTTTCGAAAAGTTCGGAAATACGCCGGATTCTTTCATTTTGGTCTTTATATTCAACAAGTCATTTTGATTGATCTTGAGGATATGCAACGATTCCGGATGAACCTGAAAACTCAGCAGAGCAGAATGCTTCACTTGATAATCTTCGGTAAAGGAATTTGCCAGATTGACAATCGCGGGCAGACGCTGGTTGATCCGTGCAAAGGATGGGACATGATGAAAGCTGATCGCATCAACCAGGACGACTGGAAAATTCCAGTGTTCAGCGATCAAGCCCCCCACTCTGGCATGATCGATGCCAATCAAGTTTTCCTCCACCTGCCACAGTTGCACATTATATTTTTGTACATAATCAGCAAGCCGGGCATAGTTTGAAAACACGGCCTGGTCAAGCAGTAGTTTGCCAATATCATGGAGCAGCCCGGCAACATAGGCCTGTTCCGGGTCTGGGTAGTGCAGCACCTGCGCAAGCCATTCAGAAGCCACAGCCACCATGAGGGAATGCTGCCACAATTCTCCGGCGCCCAGATGGTAGCCACTCAAACTACGGTTCATCAAGCTTGTGGCTGGGGAAGCCATTAATGCAGATTTGAGCCGCTGCAAACCAATGTGCATAATTGCTTCGTGGAGTGTTGAGCAGGTACGGGAATATCCAAGAGATACCGAGTTCGATATTTGCAGAACGAGGGCGGTTAACACCTGATCCAAACCGATCATGCCTGCCAGCGTATCGATGCCTACATTCTGCTTTTCGATCTCCCTCAAAATATGGGAGACGTTGGATGGCATGGGCTTCAGCCTTTCTATAGAACGAATGATATCGTCAACCCGGAGAGAAGTCATGGCAGGCATTTAGAAGTTTTCCTAAGGAACCAGTTCAGGCAGGCTTGTAAATAAGGCGTGAGTAAAGGTCATTGATTGCTGGAGCATCCATGAACCGAGGATTATCAGCACAAGAATGATACCGATTAATTTGGGGATGAAGATCAGCGTTGATTCGTTGATTTGGGTCGCGGCTTGCACGAGGCTTATCAGACTGCCGATCAGCAAACTGATCAACAAAATTGGGCCAGCCAGGATGAGCGCCATGATGATCGCATTTTGTCCGAGGGTAAGTACGTACGCTTCAGTCATCGTATTCCTCACGAACCGCCGGTGAAACTCAAGACCAAACTTTGAACCAGCAGGTACCATCCATCGACCATGACAAACAGGAGAAGTTTGAATGGCAGGGAAACAAGAGAAGGAGGCAGCATCATCATGCCCATGGAAAGCAGAATGCTTGAAACGACCAGATCGATCACCAGGAAGGGAATGTAGATCACAAAGCCCATTGTGAAGGCTGTTCTAAGTTCGCTGATCACAAAAGCCGGGAACAGGGAAACGGAGGGAATATCTTCAAGGGTGGCGGGCTGGGGTTCATTTCCCAGGTCAATGAATAACTGGATATCCTTTTCGCGGGTTTGGTTGAACATGAATTCGCGGATCGGAACCTGAACCTTCTTCAACGCAGTCTCCTGATCGATCTGCGAATTCAAGTACGGTTGGATCGCTGTTTCATCCATTTGTTTGTAAACAGGGGTCATAATGAAAAAAGTAAGCAGCAGGGAGAGACCAATAACAACCTGGTTTGGTGGGATGGAGGGAGTCCCAATTGCGTTGCGCACCATGGAAAGCACAATGACAATGCGGGTAAATGAAGTTCCCAAAATCAGTACGGTCGGCGCCAGGGAAAGCACGGTCATGAGCACGAGCAATTGCACGCCTGATGTCACCTGCTTTGGGTCCGGTGACTGTCCATCCACCGTCAGCGAGACGCCGGGGACTGTCGAACATCCGCCTACCAACACACTTAAAATGAGAAGAAGAACAATGAAAATAATGGTGTGGCTGCGTTTTTTCGCAGCCCCTTTGGATGGGAATAATCTTTCAATCATGGTTAATCTTTATTCCTTTTCTTGCGGCTTCTTTGAGGAAAAACTAAAGGATCGGAGCATGGATCCAAAATCCACTCCGGTCTGAGGCTGGGATTCTTCGTCAGTAACAGGAACAAGCTCTCCTTCGAAAGAAGCGATCAGGGAAACGTTTTGGTCGGTGGCGCCGATCAGCAGTTTCTGACCTCCGACCAGGATCAAATAAAGGGATTGCTTCGGCGATAATCGAGTTATTTCCAGCAGACGCATTTGCCGGGTAGTCTTGCTGCCTGTGCCGGGTTGAAGCCAGCGGCGAAAGATCACAGAACTGCCGACAATGAGCAATAGGACTGCGATCAGTTTTACAAAGGCGCTCAGATAATAAAATGGAGTCGAGCCTAGCGGGTCAGCCGCCACTTTCGAAGTGCCACCCACGCTTAAAAGCGCTGCGGTAGCAAACAGACTGAAAGCCAGCAAGGAGACGAGCACCTTCTGTTTTTTGCTGCTGGTTTCAAACCACTTTTTGATATTGGCCATGACTACGTTCATTAGAATGCCGCCTTTTCGTGGTTGGGTGAAACCATCTCCGTGATGCGAACGCCAAATTTATCGTCCACCACCACAACCTCGCCGTGAGCTACCATGCGGTCGTTCACAAAGACATCCACCGGGTCACCGGCAAGACGATCCAGCTCCACGACAGATCCATGCTGCAATTCAAGGATTTGAGAAAGCTTCATGCGGGTACGGCCCAGTTCAACCGTGACGCGCAGTGAAACATCCATCAACAAATCAATGTTTGATTCGCTGAATGACTCAGGTCTGGCGGCTGGCTTTTCAGCAATTGATTCAGCGGTTTTGCCAACAGGCATTTCTTCGGTTTCAGTATTGATATTGTCCATTTGATTTTTCCTTATTAAAAACCTGTCTGGAGGTCATCCTGCTCTCGATATACTTTTGTTATTTGTACGCCCAGCCGCTTGCGGGATTTTCCAACACGGCCATGGAATTGTTTTTTGTTTGCAACCTGTACGATCAACGCACTGTCGATGTGCGTGTCCAACTCGATCACATCTCCAACAGACAAGTTTGCAAGTTCCTTTAGCGGCAAATCCACGGTTCCCAAAATGACCGTAATGGGCATCATGGCTTTCATCGTAGCCTGCATTGCCAGTTGACGCGCCACCGGATCCTGTTGATGTTCCTTGCGCCCGGCGATCCAGATATGCGGATTAAGAACATCCGTGATGGGTTTAAGTGTATTGAATGGAATAAAAATGCTCATCGTGCCGGTTACGCCCTGAATATTGATTTCAATGGTCAGCAGAAGAACCCGCTCATTTCCCATCATCATTTGAACCCAGTGCTGGTTGACCGTGCTGTCTTCAAGGGAGGGCTCAAGCGAAGCTACTTTGCTCCAAGCACCTTTCATATCGCCGAGCATATGTTCCACCAGACCTCGCAGCAGGGATTGATCGATCTCGGTCAGAGCACGCTCTGTAAAACGGCCTTCGATCTTTCCACCCAATCGCTGTTCGAGGATCAGGTAACTTACATTGAGACTCATGGTCAATACCATGTGACCAGGCAGCGGAGCCAGCGAGATCAAATGGAACAATGTGTTCTGCGGGAAATCTTTGATGAAGTCATGGAAGCGTCCCTGTTCTATGTGAACCAGGTGCGGGCGCACATTGGTTCGCAAAAAAGTAGGCAGGGATGTGGTCAAGCGTTCGCTCAGATCCTCATGCACCAATTCCACAGCGCGCATTTGCTCCTTTGAAAACCTGGCAGGTGACCAGAAGTTATACGGCTGTATCTTTTTTTCGCGTTTGCCATCCAGGCCGCCCTCCCCGGATTGATTTATCTTATCAGCCAGGTTAACGGTATCTGCACCATCCTTCTGATCGAAGTCAATGGCGCCGGATAACAGTGCATCAATTTCTGATTGCGCTAACATGGTTACTGCACCACGAATTCTGTAAAGTAAATAGAAATGAGATGAAGGTTAACGAGTTTCTCGGACAGGATTTGCATGATTTCCGCTCGCAATTTTTCCTTGCCTTCCGCTGTATAAAGATCTTCATACGTTTTGGTGGATAGCAGTGTAATGACGGTATCGTCCATGATGGGCAATCTTGAATTTAGCTTTTCCTCGAATTCAAGCAGATAAGCCAATTTTTCCTCTTCCGGCAGTGACTCATATTCCGGATCGTCAGGGGCAAACTCGGCCACGATCGTCACACGGATATATTTTCGTCCGGTCGGATCCACCAGGTTGATGATCTTGGTGGACATGTTGAGCATGATGCCTTCGCCCGGGATGATCTCGTGCGCCGCCTCGGAAGCCGCAGTTGCCTCCTCGGCGGGAGCTTCAGATGCAACCTCAGCAGTTTCAGGAGTAGTCAGCGCAGGGCTGTAATCGTAGACCAGGCGGAATGGTTTTGGAAGTTCGTCTGGAGCAAAGACAACATAGGCGGTGATAAGTGAAACGAACGCCGTAATCAGAAGGATGACCTGCGTAATTGTGTTGAGAATTTTTAGAATTTTGTTTAGCATATGTCTCCACTTTGGAAGCCCGGCTCGAACCGATTATTATCTACGGCACAATACTCGGGGAATTAATATCTATGATGTTGCTGTCTACTTTATAGATGATTATGATTTCCACACGCGCATTCATTCCTTTATGGTCTTCGGTGTCATTTGGGAACACTGGCGCATATTCACCCTGTCCTGAAATGATAAACCGCTCAGGCGCAATGCCGGAATTTATCAAATATTTTGCAACCGATGTTGCGCGTGCCAGCGACAGTTCCCAATTGCCCGGATATAACGGGTTTGTGGATGGTGTATTGTTGGTGTGCCCAACCAGGCGGACTTTGTTATTGATCGGGCGAAGCATCTCAACAATGGTATCGAGCACCTGAAAAGATTCCGGCGGCAATTCCGTCTGGCCGTCTTTGAAGATCAGACGCTCACTGAGCGAGATCAACACCCCCTCAATATTGGTTTGAACGCTTACCTGGTTGCCCAGGTTTTGGGAGGAAAGCATGGAGGTTAATTGCCCGGCAACTTCTTCTGATTGAGTGGGGCCTTCCGGAATGCCCGGCACAATGATCGGCTTGGATTCTCCATCCTCGCTCGTGCCGCCAGCCTGATTGATCTGACTGTCCACTACCTGCGCAGGCCCGCCAACGGTGAAAGCCGTTCGCATGCTTTCTGCCAGAATTTTGTATTTCTCCACGTTGACCTGTCCCATGGAGTAAAGCACCACGAACAAGACCATCAACAGGGTAATAAAATCCGCGTAGCTGACCAGCCAGCGTTCATCGTGGTGTTCCTCGTGCTCTTCCTTGCGGTGTGCCATGCTTATGCCTGTGCCTTTGCTTTTGCCGGGGCTTTCTTGTCAGCATTCTTGGATTTCTCGGCTTCGCCCTTGTTCTCCGAAGGAGTCAGGTAGGCGGTCAACTTGTCTTTGACAACACGCGGATTTTCACCCGCCTGAATGGAAATAATGCCTTCCATTTGCATGTAGCGATTCTGAGCTTCTTCTTCGCTTTTTGATTTAAGCTTTCCAGCAAGCGGTAAGTAGATCAAGTTTGCAGAAAGCAATCCCCATAAAGTAGCCAAAAATGCGGCGGCAATCGCCTCACCCAGCGCTGATGGGTTATCCAATTGTTTCAAAACGCTGATCAGCCCCATCACGGTGCCGATGATGCCGAAGGTTGGCGCAAACGCACCCGCCGCGGTAAAGAAGCCGATCCCCTGCTTGTGGCGGGTTTTCATTTGATCGACTGTATTTTCAAGGATCGCGGAAACCTGTTCCGGTTCCACGCCGTCAACGATCATCATGATGCCCCTTTTGAGAAACTTGTCAGTGATCTTTTTGCTGTCATCTTCAAGCGCGAGCAATCCTTCACGACGGGCTTTATCTGCCAGTTTGGTCAGGAGGTCAATATCTCCCTTGGTATCAAACTTGTTCGTCTTGAAGGCCTGCATGATGTACTGAGGCAGTTTAAGCGCCACCTTCAACGGGGCGGTAATGATCGTCGCGCCGATGGACCCGCCAAAGATGAGGATGATTGATGAAGGGTGTGCAAATAATTCTGCCGGAGAGCCGCCATCCATAATCAATGCGGCGACGATAACAGTAAGAGCCAGTACCAGGCCCGCGATGGTCGCAATATCCATGTGTTACTCCTGATCTTCCTATGCTTGTTCGAGTGTTCTTTTCAAAAAGATGATGATTACTAAACTGATTTTTGTGAAGTGAAGGGCACCAGCGTCCTTCGACGGTATTCAATAAAACGTTCCGCGATTTCCTGCGGAGTATCTTTAACAATGATTTTTTTGCTGTTTGTTAAGGTGATGATGGTATCGGGGGTCTTCTCCACGGTCTGGATCAACTCAGGGTTGAGATAGAATTGCGTGCCATTTGTGCGGGTAAGCTGGATCACAGTTATCTTCCTTCCTGCAGGGGAATTTGGGTTTATAAAGATAGGCAGTTATTTCTGAGTAAATTTAGCATATCCCCCTTAAATCTTATGTAAATTGGCCGTGAAAGGAATATAAAGATTGGCTAAAAATATTTAGCCTGATATGCGGATCTCCCCCTTGCGTTAAATTTATTGGCTGTAATCCCCGCTCTTTAATCCATTTTTTGGAAAAGCTGCAAGTGCATTGAAGTGAACTGTGTCAGGCTTCCGCTGCAATCGTTTGTACGGAAACAGATTGCGAAACAGTCTGCTTGTAGTAAAACTCCAATATGGCCGATGGGCGTTGAGTTACAAGCGGCCCGGTTGTTTTCCCCCAGACCCTTGTATTGTTCGCGTCTAACCAGTCGTTTCCATCGCCGCCGGCATGGACTGTGTCTCCCAGGGAGGTTGATCTCGCGCTGGACAGTCCGTCGTTCAGTACTTGTTTAGTGAAAAGACCGCTTTCAGGAGCGAAGTCCTTTGCGGCCTGACCGGTTCCTTTAATATGCTGTGACCCTTTGAAAATATCCACCTGTTCAATGAGGCCGGCATCCTTGGCTTTGAAGGTGACTCGTGTGCCGTCTTCCAACATAAAAGTTGTAAACTCATCGCTGGTCTTCAGATCCTTAAAATCCCCGTTGTAATCACCTGCCATATCGTTGACATCTATATGCGGATCACCCCAAATGGTTGTGCTTTTATTTGTCCATTTGTCGAGGATGGTAAAAGTGGCGCCGTCTGCGAATTTGTATAGATAGCGATCTGATTCGGCGTAATTCTGATCGTGTACAACCAACCCTTCCATCGGCGTATTCGAACGATAACGGACTTCCAGTTCGATCTCAATCTTCTGATCACTGACAACAGCAAAACCGCCAGCATCTCCATTTTTTTCTGAACCACATTTTGTTTTGCAATTCCGTGCGGGTCAGACAGGTTTATGTTGATGTTGTCGATCTGCGGCGGGGAACTTACTTCCTGTTTATGTATATCCTGGGCAGAGACGCTGATCAACGCCTGGTCTTCCTGCATATAATCCAGCGCGGATTTTTTCTCCACATCCTTTCCATTCCGACGCAATTCTTCGTTTTTGGCGATTTCCAAAAGCCGACGGGCGGTCATTAAATTGGTCAAATATGTCGATGCGATCGTGCTCATGTGACTCCAGGCTTAATTCGTTCCCTGCTAAGCATCGACAGATTTGATGAAAACTTTAGGAACTTAGAAAGTTAAATGCTTGCTTTTTGTACAAGAATTTTTTGAACCACGAAGGGTCACGAAGGTTTTTTTAGGTTTTCCTTTGTGTTCCTTTGTTGCCTTTGTGGTTGAATCCTTTTTGGTTTCGGCTTGTCCGAGTTAGGAACTTAGAAGTGAAATGCTTACTTTTTGTACAAGAATTTTTTGAACCACGAAGGGTCACAAAGGGTCACGAAGGTTTTTTTAGGTTTTCCTTTGTGTTCCTTTGTTGCCTTTGCGGT
>JBBSCM010000029.1:0-21081 GCA_038250295.1 Anaerolineales bacterium | reverse complement strand
TGGGGCGGTGCTGCGAAAGCGCAGGCTGATCAAAAATATGTTGTATGCAACGCGGATGAGTCTGAACCCGGCACGTTCAAGGATAGAGTTTTATTGTTGGATGATCCGCACAGCACGATTGAGGGTATGTGCATTGCGGCCTATGCCATCGGTGCGACAAAAGGCTATATCTATATTCGCGGTGAATATCCATACATTGTGCCTGCGTTGGAAAATGCGTTAAGCGAAGCCCGGGTGGATGGCTATCTGGGCACCCACTTTGATATTGAAATCCGTGTCGGCGCTGGTGCCTACATTTGTGGCGAGGAGACTGCGCTGTTTGAATCCATTGAAGGGAAGCGCGGTTTTCCGCGTGTGAAGCCGCCTTTCCCAACGACGAACGGATTGTTCAACAAGCCGACCGTTATCAATAATGTGGAAACACTTTGCAATGTTCCGTTGATCATTTCAAAAGGCTCAGCGGAATACCGCAAGATCGGCACGGAGAAATCTCCGGGACCCAAACTATTTTGCGTTTCTGGTGATGTCGTAAAGCCAGGTTTGTATGAAATTCCGTTTGGCGTGACCCTGCGTGAATTACTCAATATGGCAGGCGGTGTCCCAAACAAGAGATCTCTCAAAGCAGTTTTGTTTGGCGGCGCGGCGGGCGCATTTGCAACATCCACTCATTTGGATGTGAAAATGACGTTCGAAGATCTGCGCGCAGCTGGTTTGCCGTTAGGTTCTGGCGTGGTGATGGTCTTCGATGAGACACGCGACATTCGCGATGTATTAAAGCGGCTTGGAAAGTTCTTCGCACACGAGTCTTGTGGCAAGTGCTATCCATGTCAAATGGGTACGCAGCGTCAGATGGAAATCCTTAACCGCGTGGCAAAAGGCAATGCGTTGCCCGATGACATGATCCGCCTCGAAGATGTTGGCTGGACGATGACGGATGCAAGTTTGTGCGGCTTGGGTCAGACCGCTGCCAGTGCCGTTTTGTCCGCGATGAAGTTGTGGCCCGAATTGTTTGGCAGGGATGAAATGAAAGAAGAAAAAGCAAAGCAGATTGAAAAAGTGCCTAAGGTGTCGAAGGTTTCTAAAGTGTCAACCGCCTTAAAGAAACCTGTTGCAAAGAAGGCAGGGCCAAAAGCCGTCAAGAAAGTTACGAAATCAAAAGCAACGAAATCGAAAAGCAAGAAAACTTCAACAAGGGAAAATAAGTTCAACTTTTGACCCTCGACTTTTGACATATAAGGTGTATTCATGACAATTACATTAACCATTGACGGACAAGAAGTAACTGCTGAAGAAGGAAAAACTTTGCTCGATGTGGCACGGGACATGGGCGGGGATGTTCCCACGATCTGCTTCCACGAAGCGACAACAGCAAATGGATTGTGCCGCATGTGTGTTGTTGAAGTGGAGGGGCAGCGAGTGCTTCAGCCTGCTTGCATCGTCAAAGCGGGAGCAGGCATGAAGGTCCAGACCCGAAGCGAGAAAGTTGTCCGCTCGCGACGAACGATTTTGGAGATGCTCGCGTCCACGATGGATCTATCCGAAGCAGACGATGTTCAGAATATGATGTATGACTACGGCGCATCCACGAGCCGCTTCCCCGATGCGGAACGCAGAGAGTCGGACGTCAAAGATGATAACCCGATGTACGTGCGCGATTACTCGAAGTGTTTGTTGTGCTGGCGCTGCGTGCAGGTGTGCGCCGAAGATGCGCAATACACCTTCGCGATCAACTTCGATGGCCGCGGATTTGAGACACAGATCGGCACGTTCTTTGATAAAACGATTCCAGAAACAAGCTGTGTCTTATGCGGACAATGTGTTGCAGTTTGCCCGACGGGTGCGTTGAAACCAAAGCGCGAATATTTATTGGAACAGGGCATGAGTCCGCAGGAAATTAGCGTGTTAAATACTGGTAGAAAAAGGCGTAAGTAGTAAGCGGTAATTACGAATTACTACTTACCAATTTTGGAGGCACGATGATCAAACCCGACCGAATCGTCACCACCACCTGCCCATACTGCGGTGTGGGATGCAATTTACAGCTACATGTCAAAGATGAGCATATCTTTAAAGTCACCTCGCCATTTGACTCACCCGTCAATCACGGCAACTTGTGCGTGAAGGGACGCTTTGGCTATGACTATGTCTATCACCCGAAGCGCGTCACTACACCGTTGATTCGCAAAACCCCGCAGAAGGCAGGCGAGCGGACTCAGGCATTCGATTTGTCTGAGTGGCGCGAAGTTAATTGGAATGAAGCGTTGAATTATGTCGCAGACCGTTTGGTGGAAATCTACAAGCGCGATGGCTCGGATGCGATGGCGGTCTATGCCTGCGCCAAAGCCACCAATGAAGATAATTATCTTTTACAAAAAATGTACCGCGCATTGTTCCGCACGAATAATGTAGATCATTGTACAAGGCTGTGTCACGCAGGTTCCGTGGTTGCTCTTCAACAGGCCACTGGCTCTTCGGCCATGAGCAACACCGCTTCGCAGGTTATTCAAAATGACGTGTTCATTGTCACTGGCTCAAACACCAGCGAAAATCATCCCATCATTGCATTGCAAATGAAAGAGGCGGTTCGTCAATACGGCGCGAAGATGATCGTGATCGATCCGCGCCGGATTGAGCTGGTGGACTTTGCCGAGTTATGGCTGCCGCTCAAGCCTGGGACTAACGTACCTTTATTTACCGCCATGGCTTATGTCATCGTCGAAGAAAATCTTGTCAATCATGATTTCATTAATGACCGCACGGAAGGATATACAGAATTCCTGGCGTCCCTTGAACAATTCACACCTGAATATGCGGAAGAAATTACGGGCGTTCCCGCCGATGATATTCGCAAAGCTGCGAGGCTGTATGCCAGCGCGGAAAAGGCCGCCATCTATTGGGGTATGGGCATCTCACAGCTTTCGCATGGCACCGCCAGCGCGCTCGCGCTCATCAACCTTGCGTTTCTCACCGGTCACATTGGACGTGAAGGCACTGGATTGAATCCCCTGCGCGGACAAAACAATGTGCAGGGCGCGAGTGATATGGGTTGTAT
This sequence comes from Anaerolineales bacterium, assembly GCA_038250295.1. Taxonomy (GTDB): domain Bacteria; phylum Chloroflexota; class Anaerolineae; order Anaerolineales; family Villigracilaceae; genus Villigracilis. Next base: position 18,029 of record JBBSCM010000029.1, on the reverse strand, counting down.
GCCGTTCCATTATCCCGGCTATATGCGCGTGGATGATGAAGATAATGCCGCGAAATGGGAAAAAACATGGAACATCGAATCAGGCGGCCTCTCGCGCAAACTTGGCTTGACCACCACTGAAATTCTTGGTCACGCTCACGAAGGCGGCGTCCGTGCTTTGTATATCATGGGCGAGAACCCGATGATGTCCGAGCCGAATCTCAATGAAACGCGCAAGCACATGCAACAACTTGAGTTCCTTGTGTCGCAGGATATTTTTATCAACGAGAGCGGCGCGTTTGCGGATGTCTTCCTGCCCGCGACTCCCTTCGCCGAAAAAGATGGGACTTTCTCGAATACGGATCGCCGCGTGCAGAGAGTCCGCGCCGCTCATGCTCCACGCGGACAAAGCCGAGTCGACTGGCAGATCATCTGCGATTTGGCACAGCGCATCGAATCCCGGCTTGGAGTTGCTTCGGCTTACTGGAAGTATTCCAACCCTGAACAGATTCTGCGCGAGATGGGCAGTGTCAATTCAGATTACGCAGGCATCACCTATGACCGCATTGATAAAGTTGGGCTGATCTATCCTGTCCCTGATTTGACTCACCCCGGCACACCGACTCTCTTCAAGGAATCCTTTCCGCGCGGACGCGGAAAATTTCACCCGTTGGAATATATTCCTGTCATGGAAGAAGCCGATGATGAATATCCATTTATTCTCACCACTGGCCGCGTGCTTGAACATTGGCATGGCGGCACAATGACACGTAACTCGGTGCTCAACGAAGCTTATCCCGAAGCGCGCGTGGAGATGCATCCTGCCGACGCTGAGATTCATGGCATTCGCAACGGCGACCCGGTCAAGGTCCAGAGCAGACGCGGGGAAGTTATCTTGCGAGCAACGGTCACAGAAAAGACATCCGTTGGCGTGGTCTTCATCCCCTTCCACTTTGCCGAAGCTGCCGCAAATTTATTGACGAACGATGCATTGGATCCGCAGGCAAAAATTCCCGAGTTCAAGGCCTGTGCGGTGCAGGTCTTCCCTGCGAGGGAAAGTGATTTGGCAAATCCTGAAGTTGTTTTGAATAGAGGCAGATATTAAAATCAAAACTCCGAGACTTATGCTCTCGGAGTTTTGATTGGCATTATTTACAACCGAGCAACGTCAGCTTTTCAGTTACACACCCATTGCTTGTAGAGGATATCGGAGCGCAGCATCCTTGTGCTGAGTTCAATCCAAACCCAGCCTCGCATTGATATGAAGTCTCCAGTGTATTGGCGCATGTTGAATTACAGAATGAGACCTCAAACTCCTTGTCTATTGGACCAGTGCAGGATATACGGGCGCCAGCGCTGTTATCTTTTTCGTTGATGCATGTGAACCCGGGCGTGAGCACTTCGTAGGTTGTGTTAAGGGGCAGGTTATAAAGTCCGTAAACGTTATTGTCCACGCAGAACTCGTCCAGTTTTTTAGATGCGGGCAGGCTACAGCTTGGGGTTTGATCGCTTGTACAAACTGGCACAGGCACTGATGATTGTTCAGCTGTTGGCACTGCAACATCGGGAGGAGGTTCACCTGCCTGCGCTATACCTTGAGACCTTCTAAATGGCTCGCATGTTTGACGATATTCTTCGGAGGGAAAGAACTGATTCCACTCAATAATGGTGAAATCTCTCCCTGAAATGGAGCAGGCATCTTGTATCCACGATTCCGGGTTGATATCCCAGAAAATGATTTTGCGATCATCGCCTAAAGAAGCGAGTAAGTCTCCCAGAGGGTTAAATGCAACCGTGTTGACGACATCGGTATGCCCGATCATTTTGCTGATGAGGGTGGGCGCTTCAGGGTTTGAGATGTTCCAGACGTTTACCTGTTTGTCGTCGCTTCCGGATGCAAGCAGGGTTCCATCAGGGCTAAACGCGAGGGTATTTACCCAGTCGGAATGATTGCTGAGGATGTTGATATTTTGAGGGCTGCGTGGGTCTGTGAGCTCCCACAAAATGATGATCTTATCTGCCCCGGCAGATGCGAATAGATTAGTATTGGTCGGGTTAAACGCAATAGCTAATATTGAATTGGAATGACCTGCCATAACACTTAATTGGGTGGGCTTGGCAGGATTGGAAACATCCCATAAAACAACTGTTTTGTCCACGGTGGAAGCCATGAATTTTCCATCTGAACTAAAAACCAAATTTCTAATTCCATCATTCTGTTCGGTTAAATCTGCGATGGATATGGGCTTTTTGGGATCCGTAACATCCCATAGAATAAATTGATCGCCCACGGTTGCCAAAGTTTTGCCGTCCGCGCTAAACGCAATTAGATCTGTGGAATTTTCATTCGCTTTTATGGCCTTGATGTTGGTAAATTCTGATGCATCCCGAAGAACCACATTTTTGCCGCCATCGCTTGAAGCCAGTAATTTTCCATCAGGGCTAAAAGCCACAATACCATAATATGATTCTTTCAAGTCCTTGATGCGCTTCGGGATGCCCGGATTGGAAATGTCCCATATTGCCAATGTTCCGTCAGCGCTTCCGGATGCCAGTAAGCTCCCGTTGGGCTGGAAAGCAAAACCATTGAAGGTGAAATAATTGAAAGTGAAATGATTGGAAATATCATCAATAGAACCCGCCTGTATGGAGGTTTTAGGGTTGATCACATCCCAGAGCATGATCGTGCCATCATGGCTTCCTGATGTCAGCATTCCATTATTTTGGTTAAATATCATGCTTGTCACGGTCAGGGAATGTCCGTTGAGAGTCCTTATTTTCTTGGGAACGTTTCGGTTTGAGATGTCCCACAAAACGATCGAAGCATTGGTTTCGTCACTGCTGGATGCCAAAGTAGCGCCGTCTGCGCTAAATGCCAGACTGGTTATTGGGAGTGAATGTCCGCCCCATATGCTGAGCAAAAAAGGCGCGGCAGGATCGCTAATGTCCCAAAGTGCAATCGCCGTGTCTGATTTGCCAATCGCCAGGGTTCTGCCATCCGCGCTTATTGCAATACCGTTCAATTGCTCCCCGTTGCCTTCAATGGTAAATAATAATGCGGGATTGTTTGGATCGGTAATGTCCCATTCGAGGATATTCCCATTTTCGAGCGATGAAAACAAAAGATTTTTGGCCGGGTTAATCGCAAGATTAGTCATGCCAACGGTTTTATCCCCACTGTCGAACCGGCTTACTTCAACAGGTGATTTTTTGTTGGATATATTGAACAGTACGGCAGAGCCTGTAATATTTTCGTCATATTTTATTAATGAGAGAATTGTATCGTTGTGTGTGAATAAAAGGTCGGAATAGTTCCCGTCGATTTTGCCGAGCAGCTTCGGGTCAGATGGATCGGATATATCCCACAGAATAAGGCTGTCAAAGCTTGATGATGCCAGGGTTTTTCCATCAGAACTGAATGCCACACTCTCCACCGAGCTGGTATGCTCCGACAGGGTTTTTATGATTTCTGGAAGGGACGGATCAGAAATATCCCAGAGAATAACGGTGTTGTCCCAACCGCCTGATACCAGCATATTACTGTTCGGGTGGATCGCGATGGTGTTCACCCAATCTGTATGACCCAGAAGTACGTGAATTAAGCCCGGGTTACTCTGAAGTATTTTAGTGATCGCACCCTGTGCCGTGAAATTATTAACCTGATTATCTTTTGCATGAAGATAGGCTTCCACTCCCAAAACGAGGGCTTCATTAAAGTTCTGGTCGATCTTCGTTACCGCCAGCGCCGACAACTGATTGATCTTCGATTCAAGTTCCTTTGCCTGGGCATGATTCTTTGCAATGATCTCACCCTGTTCGCTAACGTTTGCCCTTTTCGCTTCTCTTAAACCGTAGACCCCCAGGGCAAACATGGCAATTGCGATGATAACCGCCAAAAGGGTAACCCATCTTCTCTGTCTGTCTGCAACCTGGCGGCTCGTTAAAATATATTCTCTATGCAAGTCGGTTGGATGGGGATTTTTGGATGTGTTGGTTGCGAGCTGAAATTCCGCGTCCTGCAGGTCTTTTCCGCGCAGGAGCAGGCTATAGTCCTTTTTCCCGTCCCGCCATTCCAGTGCGCGTACAAGCAGGCGGCTATGCACGTCAACCCATTCGAAGTCTGTATTAATTCCCAAAAGCAATTTTTGGAATGATTCTGCAAAATTATCCTGTTTGCGGAAGGAAATCCAATTAATGTGGGACAGGGCTTGCAGCATTTTCTCTGGTTTTATATCACGTACCATCAACGTGATAATTCGTTTGCCGCTTTTAACCGCATGATCAATTTCCCGCCCGCAATACTCTGATGTCACGGAATCCGGGCTTATCAGAAATAAAAATGCATCCGATTCTTCGATGCCTTTTTCGATCTTCTTCATGAAATCTACAGTGGGTGGAATGCCCTCCCAGTCCACCCAGAATTCCAGTTTGTTTTTTTTTAATTCCCCCGTGAGTTGTTTTGCGAATTCGGTATCCTTGCGCGAGTAGGAAACGAATACTTTGATCATGTAACACTCCTTGATCCTGCGGCTGAGAGGTTTCTTCCGCAGAGCGGCGAAACTCAAGCGTGGATATATTTTACTTTAGAACCCTTGTTTATCCCATTACATCCTGCGCGATAGATATTGCCATGCAAAGTCAGGAGTCAAGAAAATTACAGTAAAATCAAGTACAACCTGATTGCTTATGAAAAACAATTCGTTTATTCCATTCTCCAGAGAATCTGAAAAATCACTTTCAGGAGGCCTGCTTCAATCCCTGAGCGCCGGCCTGCTTATCATGAGTGTGGGATTTATTCTTTTTGCATTATTGCTGTTCCAGGAATTGATCATGAGAGCGCTCTTTGTTGGCGGGAGCTCAGCCATTGTTTGTGCGGGGATTCTATGGCTGATTCGCAAACAGAAACCGCGTCTCGCAGGGATTGTCAGGGAAACTTCGATCGGCGCGGATTCTGTTCCCGGGTTCTCCATATTTTTCGTAAAAGATAACGGGGCCGGCATCAAGCCCCAATATCACGAACGTATATTTGGTTTATTTAACCGCCTCAGCCCTGAAGTGGACGGCACTGGGATTGGACTTACCCTGGCGCAAAGAATTATCGAAGTTCATGGCGGCCGAATCTGGCTTGAATCTGAGGAAAAAAATACAGGCAGTACGTTTTATTTCACACTGCCGATAGCCGGCTGATTAAAGATGTCAAAACCTTATTTTCTTCCTCTTGAAGAAATGCGGCGGGAATTGATGGTCGTCAATTCCCATTTTATTGCCACGATTGCGCCCGCTCTTAATATCGATGAAGCCCGCGCGTTCATTAAGCGCATCAAACATGAATTTGCAGATGCAGCGCATAATGTCCCTGCATATATTATTGGCGGCGGAAATACGGTTACCGAATATTTTTCGGATGATGGAGAACCGGTCGGGACTTCGGGCCGGCCTGCTCTAGCGGTCCTGCGCGGCAGCGGACTTGGCGATGCGGCACTCGTCATCACCCGTTATTTTGGCGGGACATTGCTTGGTACAGGCGGGTTGGTCAAGGCCTACACCGAGTCCGCTCAATTGGTGGTCAACGCCGTCGGGCGCGGAGAGCGAGTCCCTGTGTATGTGGTGATGTTGGCCATTCCCTATAATTTGCTGGAGCGAATCCGCTTGCTTACACCGAGGTTTCACGGTGCGATCATTGGCGAAGATTTTGCAGGCGATATCACACTGACCTTGCAAATCCCTGTGCGCGAATATGATGTATTTCAACTTGCCTTGCGCGAACTGTCCGCTGGCAAATTGCAAGCCGAGGTGATGGAGACCCAGGAAACGATAGTTCCAATCTAGAGGAGGTGTGGTCTACGCTGGTTGGCTGGGGTGATCAAAAATATAGGTGTAATTGCCTTGATCGTTACTGTGGTCGTTTGGCCGAAGAGCATTACGAAGAAGAAACGAGTCGCAATCAATTCAGAAACACCGAATCTTAATTGAGGACAAAGAAGGCATCCCAAACAAGATGCCTTCTTTGTTTAATCTTTTTCTCGTGGAGCCGGGTATTGGTCTGCGCTTTGATTTTTTATTTTAAGATAGGCACCTGGATGATAACTTTCAGTCCTTTGCCTTTTTCGCTTTCAGCCCAGATTTTTCCTTTGTGCATTTCCGCAATAGACTTGGCGATGGCGAGACCGAGACCTGAGCCGCCCTCATCGCGAGTGCGAGAGGCATCTGCACGGTAGAAGCGGTCAAAGAGGTGGGCGGCTTCTTCCGAAGTGACTCCCTCCCCGCTGTCTTGAATGCTGATTTCCACCTGGTCCACGTTTTGTTTCACTGCCATTACGACGCGGCCATTTTCGGGCGTATAACGCAAGGCATTGTCTAAAATATTTGTCAGCACTTGCGAGAAACGGACCGGATCAAGATTCGCTGTCAGTATACCGGGAGCAGACTGGAGGTTAAGGGTGATCCGCTTTTGGTTGAACGGGGTCATGTAATGGGTTTGGATATCGCCCAATAGTTTGTTTACATCGACAGGTTGGAAATCCACAGAAAGTTCACCCGCATCGGCGAGTGACAAAGTTCGCAGATCGTTGACGAGCTGCTCAAGCCTTTCGGCTTCCTCGCGGATGATCTCGAAGTTTTCTTTTGTAGGAGGCAGCACGCCATCATGGACGGCTTCGGCGTGGCCGATGATGAGGCTGAGCGGCGTACGCAATTCGTGGGCAATATCGGCGGTCATTTGCTTGCGGAGGTTGAAGGAGCGGCCAAGGTCGTCATTCATTTGGTTAAAGGAAGATGCGAGTTCCCCAATTTCATCCTGTGAGCGGACCGGCACTCGTTGACCGAATTTTCCGCCCGCCATTTCATGGGTGGCTTTTGTAAGCTCACGAATGGGACGTGTGATGGTGCGAGAAAGGATCGCCCCAAAAATGAAAGCGACCATGAGGGTGCCAATTGCTATTAAGAGCAGGGAGAGATCAAGACGCCTGATAAACTCATCTTTCTTCTCGTCTACAGTTGCAGCTTCGCTCTGCGCAGGAGAATTGACTTTCACGAATTGCCAGCCACTCTTTCTATAGAGTTTGTACCCGGCCCAGAGGAGTAAACCTAACACTGCAAGGCGTACGAAGCTGAATAACAGAGAGAAACCGTCGCGCCCTCTGCCATGATCAAAGCCGCGCATTTGCATATGAGGATTGCGAGCCTGGTCCTTGAAGTCACCGTTGAAACTGTGCATGTTGCCAAAGTTTGGGAATGTCCCATCTGTGTTTCGTGCGGTATTTATGCTCTGCATTAATCCCATACGGTAACCTGCGCGGCCAACCCCAACCAATACGACAAGCGTGAGAAGAATCGTGAGAATCCACCAGACCCATTTGTTGTTTTTCATATTTACCTCCAATTAGTAAACTTGTCTTTATTTTCCCATCTGTTGGTAATGTCAGGGTGAAGGAAATATGTGGATATTGTGTCTATTCATCCGGCGTCATGATATAGTTTCGCCCCTTTTCCTTTGCGCGATACAGCGCATCATCGGCTGCTTTGATCACTTCTTCAAGGGTCTGCCCGTGTGTGGGGTAGGCGGCGATCCCGGCTGTGAATGTGATTTGAAGTTCCTCGTCCTCATGTTGAATACGGATCTCTTCCATGGCCGCACGCCATTGCTCAACCCGTTTAAATCCGCTTTCAAGAGTCGTGCTATGAAGAATGACAAGAAATTCATCGCCCCCATAGCGGCAGGCAATATCGTCGATACGCGTTAATTCTGTAAGTTGGTCGCTTAAAACTACAAGTGCTTTATCTCCCATGGCGTGACCATGGAAATCGTTGAAGTTTTTCAAATTGTCCATATCCAGCAGTGCAATACTGATCTGATAGCCTTCGCGCATGGCTCGCGCAAGTTCCTTCTTGAGCGCGTCCTCCATATAGCGGCGATTATACAAACCGGTTAATGGGTCATGTAATGCCTGGTCCTGCAATATGACGTGTAAATCCTCGATTTCAGCCAGTTGCAGCCGCAGTTGTTCATTGGCAAGTTGCAGGTTGTCCTCTGCGTATTTGCGTTCGGTAATATCACGGTTACTGCCACGCGTTCCAATAAATGTTCCTCCACCATCGAAGACCGGCTGGCATATATGACTGATCCAGCGCTCCTGTCCGTCAGCGCGTCGGATGCGAAATTCGATATCCCCGGGTTTTCTATCCCGATTTGCTTCGAAGCGATGTGTCTTGAATTTCGGCTGGTCTTCAGGATGGACAATATCAATGAAAAGTTTGGAATTGTTAATGAATTCAACCGCGTCATACCCGGTAAGACGTTTACAGGAAGGGGATGTATAAATAAACCTGTCATTGGGCGCCTGCCAGAATTCCCAATCAAACGTATTGTCGGCAACAATGCGATAGCGCGACTCGCTTTCACGAATTTGAGCATCCACCCATTTACGTTCGGTGATGTCACGGACAATTGCCATGAAGGCGACAGGAATTCCCGCATCGTTTTTTATGAGGGATGCGCTTAATTCTGCGTGGAATTGGGAACCGTTTTTTCTGAGCAATATATATTCCAGATTCCTGACTGTAACGCCCTGGCGCGCAGCGTACATGGATTTTGCTGCGCGAACCACCTCCTTCAACGGGAACAGGGTAAATGCGCTTTTTCCGATCAGCTCATCGGGCGAGTTGTACCCGTGCATAATGGCGGTTTGCTGACTGCAAAAAATAAAACGTCCAGTCAGGTCGGTTAGGGAAAATGAATCAGGGGATGTCTCCAGGATTGCCCGATAGATGGTTTCGCCAAGGTTTGTCGATGTACGATTTAGTGTGGCTTTTAATTTGTTTTTATTAAAATATCGAATAATGATAAAAATCCCCGTTGCGCTGATGATTGCTAAAAAAATAAGGATCCAATACCCGAATTCAACCCATGAAACTTTTTTCCAATATAGAACCAACCCAATCGCTGCCAATAGTATGACAACTATTAGTGTAAAAGATCTTTTTTTGAACGGCGGTACAGTCATAAGTATTCCAACCTTTCAAATATTATACGATAGTGGACGAATTATTTGTGGATTTACTCCTTACGGTTTCCAAACATACTTCTGGTTGCAATTAGTTGTCCATTACTATGCCGATATATTTATGGTACTGGCTGCATTTCACAAAAAATTTGGCCCTGACCACTCTGACGATTAATTCAAATTGTGCGTGCGTTCATTTTTTTCTTAAAAACAACTCACCTGCGATTTTGCTTTCGCAGGCGAGTTATGATTTAAGAACTATTCGTATGCCAGTGTATCTTTCACGGTCAGGCGTGACGCCCGTCTTGCAGGCAGCGCGCTTGCCAACGTACCTAACACCAGAGTGAAGATCAGCCAGGCTACAACACCACTCGCTCCAAAAACGGGGGGCATGGGCGCGGTGAGGATTGCCATCCCAACCCCAAAGCACAACACATTCGTGATAGGGATCGCGATCAAGATGCTGATGGCCCAGCTAAGGATGCCAATTACCATTCCTTCTGTAATCACAATGGCTTGAATATCGCCATTGCTTGCGCCGATGGCGCGCATCACGCCGATCTCACGGGTGCGCTCCAACACGTTGATGCTCATCGTACCCATCAGGCCAAGCCCGCCCACCACGGCGATCAGGCTTGCCATCACCAGCATGAAGTAGACAAGAATATCTGTCTGTGCCTTCTGGTCGCGGATGAAGTCTGCTCCCAGCTGTGTCGAGCGGATGTTGATTCCGCGCTGCTCAAACAAGGCCTGGACCTGGTCATTGATCCGTCTTTGCGAGGCCGAGTCCTTTTGCGATGTGATGATGCGCAGGGAATACGCCATCTCTGGTTCACCCACCAAAACGCTGAGATATTCATAATTGACATATAACAACGGCGGGCTGACATTTCCTGTAATCGTGTAAATGCCAACGATATGCCAATCGGTCTTTTTGTTATTGGTTTCAATGGTCAGCCAATCACCGACTTTCAGGTCAGGGAAGATATTCAGCAGGTGATTCCCAATCACGATCGCGTTCTCGTCTCCGGGTTGCAGCCAGCGGCCAGCCGTGATGATCGGGTCGATCAGTTTGGATGTGGATGGTGGAGCCACGAACAGAATTTGCGTACCGGCCTCATCTTTGCCATTATCCAGGGTGCCGGTATATTCCAGCCAGCCTTCAGCGCCCTCCACGCCGGGGATACTATCCGCAATGACGGCGACCTTGTCATAACGATAGCCGTGGTCGAAGGAGATGTTGATATCTGCCAGGAAATATCCTTGAATATCTTCAATTACCTGGTCGAACGATGCCCACAAGTTGTATACCGCGATGAACACCGCGCCTGCCAATACCAGCGTGAATAAAGTGATGCCCAGCCTTGTCTTGCGTCTGAATGTGTTGCGGATCGAAATGCGAATCGGACGCGGGATGAGGAGTGAATTTTGATTGACAGAGTCGGCTTTTGGCCGGGCATTGCCGCCCAATCCGTAGTCGCTGATCGCTTCGCGCACCGTCACCCGCACACTATTGTAGATGGGGAAAATTGCGGCCAGCAATGGCACGATCAATGCCACAAATCCCTGCTGGATGAGCGTGGCCGAAAATCCATGATATGGCGCAACCTGGAAGTTCAACCATGCCGCCATACCTCCGCCGATACTTTTCGCCGCCATATTTGACAGCGGAATTGCAATCGCCAATGCGCCCAAACCAAAAGCCAAAATCAAAACCACATACATCCCTGCAAGCTGTCTTGTGTCGCCGCCGACAGCTTTCATGATACCGATCTGGCGTGTTTGCTGGGTCATTAGCGCCGTGATGGTGTTGACGATTAAAAACCCGCTTAACAAAACAGTGAGATAACCAAGCACCCCAAGCACGAAGAAAATGCCTTGCGTAATGCTCCACGCAAAGTGGTGACCAGGCTGATATACGCTTACAAAATAAATCGTCGCGCCGGCGCGTTCCATACGGTCTGCCACGGCTTGTGCCACTTCGGTCACATGTTCAACGTCTGTTTGTTTTTCCAAAACACTGATCGACAGTCTTCCGTAACTATCCGTACTGCCGCCCAGCCATTTCAGCGTATCCGGTGTAACATATGCATTTACTTGCTGGGCAAGGTTATATGGAAAGCCGGTCACAGCGTGCATATACCCAGCTAGTTTGATCTCACGCGTCCTGCCGTTTTCCAGTTCCAGCAAAATGGTGTCGCCGGGTTTATATCCAAGCGATATGGCGCTGGAGTCGAGGATGGCTGCCTTATCGTTATAAGTTGGAATGATGGTCTCACCGGTGGCAGGTTTGAGTAGATTCAAAGTCATTACTGCAGGGTCTTTTACGGCAGTAAAATTGATCTCAACCTCCGTCCCATCGGGGCGAAGAATGCGCGCGCCGACAGATGAAAAACCTTCCACGGCTTCCACACCTGGAACTTCGCGTGCCGACTTCACCATATCATCGTTCAACGGGTAGGCGTACACCTCGGCCTCAGATGGGTTGGCGGAAAGAAAATCCTCATCCATGCTTTCGGCCATGTACAAACCCAGGTTGCTATTGAAGCCAACCGCAAATGTGCCGACGGCGATGGTCATGATGGTAAGGAAAGTCCGCCCGCGGTTGCCCCAAAAATCAGCCCAGACCTTTTTCCAGCGCGAGCTCATTGGATGACTCCTCGCTTGGACAAATTCTCACCTTCGTGTTTATCTGCCATCTAATGCAGCGCTTCACGCGTAACCTCAGACTGGTTCAGCAATTCTGACAGTTTGTCGTAGCCGATGGCCAATACCTCAACAGGTCCCGCTTCCGAGGCGCGGATGGATGCGCGATGTTTCTTCTCGTGAAAAAATTCCATTTCGCCGAAGCATCTTCCAGGTCCAAGTTGAACCGCGACCACATCCGATTGATTCAGGCGCGGCAGGATCACTTCCACTGTTCCTTTGGCGACAATATAGAATGCATCCGCATTGGTGCCTTCAGAGAAGATCATTGAGCCTGCTTCGTAAGCTTGTGTCTTTGCAGTTCTCGAAGCTTGCAGTAGTTGACCTGGTGTGAGTGTTGGCATGGCTTTGGCAACATACTCGTTGACAATTTCACCGTCTGCGATCAATGCCGTGCGATGAGTACGCTTTGCCAAACCGCTGTCGTGTGTGACGATGATGATGGTCTTACCTTTTGCAACAAGATCGTTGAACAATGCGAAAACAGACTCGGCAGTTTTTGAATCAAGGTTGCCGGTGGGTTCGTCAGCAATGACCACAGGGGGGTCGTTTGCAAGCGCGCGCGCAATGGCCACGCGTTGCTGCTGACCGCCCGATAGCGCCGTGGGAAGTTTGTGCGCGTGGTCGGCAAGCTCGACGAGTTCCAATAACTCCATGGCACGTTTTCTGCGCTCGTTCAATGGATAGGTACGGCAGAAATCCATGGGCAGCATGATATTTTCGATCACCGAGATCATCGGAAGTAATTGAAAGAATTGAAAGACGATGCCGAGGTTCTTCCCGCGCCAGCGCGCCATCTTGTTTTCGTTCAACCCATGCACGGCTGTGCTGTTGACCCAGACCTCACCTGTGGTGGGGTGGTCGATGCCAGTAATCATGTTGAGCAGGGTGGTCTTGCCGCTGCCCGATTTACCGATAATGCTGACGAATTCACCGGCGTTGATCTGCAAGTCCACGCTTTCAAGCGCGTGATAATCACCGACGGCGGTCTTGTAATATTTATTGACCTCGCGCAGGTCTATGATAGGGCGGTTTTCAACCTGTTCGTCCTCGGTTTTTTGTTTCATAAATGAAATAGCCATAAGATTCTCTTCCAGGTCAGGCTTGCAGCCTGACGATTAATTGACAGCCCAAGTCCTGGCAGGTTACAAACCTGCCCTACTGTTATTTGAATGTAACAACGGCAGTCATACCCCAGCGCATGTTTGGATCCTGATCGGTCAGCAGGATGGTGACCTCGTAAACGATATCACCCTGATTTTCTGTATATCCCTGCCCGATGGAAAGGACTTCGCCATTCAGGACTGTATCAGGGATGGCATCCAATGTAACGGTCACAGGCTGACTCTCTTTCAATTTGACGACATCTATCTCGGTTACATCGGTGGTGATGACTATCCAACTGGAGATATCTGCTATCGTAACGGCAATTTCACCGGCATTGATCGAGCCGCCAGTTTTTGCATTCAATTCAGCCACCACACCATCGAACGGGGCAATGACCGAGAATGCTGTCACCCCGGCTTTCGCCGCATTTAGCCGCGCTTCCACGATGGGCAATTGATCTGCATCGGGACCATCCTTCAAGCGGTCATAAACAAGCTGTGCTTTCTCCAGCTTGGCCTTTTTTAAAGCGAGGTCATTCTCAGCTTCCACGATCCAATCTTCCGGGGCAGCTCCTTTAAAACTCTTTGTTTTATATTCATATTGATAACCAAATGGAGTGCTGGTCAAAATCCGGCGTGTTTCTGTTTGCGGAATCTTTTTGTCGTTTTGCAAATATACAAGATATTGGAAGGCTTTTTCACTTGCTTCCTGCGCGTCCTTCAACTCGATGACGGCCTGAGCAAAGTCGGCGCCTCTGGAAGTCAGCAGATCGTCCCATGCTTTCTGTGCGTTGGCCAGTTCAACTTGTGCGGCTGCGTAGTTGGTGTCCGATTCATTCCCCAGGCGGATGAGCGGCTCTCCTTTTTTCACCGGCTGACCAACCTTCACCAGCACCTCACTGATCGCTCCGCTGGCATTGAAGGCGATCTCGGCGTATTGAATGGGTTCAACCCGGCCTTCGGCGATGATGGTATCGTCTGCAACGACGATTGGGATTTGAGTAGCTTGTGGCGTGGCAGTCGCTTGGCTGCAGGCGGCCAGGGCCAGCATAAGAAGAGTCGATGTGAATAAAATTATTTTTTTCATGTTGATTTTCCTTCGTGAGTGGTTATTATCTGGTTGACTTACGTGCGAATCAAAATTTCGTTGCAAAAAAATAATAGGAGCATCTGCCTGAAGGCTATGCTCCTATTATCCAGGAAGTCAGTGTATTTTTCCTAGTTCTTTCGGATGGTTTTTCTTAGCCAAATGGACAGTTCATTTATCCAGCATCATGCTGGTTTCTTCATTAAGCCAGCGGCGTCCATCGCGGGCCAGCAGGTCGTAGCCTTCAGGGGGTCCCCAGCTCCCTGGTTTGTAAACAGCTAACGGCGGAGTCTGATGCGAGTCCCACGTTTGGAGAATGGGGTCGATCAGCGACCAGGCTGTCTCCACTTCGTCTGCGCGAGTGAATAACGCGGCGTCGCCTTGAATGGCATCCAGCAAAAGTCTTTCATAAGATTCCGGGATGGCGGATTGCCCAAAGGCCTCGTCGTAATGAAATTCCATATCCACTGAACGGGTTTCATTGACAGTGTCAGGTGCCTTGGCTTCAAAGCGAACATGCAGGCCTTCATCAGGTTGAAGATATAGCACCAGCATATTCGGCTTCATGGTCTGCATCGGGAACATGGCCAGCGGCGGCTCTTTGAATTGAATGATAATCTGGGATTGTTTTTCAGCGAGATTCTTGCCGGAGCGCAAATAAAACGGCACACCTTTCCAGCGCCAGTTATTGATGTAAAGGCGGATGGCGGCATACGTGGCTGTTGTGGAGTTGGCCTGAACTTGCGCTTCCTTGGTGTATCCTTTGTATTGACCACGCACCGTATTTGCCGATACCTGCTCGGGCGTCATGGGTTGGACCGCACTCAATACTTTTACCTTCTCATTCCGCAAGTGGCTCGCGCTGAAAGATGCAGGCGGTTCCATGGCAACGAGGGTGAGCAATTGCAAAAGATGATTTTGAAACATGTCGCGTAGTACACCGACACCGTCATAAAAGCCCGCGCGATGTTCAAGGCCGACCTGCTCCGCCACCGTGATCTGGATGTGATCGATATAAGTTCGATTCCAGATGGGTTCATAAATAGTATTGGCAAAGCGGGTGAACAAAATATTCTGCACGGTTTCCTTGCCGAGATAATGGTCAATACGATAGATCTGGTTTTCGTTCAAAGCCTTATGCACTTGTTGATTGAGTTTGACGGCTGAAGCCAGGTCTGTGCCAAACGGTTTTTCAAGTACCACGCGCCGCCAGCCGCCATTCTCGTGCAGTTGCTCAGACGCATTGAGGTTGTCAATGATGGCCGGGAACAGTGTGGGTGGAAGCGCCATATAAAATAGACGGTTTGCTTCTCCATTCTCCAGTCCGGTGAGCGTTTCAGCAAGTTTTTTGAAATCACCTGCTTCGGTATATTTACCGGACATGTAATGCAGGTTTGGAGCAAAAATGTCCCACTCCTCATCCGTGAACTCATAGCTTGCATGGTCTTTTATGCCTTGATGCAGATGCTCACGGAATTGTTCATCCGTAAAGGCTGTGCCGCCGAATCCAACGATCTGGAATTTTTTGGGGGTGCGGCGCTTGCGAAACAAATTAAAAAGCGAGGGCATCAGTTTTCGTTGAGTGAGATCGCCTGATGCGCCGAAGATGATGATCGTGGTCAGTAAACCGTTATTGATAAAAGTTGCCATGTTTATTTCTTGCTCCGCTTGACGTCCTGCATACCTGGCTTGTCGTACTCTCGCAGTTCAACTGCGAGAGCAACATTGGGAGAACCTGATATTATTCTGATTTCTTAATTGCGTGCCCACCGAATTGATTTCGCAAAGCGGCCAACATGCGCGCGGGGTAATTTTCCACGTCACGGCTGGCGAATCTCATTTGAAGCGCGAGCGTGATGACCGGCGCGGGCACATCCAGGTCAATGGATTCGAAGACGGTCCAGCGGCCTTCGCCCGAATCCGCCACCCAGGGTTTGATGTCTTTCAATTCGGTATCTTCATCGAGGGCATTTGCAGCCAGATCCAACAACCACGAGCGGACCACACTTCCGTGCTGCCAGATATGTGAGATCTGCGCGAGATCCATGTCAAATTCCTTCTTGGCTTTCAGAATACCAAAGCCTTCAGCAAATGCCTGCATTAATCCATATTCGATTCCATTATGCACCATCTTCACATAATGACCTGCGCCATGCGGGCCGACTCGTCCCCAGCCTAATTCTTTTCCAGGAGCCAAAGTCTCAAAGATGGGACGAAGCTTTTCGGTCACTTCGAGTTTTCCGCCAATCATTAAACTGTAGCCTTCGGCGAGTCCCCAAATGCCGCCGCTTGTGCCGCAATCTACAAAGTCAATGCCTTTGGCTTCGAGCATGGCCGCGTGCGCTATGGTTTCCTTGTAATTCGAGTTGCCGCCATCAATGATGATGTCGCCTTTTTTCAAAAGTGATGCGACTTTTTCGATGGTTTCAGTGGTGGTCTTGCCTGAGGGAACCATTACCCAAACGACTCGTGTTTGCTCTTTGAGCTTGCCGATAGCTTCTTCCAAAGAGAACGCGCCTTCGGCCCCATTCTCAATTGCAGATTCCACTGACTCTTTGGTACGCGCGTAACCGACCACGCGATGTCCGCCGCGCGCCAGACGCGTGGCCATATTCAATCCCATTTTTCCTAAACCAACCAATGCTAATTCCATAATGTAAGACTCCTTTTGTGATCTATTCGCGCTGAGCGGAGCGACCCGATAGGGAAGCGCAGTCGAAGCGCATTTTGTTTCTATAAAACGTCCTTCGACTTCGCCGCAAAAGCATGCGGCTCCGCTTTGGACGAATATTTACAATTGACCTGCCGCCGCTTGATCCACAAGCCAAATGACTTTGCCATCCTTGGGATCGATTCGTTGGGCCGGTAATTCAGCGGGGATGTGTGTGCCATCAAGTACTTTCTTCAACATCCCAGCCTTGCTTGCGCCAACGACGAGAAAGAAAATATTGCGCGCATTGTTGAAAACATTTTGTGTAAGCGTGACGCGGTTGGCGGGACGGTCCTGGTAATTTGCTGTGACAGCCAGAGTGGGAGAATTCACTTCAACGGGTGAGCCAGGGAATAATGAAGCTGTGTGACCGTCGTCACCCATGCCAAGCAGAACCAGATCGAAGCGCGGCCACTCAAGCGGCGGCTCGGAGAAAACTTTCAAAGTGTCCGCATAATCGATTGCGGCCTCGGCAGGCTTGAGCTCCGATTTGATGCGGTGAATGTTTATAGCATTTACTTTATCAAGAAAAACTTTTTTGGCTTGCCCGTAACTATTGCCCGCATCGTCCACTGGCACGCAGCGTTCATCTCCCCAAAAAAAATGGACTTGTTTCCAATCCACATTTTTTTGAAATTGATTCCCCAATATTTCATACAGATGCATCGGCGTATTGCCGCCCGAAAGCACGACGAGAAAACGCCCGCGCTGTGTGATGGATTGATTCGCGAGCCCAACAAATGACTCAGCCGCGTAATTACTTAATTCACTGATACTTTTAAAGATTTGGATACGTTGATCGATTTTCATTTGATTTGCGATTGTAACCCATGTGGACTATCGCGTGTTTCTTTTGAGTTGAAACCGTCCCGAAGGTTGGCACAAACGACCAAATTTTCTCGACAAAACCTTCGGGACGTTCTTTTTGTCATCTCATTTGAAACACACCCAAATCATTTTCTTGGTATGAAAATTATGCGATACGATGTAAAATTCGACGGGTGACTTATGACCAAAATTGACCTAAAGAAACTACAAGCGCATCGCACGCGGACCTTTCGACACGCTCAAGGCGGCGCCTTTGGCCTGCCTCCCGCCAAAAGGCTTTCGTCTCCATCTCAAGCATTGACCTTCGTGGACGAGCGCGGCTACGTTTACTTTTGGCCTATCAAAGGCATTGACCTGCCCTCGCTGTGGACCGCCGTTGCAGGAAATAGACCTGTAGCTGATAAGCACGATGACCCCGGCCATATCACATGGGGTTGGAAGGATGGCGCGCTCGATAAAAAGATATGGTATTACGGCAAAATATTACGCGGCAAAGCCACGATGATCTCCCTGAAGACTGCTCCGTATTTTTATGCGCTTTCTGAAAATTACGGCTCGCCAGAGGAAGATTATCTCATCGCCTATCACGAGGGGCGATTGACACAGGCTTC
>JBBSCM010000028.1:0-21345 GCA_038250295.1 Anaerolineales bacterium | reverse complement strand
GAATGGCGGGAACATCCCAAAGCGCCACAATAGGTAACCGCCATCAAGGATTAGCGGCAGGAACATGTGCTGCGCGGCAAGGACGAAGGAGGCGATGAGCCATGCATCCCAGCCGTTCTTGAGTTGTGCTTCGAGGCGCGGCATGACGTACCCGAAATAGGTCGGCAATTCGGCGAAGGTGATGGTAAGCGGGAAAAGAAAACTTACGATGAATGCCTATGTAGGTAATGGGTGGAAGAGCATATTTGTGGTGATCATGGCATCACCAAAGATTGCGGCGGTCAGCGGCTCGCGCGACGCGACGCCAATGGGTATGGCGATGACGATTGTGAGGGTGAACCAGAACAGGTCTTTTTTCCATGTAGTGCGTGAGAATTTGAAGAGATCGAAGAATCGTTTGCCTTCCACATTGAACAGGCGCACAAGCAAGTAGATTGATACGAAGTTGGCAAGGAACGCTGTGAATGTCCACCACCTTGCGGATTCGTCCCAGGCGGCGGAGGTGCCTGTTGTGAAGAAGATTAGCGCGATCAGGGCTTGAAAGAGCGTGAACAGCACAGAACGCAAGATGAGCATGAGCCAGGGATGGGAGACTGCCTTTTCATTTGTGATCGGACGTGTACTGGGTTGGGTTGTGGTTGTGGCTCTTAATTAGTTTCAAGGAGCTATGAGAATAGCAAGTAAGGCGTGAAGCAAAGCCTTGCCACGGCGACGGAGAATGTGTACAAACTCAAAGAAAGCGAGGTAGCAAGGCAACTTCTCTTATGAAATACCGCGATGTGGACGTAACCAAGAACGTAGCAAAGACCAAAATCCTTCCATTGTGTTAACATTAAATTCATGAAAGCCATCTCCGTCTTCATCACGGGCATACTCATCAGCAGAATGATTAACACTTTTGTGCTGGTAGCCCCCATTGTTCTAACCGATCATAGATATTGTATTCATCCGTGTAAATCAGGCTGCCAGGCTGAATGACTTTGGTCATCACAGGTTGAATGGTGACTTGCTGGACATTAGGCAACATCCGAATAACCACTTCGCCATTGCGCTGGATCATGCCCAAAACAGGCAGTTTTTCTTCTGCCAGAGTGCCGCGACCGCATTTTCCTTTTAGTTTTCGCCGTCTGCCTTTGCGGTTTTTGCTTGCAACAATGGCTGGATACCCTTTATGACCAGCCGCAATATACACTTCGTCGATTTCGACCTTGCCACTTAGTTCGACAGGCTTTTTTTACCATGATCCCTGCACGTAACTGGCTGGTCATGGTTTGCGCATCTCTCGATACCAAATCTAACTCCTGAGCAATTTGCTCATTGGAAAGATTCAAGCCCATGAAGTACAGGCATAAAATCCAGACGCGCAATGGCTGATGATGTCCTTCAAAAATTGTATCGCTCAAATCATCAAATTGTTCCTCGCAATGGCAACAGGTATAGCGTTGCCGACAGACCGGATGCGAGTAAAAACTTCTTTTTTTGATGTTCGTTGATTTGCATTTCGGGCATGTTAAGCCATCCGACCAGCGTAGTTCACGCACTACTTCGTAACATTTCTTGTCGTCAAGCAGATGTTTGATTTGAATATTAAGCATACGCTTATCTTACTAACCTTTTGCCTAACTCCTTGAAACTATTCATGAGCCTTGTTTTATTTGGATCTCCCACTAAGTCAGCATCAACTTCGGCCTATATTGCAGCGCCTCCGCCAGATGTGTAGATTGAATCTCATCGCTGCCTGCCAAATCTGCAATCGTGCGAGATAGTTTCAGGATGCGATGATAGGCGCGCGCGGATAATTGCAGTTGACTCATGGCCGAACGCATCAGGCTCTGACCTTCATCCTGTAACTGACAAAACTGGCGAATCTCACCGATGCGCATATCGGCATTGGAGATGATGTCGGATGATCCATTATTCGAGAAGCGGATTCGTTGACGTTCACGCGCAGCTTGAACAAGCTTGCGAATGGACTCGGATGTTTCACCAAGTCGATCCCCGCTGAGTTTTTCATAACCACTCTAATACCTTAGAAGTTAAATGCTTGCTTTTTGTACAAGAATTTTTTGAATCACGAAGATTCACGAAGGTTTTTTTAGGTTTTCCTTTGTGTTCCTTTGTTGCCTTTGTGGTTGAATCCTTTTTGGTTTCGGCTTGTCCGAGTTAGGGACTTCGATGTGAATGTCAATGCGGTCAAGCAACGGCCCTGAGATTCGTTTTTGATATTTGGTTACAACTACAGACGCGCAGGTGCAAGGCTTGAGCGAGTCACCGTAATACCCGCACGGACAGGGGTGTACACAATCGAACAAAATTCTTCTGCTCCATTAGAAATAGAACATTGAATTTAAGGATGAATTTCAGGACTGTACTATCTCAGACCAATAGCTGAGAAACTCCATCTAGACTTAATTGTATTGGTTAATTATACCGGTAGACAATCACTCCACAGACCAGATTTCATTATCTGTCTGATACATTATGGATATCTTCTAAGGCAAATCCACGCAGTTTCCGGTGTTCAGTTGGATCGAGTGATTGGGGTTGGCCACCACCGCGCACATTTGTGTCGCATTGGACGGGCGGGCAGATACAATATATTGGGTGAAAGGCGGGTTGCCATACGACCCCCAGGTTAGCTTCCAGGGGCCAGAACCCGGCGAGCCTGCCTGTTCCTGAGAAATATTGTTGAAGTAGATATGAACATGCAAGTTCGACGAATCCGGGAAATTATGCACTTCATAGTCCACTACATAAACGCTGGCTTCGAGGCGAATATCGGTAATGACTACGTACGGCCCGTCTGGTGTGGCGGTGGCAACTGGGGTCTCTGTAAAGCTTGGCGTTGGGGTTTCCGCAGGTAGCGCCGTCTCCTCAAGGAGTGTTGTTGCAGTGGCAGCCTCGGTATTTGCTGCCAAAACGGATGGCGCTTCTGTGGCAGGGCTGGCTAGTCCACCTGCGCCAAGAAGGCGGATGATCAGGTATATCCCGCCTAAAGCCACACACCCCAGGCCAATTAAGCCCACGGCGATAATGGGCAGCGATAACGACATTTTTTTGGGCGGTATACCAGCGGCAGGAGCTTTCGGCGAGGGCGCGGGTGTCGCTATCGAACTTTCCATCATCGTACCGCCCGCACCGCTTCCGCCGCCTGATCCACTGACATTTTTATACGGGTCGCGTTCCACCACAGTTCCATACGGGGTTGGGAAAGGAGCACTCTCAATAACGGTCCCTTTAGCGGGCGGCTCATACATTGTCGCCTCGGGGCTCCTGGAAGAAAGCGGGGATGCCTCAAACATGGTCACCCCGGCCGCTTCGGCAGGTGCACCGGAGTTGATTCGCTTTAGAACGTTTCGCAGTGCAGTAGCCATCTGTGCAGCAGTCTGATATCTTTGATTCGGGTCTTTCGCAAGCGCCTTATTGATCACTTCAACCAGGTCGGATGGTACATCAGGATTGATCTTCCGTGGGTCTGGCACCGGATCATTGATGTGCATCATCATCAACGTCATGGCTGAATCAGCTTGAAACGGCGGGCGACCACCCACCATCTCGAAAAGTGTCACCCCTAAAGAATAGAGGTCCGTGCGCCGGTCTGGAGGCTCACCCTTGATCTGCTCGGGCGACATATACATGGCGGTACCCACCACGGCCCCCGTAGCGGTATGACGCTGTCCGCCCACGATCTTGGCAATGCCGAAATCCATCAGGATGGCTTGACCCAGTACATTTAGCATCAGGTTGGCAGGCTTAATATCACGGTGGATCATCCCGCGCTGGTGGGCATAATCCACAGCATCGCAGATATCCGCCATGTACTCTACTGCCTTCGATATTGATAATCGGCGGCCCTCATCGTTAAGCCTCTTGAGATGGTCTTGAATTGTTTCGCCTGGCACGAATTCCAAAACCATGTAATAGACATCGTCATCCTTGTTGAAGTCATATACCTGGATAATGCCGTGATGGCGTAATTGCGCTACTGCGGCGGCCTCCTCTTCAAACCGCTGAACGAAGTCAGGATTACTGGACAGATGCGGATGGATCATCTTGACCGCAACGACTCGCTTCAAATTGGGGTCCGTAGCTTTATATACTGCCGACATGCCTCCCTGCCCCAGCATTTCATCGATCAAATATCGGTTGCCTAACTTTTTTCCGGTCCATTTAGATTTAGCCATTGTCTGCTCCAGAGATACTCAAAGAATCAATCCAAAACTTGTTGGTCACTCAATTAACCACAACCAGGCGTTATCAAACTGGCAGGTGGCTTTGGCGCCGGCGCGGCTCAATGCCACCAATGCCATAAAACCGCGGTCAAAGGTGGTATCGGCATTTTGAAGAGCTTTCCTTCTTGCATTATATTCTGCCTTTACCAGTCGTACCTCTTCATCAAACTGCGCTTTCAATATCTGGTAGGCAGCCATTGCTTCTAAATTCGACGAATTCTTTGGTTTTTTAGGCTCCGGTGGCAGAAGCAATTTGGGCTCTGCGCTTGGGTCCACATCGCCGATCAAAGTTCCATTGGTATATATCCAGAAATGGTTCCCGCGCCCGACAACCGTCAAACGGTTGGTCGCCCCATTCTGCCAGTCGAAGGCCGGGTCAACCTGGTCAGCGTAAATATCCTGCCCGGTCACCACTACCCCCTTCGCTACGGTGAGAAATATAAAATGCCCGCTGGCTACCCGCGAAATGGTCGCCAGATAGGTATCCATCGCATCTTCCTTCCCATCCGAGCGCATTACAAAACCGCAGCTTGATTCGCTGCCTATCGCATCCCACGTGATGTCGGCAGAGATCACAAAATCCTGCGCCAGCGTGGCAGCGAAATGATTGACAAAATCAAAATTCATGAAGCCCTGGACTTCCAAACTCACTGGCGGGTGGATCCACGCCAGCTGCCCTGCATTGGGATCAACCTCATATTTGGGCAGCTCGCCCAGAATGGGCGCGACTGCGGAGGCTGTTGCCGCCTGATCCTCGGCGCTCAAACCGAGCAGAGCCGCTTGTGTTAATGATGATTGGCTAAGAGCAGTCGCTTCCGCTTCTGCGGTTTGGGCAACAGCCGCGGGATCAAGGTTTTGAGCTGCTGCAGCGGCGGTGCCCGTCTCGCGGACTTGGGCGCTGATGGCCTGAAGGGTGCTTTCTTTTGCGGTGTTCCCCCCGCCAACACCACAAGCTAACGAAACGAGCAGCAACACGAGTGGGAATATAAAAATTTTGGTTTTTCTCATAGGGACCTAGATCACATCTTTTCGTTTCTGCAGGTACAGAATTGCTACAAACAGAAGAAAACAGATCAAAAACTGTACGAACCAGGTGAAGGTAACTTTACTAAAATAAGCCACAGTATCTTCTTTATCTACATAGGCCCAAGCTGTGCCATTATAGAAAGTCCTCACCACACCCTCAGCAGGAGCCACTGCAACAAGCAAGTTTCCCCGAGCCGTTTCGTAGGCAACTCTGTCGCTTTGATAGGCCTCGGCCCGAGCCTGATACTCTGCCAGCGCGTTCCTATAATTTTCCTGGATGGTAGTAGCCTCGGCTTCCCAGGTTTGAAGTTTGGCAAAATAATCCGCCATGGCGATACTGTCAGATTGATCCGCCGGTTGAACAGGACGTTCAGGAATCGCAGGATCCGCAGGCGGGTCACCAAGCGGCTCCGGCTGCGTTGGCAATGGTCCGTCCACAGCCCCTGCAACCCACTTACCCAGGCCAGGATGGTTGCAGGATTCCTGACTGAGCATATTGGTGCCCATACATTTGCAGTTATTTGCCGCTTTATCTTCCAATGTCATGGCATTCCGCACATCAGGAGGCAGCGCCCAGCAAAGATCCGCTGCTACGTCAGAACCAGCTCCTGTGATGCTGATCAAAGCTTCGAAAGCCCAGCGGGTGGATGTCGGTGCGCTCACAAACCCTGGCACTGGAACCAATGCCCTGCCCAGTACGATCTGCGGCAACATAAGCATGATCACCAACAACGGGGCGGAACTGGCATTCGGTGCGAGCGCAGAGGCAAATAGTCCAAGCATCATGCCCGCGAAGGTTGCCAGGGTCATTGTGATGTAAATTTGGAAAAATTCAAGCACGCCTCCCGGCATCTTGAATGCCACATAATGCACGATGGTATATACTGCGGCTTGATATAAGGCGAGCAAAGCGGCAACCCATACCTTCGATAAAACATAAGGCAGGATCTGTAAATTAACCAGCCTTTCCCGCTTATATACATCCTGTTCCTTGACGATCTCGCGCATTTGTGAGATGCCGCCAACCATGACGCCATAAATAGTTAATAAGAATAGGGTGATCATAGCTTGAGCCATATCGCCCTCATTGAAATCAAATGGATTTCGTCCCATCACGAGGGCGAGAATTACATCGAGCAGACTCACGATGGGCGCGGTTGCCAGCATCAACCCCAAAGCAAATCGGTCACGCGTCAAAATTTTAATGTTGCGAGCCGAAAGGATAAGGAATTGCCTTATTGTGGAAACCTTCCTGGCGCCGCTTGTTTTGCGCAATGCCTGGTCAGGCTGGGGCACCGTTGCTGCCAGCGCCGGGGACATTTTGTTGGCGAGCGGCTTGGCGACATAATCCTGATATGCCTTGCTTTCACGATAGCGCTTCGCCCAATCTTCGGGTTTACCTTTACTCGCGTTATCCAGGATGGCATAGATTTCATCGAACTCGATCTTGCCAGCCCTGCGATCCCGTTCCGAGCGGTGTTGATCAAAGTAAGTTAATGCTTCGTCAGGTGGACCAAACCAGGCCAGATACCCACCTCTTGCAAGGAAGATGACCTTATCAGCCAACATCACATTTTTAGTGGCGTGAGTAATCAAGATGATTGTGCGTCCCTGGTCGGCCAGACGCCGCATCAATTGCATGAGAGCAGTTTCCGTTCCGGGGTCCAAACCAGACGTAGGCTCGTCGAGGAAGAACAAGCCTGGTTTGGTGAGCAGTTCAACTCCGATGGAGACGCGCTTTTGCTGTCCGCCGCTGAGTCCGCTGATCTGGACATCTTTACGATGGGAGAGGTCGAGGTCTGCAAGAACTTCCATTACACGCATCTGCCGTTCCTCAGGCGATGTATCAGCCGGCATTCGCAATTGGGCAGCGTAATCCAGAGCCTGATAAATGGTCAACTCCATATGGATGATGTCTTTTTGCGGCACAAACCCAATTTCATTACGGATAGAGTCAAAATGATTGTAGATGTCTATATCGTTGACATATACTTTCGATGGCGGGGTGGCTGGGCGATAACCTGCAACTGCATCAACAAATGTCGATTTGCCCCCACCGCTTTGCCCAACGACCACGATAAACTCTCTAGGTTGGAAGGAAACAGAAATATTCTGAAGAATATTCAGGTCAGGGCGCACCCACTTGTTCAGGCCCACCACGTCAACTCTTAAGCCATTGCTGTCATCGAACTTGGCAAGTTGGTCCTTCCCCATAACGAAACGAAACTGCCCAACACTAATGGTATCGTGAGGCTTCAGCCACATGGGGCCATCAATGCGCTCACCGTTAACAAAAGTCCCATTGGAACTGCGTAAATCCTCCACGCGGTAACGTTGACCTACGCGTTCAATCTGGGCATGGAAGCGCGATACGCTTGGTGAAGCGAGCACAACATCACTGGTCGGGTCGCGCCCGATCTGGATGAGGGTCTTATCGCCAAAGACGATATCCCGTTCAACTTCCTGCGAGGCTTCACTGGGTGAGTTATATGTGATCGTGACCATCATGCCAGGATCCAAACCGCCGATCCTGAGTTGGTCTCCGTCCTTCAAAATACGCGGTCCATCCAGGGCGCGTCCTTCAAAAAGGATTGGGTTTCTGGCTGCCGGCTCAAACACCAATTGATAACTGCCATTCACCCGCTCGAGGCGTGCGTGCCGACCCGATACGATTTGTGAAGGGATGACAATATCATTCTCATCCAATCTTCCTATCGTCAGGCTGGGGCTTGTTAGCGTGTGGGTCTGTGAATTTCCACCCGCGATGGTAACGACCAGTTGAGGCGCAACCGCACTCTTTGGCTGTGATAAACGGGGGTCTACACCTATTATGGTTTGCATGCTGCCGCTGAATGGCAAAGCTGAGGAGACCATGCCTACAACGGTCTTATTATCATCTACGACTACTGCCGGTTTGGGCGCTTCATAGAGCAGTGTGATGGCCTGCCCTAATCGAATCTGATCGCCAGATTTCAGCAGACGCGGCCCGGCCAGTTTCTGGCCGTTGACATACGTACCGTTACTGCTCCCCAGGTCTTCCAGTGTATAACCATCCTTGTCACGAGTTACTCTGGCATGGCGGCGCGATACGGCTGACGAGGGAATGGTCAGGCCAATGTTGTCTTCACGGCCGATGATGACCTCCGACTTGGTAAGCTCGAATTCCCTGGAGGGCGATGAGCTTTGTTCGTTGAGCAGGGTTAGCTTGAAGGTGTCTGATTGAGTCACGGTCTGTTCCTTGTGTAATGTGTTTGCAGTCATGTTACCGTACTAATGCTATACATTAAGAACATTCCCACTGTGTGAAACAAAAATAAATTCAACTAAAAAATAATATGAATAGGATAAATTATACCTTTTTGCGAGAATGCATGTCAAGGAACATTGGTAAGGGGCAAAAAATTGGATGCAAACTTATTATATACAACAAGTGCTCTTCGCTATATTGACTTGCTTGTTTTTGCGGACTTCGGTTCTACCCATCCAACCTGCCACTCGCCCTGCTTCGGGTACGATGTCCCAAAGTAGGGCGGCTTTTTTGCACTAGTTATTGTAAGTTGAACAAATGCTATTGTGCAGAAGACTCCCAAAGCGCAGCTTCCCCTTGCGCAGCACCCTGCGGGCAAATTGATCTTGATTTGGGGAAAGTGTCCGAAGGACGAAGGGGGTTATCCTGGTTGTACCGCTCCATGCTATAATCTTGCCATCTCCTGGGTATAGTACAGGATGAGTACAGGATTGACCACTGCTGGGCATTTTTTACCGGAAAAGGAAGCATTTATGGTAAAGATCACACTCTCACCGATGGTGAAAGAGCTATTCGGCAAGCTGGGAGATTACGTCTTCCGCCGCGCACACACGGGCGAAATGACCCTCATCAAGCTGGCCGACATGTCAAAAGTAAAATGGAGCGAGGCGCAAAAAGCGCATCGTCAACGCTTTAAGCAAGCCATTGCCTATGCAAAAGCCGCCATGGCAGAGCCAAGAGTGCGCGCCATCTATGAAAAATTGGCCGCCAAACAAAGTAAGCGCCCGTTTGATATGGCCGTCTCTGATTTTTTCAAAGGCAGAGATTTACTATCGTAATGTCAATTACTCCCACTTACCATTCTCCTTTTTCCTCTTGAGCGAACAATCTCAATTGGCATCTTACAGGAAACTTACCAATCTCCTATTTACAAGGTTGTGGGGAGGATATAAAAATATGAAATGCAAAAATTATTCCTTTCGCGCTTTGTGAAGTTCATGGGAATAATTTCTTTTATGTAATAGATCGAATTAAATTCTGCTCAACCAGGTTGACATATTCTTATGAAGCAACTATCTGACCCGGTCTATAGATCTCCGTCCTCACTGCATACCTTGCCCGATGTTCTACGAATGCGGGCAGAGGATCACCCTGATAAGCTTGTTTTTCGCTTCATTCAGGATAATGATTCAGATATCACCACGGTCACCTATGGCGAACTGGATCGCCGCGCGCGCGCCATCGGGGCATGGCTCGAAAGTTTTGGCGCCAGCGGAGAGCGAGTCTTGCTCCTTTACCCTCCTGGCCTGGATTATATTGCAGCCTTCATGGGTTGTTTATACGCGGGCGTCACTGCCGTACCTGCCTACCCTCCCCGCATCAACCGCCCGGTACCGCGCATCCAATCCATCGTGGATGATTCCCACGCTGTGTTTGCGCTCACCACGTCAACCATTTTTCACAATATCGAACAACGCTTTGAGCACGCGCCAGACCTGCAGGCGCTGCGCTGGTTGGATACAGATCATATTCCAGAGGGGTTGGAAGCGGTCTGGCGCCGGCCATCCATCTCATCAGACACTCTGGCATTCCTGCAATACACGTCCGGCTCCACCAGCCAGCCGAAGGGGGTCATGCTGAGTCACGGCAACCTCATGCACAACCTCAAAGCTATTCAACACGGCTTTCATATTGACTCTAGCGTAGCGGGCACCGTCTGGCTGCCCAGTTATCACGATATGGGACTCATCGGCGGCATCCTCGAGCCGCTCTACCTGGGCGGGTCAGCCACCCTTATGTCGCCGGTATCTTTCCTGCAACGTCCCGTGCGCTGGTTGGAAGCCATCTCCCGCTACCGCGGCAACTCCTGCGGCGGTCCCAACTTCGCCTACGACCTGTGTGTGGATAAAGTCACTGCCGAGCAAAAGCAAACATTGGATTTGAGCTCCTGGACATTGGCTTTTTGTGGGGCTGAACCCATTCGCCCGGAGACTCTCGAACGCTTCGCGCGTGCATTTGAGGGGTGCGGCTTCCGAAAGTCTGCTTTCTATCCTTGTTTTGGCATGGCAGAAAGCACCCTGATCGTATCCGGCGGCGATGGTCCATCCGAACCGCGTACTTTCAGCATTGACCGTAAATCCCTTGAAAGTGACCGCGTCGTTTCCGTATCTGCAAACGATGCAGGTGCAATGACCATGGTGAGTTGTGGCCCAGCGATCATTGACCAAAAGATCGTGATCGTTAACCCAACGACGATGGAGCATTGCGATGCAAATCAGGTGGGAGAAATTTGGGTTTCTGGTCCTAGTGTGGCGCAGGGATATTGGGGATTGGAAGATGAAACTCGCAGGACGTTCCAGGCGTACGTAGCCGATACGGGCGAAGGTCCGTTTCTCCGCACGGGTGATCTTGGCTTTTTGCAAGACGGTGAGCTATATGTGACGGGCCGCATAAAAGATTTGATCATCATTCACGGAAGTAATCATTATCCTCAAGACATCGAGTTAACTGTAGAGTCTTCTCATCCTGCCTTGCAGCCTGCAGGAGGAGCCACATTTTCAGTAACAGAGAATGGCAGGGAACAACTTGTCATTGTCCAGGAGGTCACACGCCAAAACCGAAAGGTTGATATCAACGAAGTGAGTTCAGCCATTCGTCAGGCCGTGGCCGAAAAGCATGACCTGCAGGTATTCGCCATCGTTTTGGTCAAACCGATGAGCATCCTCAAAACTTCCAGCGGAAAAATCCAACGCCGCGCGACGAAGACTGCTTTTCTGGATGGTGAACTGGAAGTTCTGGGAACATGGCGAGCAAGGCCGATTGTGCTGAAGAATACTGCCCCTCAAAAGTTTGATGCGCCAATCCTTGAATCTCAACAAAAACCTTTATCAGAAATTCAATCCTGGTTGACTGTACGTATCGCATCCATGATCGAAATGGATTCAGATTCTATTGACCCGCGCCAGCCATTTACGTATTATGGATTAGGTTCTGTTCAAGCTGTGAGTCTGACAGGTGACTTGGAGGTTTTCCTTAATCGGAAACTTGCTCCTACGCTTGCCTGGGATTATCCAACGATTGAATCGTTAGCCAATTTTCTTGCTGGCAGTCCGCACCCCGCAAAAACTTTATCTACTGCATCAATATCTCCTCAACCTTCTTTCAATAATTTCAACGAACCCATTGCGATTATCGGATTGAGTTGTCGCTTTCCACAAGCGGACAGCCCACAAGCATTTTGGGAATTATTACGCAATGGCGTGGATGCCATCACCGAAGTCCCATCTGATCGCTGGGATGTGGATGCATTTTATTCAACTGAACCTTCACCCGGAAAAGTGACAACTCGCTTTGGCGGCTTTCTCAATCACGTGGACTTGTTTGACCCGCACTTCTTTGGGATTTCACCACGCGAAGCCGCTCGCATGGATCCGCAACAACGACTGCTTTTGGAAGTAAGTTGGGAAGCGTTGGAGAATGCCTTTATCCCGCCCCAATCTTTAGCTGGCAGCCGTACCGGCGTATTTGTTGGCATTAGCAGTTCTGATTACTCGCGCTTGCAATTCAACGATCCAGAAAAAATCGATGCATATGCTGGGACAGGCAATGCGCACAGCATTGCAGCAAATCGACTCTCGTACGTGTTCGATTTGCGCGGGCCCAGCATGGCTGTGGATACGGCTTGTTCGTCGTCGTTGGTGTCTGTGCATCTCGCATGTCAGAGTCTGCGAAGCGGCGAATCAGATTTGGCGTTGGCAGGAGGCGTGAACCTCATCCTGACTCCCGAATTGACGATCACTTTCTCGCAAGCGCGGATGTTATCTCCCGATGGACGCTGCAAAACATTCGATGCCAATGCAGATGGATATGTGCGCGGCGAAGGTTGCGGCGTCGTGATTCTCAAGCGTCTCTCTGATGCGGTCCGCGATGGAGATAACATGCTTGCGCTGATTCGCGGCTCAGCAGTGAATCAAGATGGACGTAGTAATGGTCTCACCGCTCCCAATGGACTCGCACAACAAGATGTGATTCGTCAGGCATTATCTCAAGCGCAGGTTTCACCAAATCAAATTAGTTATGTGGAAGCGCATGGCACAGGCACGCCATTAGGTGACCCAATTGAAATGGCGTCGTTGAATGCAGTATTAAATGATGAATCGAATCAACGAGTGATTGTTGGTTCGGTCAAAACAAATATCGGGCATCTTGAATCTGCTGCAGGAATTGCGGGTTTGCTCAAAGTGGTGCTGGCTATGCAAAACGAAGCCATCCCACCTCACTTACACTTAAAAGAAGTAAATCCATATCTTTCCCTGGAAGACTCTCGCATCGAAATTGGAACGTATCTTCGACCCTGGAAACGTCGCGATCAACCGCGCTTTGCAGGAGTAAGTTCTTTCGGCTTCGGCGGCACCAATGCTCATATTATCCTTTCAGATGCGCCGCAAGTTTTTACAGAAGAAACACAGGAACTGGAACGCCCGCGTCATATTCTCACTTTATCTGCGAAGACCGAAAACGCTCTTCAGGAATTAACGCAGCTAACAAGCGTTTCTCTGCACAATACGAATCATTCACTTGCAGATATTATCCATACCGCCAATATAGGTCGCTCCCATTTTGAACATCGCCTGGCGATCCAGGCCGGCTCTCTTGATGAATTAAAAATCGGATTGAAGTCTTTCGCATCCGATTCAGAAACATCCACGCTATACAGGGGTTATACGAAGCCAGGCGCTCAACCGAAAATCGCATTCTTATTTACCGGGCAGGGTTCGCAGTATCCGAGGATGGGACGTGGACTTTACGAAACGCAACCTGTTTTCCACGCCGCGCTTGAGCAGTGCGCGGAGATTCTGGAATCCATTTTGGATCGTCCATTATTGAAGATCATCTTTCCATCGCATCAATCCGATCAGGGCGATTCAATTCATCAAACTACCTACACTCAACCAGCGCTCTTTGCTTTCGAATATGCGCTGGCGCAAATGTGGCGCTCATGGGGTTTCGAACCGCACGCTGTTCTCGGCCACAGTGTCGGCGAATATGTTGCCGCGTGTATTGCGGGTGTCTTCAGTCTCGAAGATGGATTGCGATTAATTACCGAACGCGCGCGGCTGATGGGCGCTCTGCCTCAGAATGGCACGATGGCCGCTGTGTTCGCGAATGCATCGCGCATTGCAGATGCCCTGAAACCTTATCAAGATCAAGTTTCCATCGCCGCTACAAATGGTCCCGATAATACTGTCATCTCTGGAGAAACATCCGCTGTGCAGGCTGTATTGGATGAACTTTCCAAACTCGGAATTTCATCCAAGCCTCTTACTGTTTCTCATGCCTTTCATTCACCCCTCATGGATTCGATCCTGGATGATTTCGAATCTGCTGCGCGCAGGCTGGATTTCAACGCCCCTCGTATCTCCCTAATCTCGAACTTGACCGGTGATATTCTAAAACCTGATCAAGTCCCTGACGCGGATTACTGGCGGGGACATATCCGCGCAGAAGTGAAATTCTCGGAGGGGATGCGGTCACTTGACAGCCTGGGAATCGATGCCTTCATTGAAATTGGACCCAGTCCAGTTTTATTGGGTATGGGTCGGCATTGTTTACCAGAATCCAAAGCTATATGGTTGCCGTCCTTGCGGCAGGGGCAGGATGATTGGCAAGTGATTTTGGATAGCCTTGGAAAACTCTATGTTCATGGCGCAGAAGTTGACTGGGCAGGCTTTGATCGCGGTTACTCTCGTCATAAAGTTTCCTTGCCCAATTATCCATTTGAACGTCAGCGATATTGGCTTGAGCCCTCCATGAAAAAACCTTCCGTTAAGAAAATGGATATTCCTGTCCCAGTTCTGACTCCAAAATCCAACGGGAAATCTCACGCGCAACCTGAAATCGATGAAAAGAATATGGATCGTGGAAATGATAAAACAGCTCAAGCACCCCAATTGCCGTCCGTAGAATTAGATCGTGAAACTCTATTAAATACCAGGCCAGTTGATCGTCAAAAAGTTTTGGAAGATTTCATCCAAAGACAAACCGCCCGTGTCCTGGGTATGGATCCCGCTCGTTTAGCGCTCGATCAACCTTTGGATACTTTGGGACTCGATTCGCTGATGGCCATCGAACTCAAGAATTCATTGGAATTTAAGTTGGGGATAAATCTCTCAGTGGTGAGTCTGCTGCAAGGGCCGACCATCTCAAGCCTGGTCACCGAAGCGCTTGAGAATCTGGATTCGCTTGAGCCTTCGAATGATACGCCGCTTATCATCGCGCAGGAATCTTCCGACGCGAGTCCGCTTTCTTATGGACAACAGGCGCTCTGGTTCCTGCATCAACTTTTACCTGAAGAAATATCGTTCAACGTGGCGGGCGCGATCCGTATTAGTAGTGAGTTGAATGTCCCTGCTCTTGAACGCGCTTTTCAACAATTGCTTGAACGACATGAATCGCTGCGTAGCACATTTCATACCCCGGCAGGTGAGCCTGTTCAGCGGGTTCATAAATCGACGAAATTTCATCTCCAGATTGAAGACGCCTCGACCTGGAGCGATGCGCAACTACACGCCCGATTAATGGCCGAAGCCCATCGCTCTTTCGACCTCGAGAATGGACCAATATTACGGGCGCTCTTGTTCAAAAAAAGTGCTGGTCAATCCAGCAGCAATAACGGTCATCGGGGACCCTTGGAGACAGAACATATCCTGTTGCTTTCGATGGATCACATCGTCACTGACTTTTGGTCAATGACCGTGCTGGCGCGCGAGGTGCTTGCATCCTATGAAGCGAATAAAAATGGTGAAGCGATTTCTCTGCCGCCATCTCCTGCGCGTTATTCAGATTATGTTCATTGGCAAACAGAAATGCTGGCAAGCCCACAGGGTGAAAAGTTGTGGGAATATTGGCGGGACAATCTTGGTGGTGAACTTCCTATGTTGAACCTGCCCACGGATCGTCCGCGTACGCCATTACAAACCTATCACGGCGACTCACAATCCTTATTCATGGATGGTGAACTCTCCAAACAATTGAAAGCTCTTGCACAGGAGCAAGGCGCTACCTTGTTCATGACCTTGTTGGCTGCTTTCCAAACCTTATTGCATCGTTATTCGAATCAGGAGCAGTTCCTCGTTGGTTCTGTGACCGCCGGGCGAAGTCACTCGGAATTGGCTGGCTTGATCGGTTATTTCATCAATCCGATTGCCTTGCGCGCTGATTTTTCTGGTAACCCCTCATTCAATGAAATTCTTCAGCGTGTACGACAGATATCTCTGGGCGCTTTCGAACATCAGGATTATCCACCTG
Source organism: Anaerolineales bacterium (assembly GCA_038250295.1). Taxonomy (GTDB): domain Bacteria; phylum Chloroflexota; class Anaerolineae; order Anaerolineales; family Villigracilaceae; genus Villigracilis. The sequence continues at coordinate 5,532 of JBBSCM010000028.1, read as the reverse complement.
CCCTGCTTGCCAAGCGGCTGGCGATGCAACGCGACTCCAGCCGCCCGCCGCTTTTTGAAACCATGTTTATCCTGCAGAAGGCTCAGGAAACAGAGGTGCAAGCGTTAAGCCCATTTGCATTGGGAATTGACGGAGCGCGTATGCAGATGGGCGGTCTCACGTTTGAATCTATCAAACTGGGAGGCGAACCCGCGCAGTTTGACCTGACCATGATGATGGCCGAAACTGAACAAGGATTAGTCGCAGCGCTTCAATATAATACTGATCTATTTGACTCCGCCACTATCCAGCGCATGTTGGAGCATTTTCACTCTTTACTGAAGGAAATTGTTTCAGATCAATTCAAACCAGTATCATCTTATTCTTTGCTGAGAGAATCAGAGCGCAAGCAGTTACTGGTTGATTGGAATCAAACGCAGGCTGATTATCCCCGGGACCTTTGCATTCACGAATTAATTCAGCAGCAGGCAAAACGTACGCCAAAAGCTGTTGCTGTCCAATTTGAAGACAAGAGTTTGACTTATAAAGAATTAGATAAGCGTGCTGATGAACTAGCCAAAATCCTGATTGCTGAGGGAGTTAAACCAGGAGTCCTGGCAGGTATCTTCATGAACCGTTCCATTGAGATGCTGATCGGTTTGCTGGGCGTACTCAAGGCTGGCGGCGCGTATCTTCCTTTGGACCCATCCTTCCCATCAGAGCGGCTTGCTTTCATGTTGGCTGACTCTGGAGCATCGTGCATTCTCACGCAAGCCAGCCTGTTATCTGAACTACCTGAGAATACAGCCCAGGTAATTTGCATTGACGATCCCGATCAAAGTAAATCATCAACTAAAACTAAACAATCCAAAAAATCAATTGCCACCGCCAAGTCTGATGACCTTGCCTACATCATCTATACTTCAGGATCCACGGGAAAACCAAAAGGCGTTCAAATCCATCATCGGGCAGTGGTTAATTTCCTATGCTCCATGCGTCAGAATCTTGGTATAAATTCTGATGACACGCTTCTGGCGGTCACCACTCTTTCGTTTGATATTGCCGTATTAGAACTTCTTCTGCCTCTCGCAACAGGCGCTCGAGTAGTGATCGCAAGTTCAGAGGTAGCCGCAGATGGCGCTTTACTAGAGCGGGCCTTAACTGATTCGAAAGCCACGTTCATGCAGGCCACGCCAGCCAGTTGGAGGTCATTGCTTGAGGTGGGTTGGGGCGGCAAAGATGATCTCAAAATATTATGTGGTGGAGAAGCGCTGACAAATGATCTGGCAGAGCAACTGCTGAAACGTGGAGCTCAATTGTGGAATCTATATGGTCCCACTGAGACCACGATCTGGTCTACGATTTATCAAGTCACTTCCAACAATAATCAAGGTGTTTCCAACACGGTTCCGATTGGCAGGCCAATTGCTAATACACAGATTTACATTTTGGATTCAAATCTTCAACCTGTTCCCATCGGCGTGATCGGTGACCTTTTCATCGGCGGGGATGGCGTCAGCCGCGGCTATCTCAATCGTCCGGAGTTGAGTGCCGAGCGATTCATTTCAGATCCATTTGACTCAGCCTCGCTAATTTACAAAACAGGCGACCTTGCCCGTTATCTCCCGGATGGAAATATTGAATTCTTTGGCCGCAGCGATCAGCAAGTGAAAGTGCGCGGCTTCCGCATCGAGACGGGAGAAATTGAAGTTGCACTGGCAGGACATCCCGCTGTGAGTCAAGCTGTCGTTGTGGCTTGGAAGGAAAGATCGTCAGACGCGAGTCTGGTTGCTTACGTGGTACCAGCTTCGGATGACGCGGAGCGAGAGGCGGACCCCAGTCAATTGCGCGAGTTCCTGCGCACAAAACTTCCTGAATATATGCTGCCGTCCATCTTTGTCAATTTGGAATCTTTGCCGCTAACGCCGAATGGAAAAGTGGATCGCAAAGCGTTGCCACAACCGTCACAATCACGTCCCGACCTTCGCGCGCCATATGTCGCGCCGCGCACACCATTGGAATTGGAACTGGCTGAAATTTGCGCCCAGGTGTTGGGATTGGAAAACCAGAACGGCCAATCTGTTGTGGGCGTGAACGATAACTTCTTTGATTTAGGTGGTCATTCATTATTAGGAACACGTCTGGTTTTTCTTTTGCGCGAGAAGTACACGCTCGAAGCCGCACAACTTCCCCTGCGGGCATTGTTCGAGCAGCCTACTGTTTCAAACCTGGCGCAAACAATCGAGAGGGCGATAAGGGGAGAACGCGAGTCGGTGCATGTGGGTCACAGTAATTTCATTCAGCGCGGTCAATTGAGTATGGATGAGTTGAATGCGGAGGCACAGCTTGACCCGGGCATCACCGCTGGCGATCTTGTTTATGAACATGTTAAAGAACCGAAACACATTTTGTTAACTGGCGCTACAGGATTTGTTGGCGCGTTCCTGCTTCATGATTTGCTTAAGCTGACATCCGCGCAAGTTCATTGTCTGTTGCGCGCGGATGATTTGGAACAGGGCAGACTGAGGTTGAAGCGCAATCTGGATGCTTATTCCTTGTGGGATGAATCTTTTAATTCCCGCATCCAACCGATCCTCGGCGATTTGGGTGAACCTCAACTGGGCCTCACAGATCAGGACTTTGGACATCTGGCAAATGAAATCGATGTGATCTATCACAACGGCGCAATGGTCAACTTTGTTTATCCCTATCTCGCGCATAAAGCATCCAACGTGCTTGGCACACAGGAAGTGTTGCGGCTCGCATGTCAAATAAGATTGAAACCAGTTCACCTGGTTTCCACTTTATCCATTCTGTATTCGGGCGGCATTAACGATGGTCGTATTTTCCGAGAGGATGTTGATCTTGATCAGGTCGGCGCTCCCTTCGGCGGGTATGCTCAGAGCAAGTGGGTTGCGGAGAAGTTGGTCGCGCAGGCGGGTGCGCGAGGCATCCCTTATGCCATTTATCGTCCGGGTCTGGTTTCTGGTCATAGCATCAGCGGCGCGTGGAATACAGATAATCTTATTTCAAGCATGACTCGGGCCTGTGTGATGTTGGGCAGCTTTCCCAACCTGGATGTGATGGTTAACATCGTGCCTGTGGATTTTGTCAGCACCACGATCCTGCATCTTTCCAAGGACCCTGAAAACCTGGGCAGGATCTATCATTTGGATAACCCCGAGCCGCTTCACTTTAGCAAACTGGCTGACTGGCTTACGAGCCAGGGACTCCACGCCCGTACAGTCTCTTTCGACGAATGGCGCGCAGAACTTTTCAAACAGGTCGCTCACATGCCATCCGATGGATGGGAACCGTACCTGCCTTTGATCGAAGAAGTGGAAGAGAAACAGGTCTTCATGCCGGAGTTCGATCTCAGCAATACACTGACAGGCTTGAACGGCAGCGGCATTCATTGTCATCCGGTGAATACCGAATTGCTTTCCGCATATTTTAAATATTTCATCCCGCGTGGTTTCCTCGAGAAGCCTGAGCCTAAAACAATGTGAATCCAGCGGCTGTGATTTCTGACTTGTCCAATTCAAACAATTGGTTCGTCTGTCCGCAAGTCAATCCAGAGGCGGATACTCGCCTGTTCTTATTTCCATACGCTGGAGGTGGTCCGTCAGTGTTTGGCAAATGGTCTGCCGAACTTCCCGGCAATATGGAGGCATGGATTGCTCATTACCCTGGGAGAGGTTCAAGGCACAATGAAGCTCCGATCAATAGCCTCACATCATTAGTCGGGAAATTTTCGCAGGCTATCCAGCCACTTTTAGATAGACCTTTTGCTTTCTTTGGACACAGCCTGGGAGGCCTGCTCGCTTTTGAACTCACTCGTCACCTGCGTCGAAAGAATCTTCCTCAACCCAATATCTTGTTTATCTCTGCCTGTGGTGCGCCTCACCTGTCGGATCCACATCCACCCATCCACGCATTACCCAACACGGAATTTATAGAATCGCTGCATCAACTCAATGGCATTCCTGCTGAATTATTAGATCAACCTGATGTAATGCGGTTGCTCCTTCCAATATTACGCGCCGACTTTGAAGCCGTCGAAAATTATCACTACACTCCCAACGAGCCTCAGCTTAATATCCCCATTATCGCCTTCGGGGGATTGGGTGATCCACGCGTGAGTCAAGAACGCATCGAAGGTTGGGCATCGCAAACCAATTCCAATTTTAAATCAGGATACTTTCCCGGTGACCACTTCTTCATCAACACTGCCAGAGAATCAGTCATGGATTCCATCGCTATTGAGGCAACATCGTCTCATGCCAAAAAATAATTCTTATTCTGTTTGGTCGAATCCAACTGATGTCCTGGATTTGCAGTCTCATCAGGTCGATGTCTGGCGCGCCCGTCTGAATCTGCCAGATGCCTCACGAAAGTTGCTTGAGGCAACTCTTTCTGCAAATGAAACGCAACGTGCCGCGCGCTTTCACTTCTCAGCGGATAGAAACCGCTTCATCGCTGCCCATGGATTCCTGCGCCATGCCCTCACGCAGTATCGTCACTGCAAGCCAAATCAACTAAATTTTTCTCTAAATTACTATGGAAAGCCTGCATTGCAAGATCACAGCCTTGAATTCAATCTCTCGCATTCTGATGACTTTGCCTTGGTGGCAGTAACTCGCGAACGCAAAGTCGGTGTAGATGTGGAGCGCATTCGCCAGGGCATATCATCATATGTCATTGCGCGGCAATACTTCTCGAAATCTGAAGTGGCTGAGTTGGAAGCATTACCGCTTGAAAAGAGAGAAGTCGCTTTTTTCACCTGTTGGACGCGCAAAGAGGCATATATCAAGGCTCAAGGAGTAGGCTTATCGCTGCCTTTGGAGAGTTTTGATGTCTCCCTTACTCCAAATGAACCTGCCATCCTTCGCTCCACCCGCCCAGATCCAGATGAAGCTGCGCATTGGATATTAGCTTCCCTGGAGGTGGATGCTCGTTATGCATCAGCTGTTGCCATTGAACGTCCTGCGAATCCATCGAGGAGTCAAGAATTGGAATTCAGATTATGGGATTGGAATTCCAATTAAACAACGCCATGCCTCCCATCGTAGCAGATAAATAAGGCCTCGAAAGTGATATAATGCCGACGTTTAATGGAATACATATCAAGCCAGTGCTGATATTTTCATCTATTGAAAGTGGGAATGCGTTAATAAAAAGCGATGCCGGATTGGAGATTGCCCAATGAATATAGGCCGTTATGAAGTGATACAGGAGTTGGGGCGGGGCGGAATGGCAATTGTATATCTGGCGCGTGATCCTCTCATCAAACGCCAGGTGGCGATAAAGGTGTTGCCCCGTCAGTTTACCTTCGAACCGCAATTCCGCGCACGCTTTCAACGCGAGGTGGAAGTTATTGCCACGCTTGAACACGCTGCCATTGTCCCCGTTTACGATTTTGGGGAACATGAAGACCAGCCTTTCATTGTGATGCGCTATATCTCGGGCGGCTCGCTCGCCGACCGCCTGGTCAACGGGTCTCTGCCCATTCCTGAAATCTCGACACTCTTTAAACGCATTGGCACCGCGCTG
>JBBSCM010000027.1:0-21377 GCA_038250295.1 Anaerolineales bacterium | reverse complement strand
TTGGCGACTGATCGATCCATCCTACGATATTTACGATGAAATCAATTGGTGGCTTTATACCGTCGGCCCCGGCCAAATCCATATGGATGGCGACCTCGCTTTATGGTATGCGCGTGCGCGTTCCAAATCCAATGACTTTGACCGAGGACGCCGTCAGCAGGAAGTATTACGCGCCATCTTTGGGCAGGCGCTGCGGACAGACACCTTCAGCAAGATCCCGCAGCTTTACAATGATTTCTCCAGCACCGTAGTCACAGACCTTGGCCTCACGGATCTGTTACGAATGTCACCGTACGCCCTCAATTTCACGAATGCAAATATTCGCGGTTATTACATCCGCCCGCCGTATGTCAGTTCGTGGACGACGCCGGGCGGCGCATCTGTGTTATTGCCAAACGATGCTGAGTTGGCGCAAATGCTTATCGAAGCCAACACCCTTTCCACTTTTGCGGTGGAGCGTCAATCCATCACAGTGGAGGTGCAGAACGGCGCACCATCAGAAACGTGGGATGCTCTCGCCGCATCACGCCTCAACTACGCGGGCTATCAAACCATTATTTCGCCAGCCGACCGCCGCGATTATGCCTCCTCCATCATCATGGATTTCACACCCGGGCAGGATCCTGCGCAGCGGCAGACGATCATTTCCACCCTCGGCCTGTTCTCTGCAAATGTAATTTCCCTCCCCGACGCGAACAACCCAACGCAATACCGCGTCATTCTCGGCTACGAATACGAACCTTGTTTCCAGCCGCAGGATCTTTCGCATTAATTATTCACCTTACGCGATTCGGTTTCATCCTACAAAAGTACCGCGACATTTATGTAGCTCTTGAGTGAAAGGCGACATAAATGTCGCGGTACAGTAGCGGTACAGTATATGAGCAGGCAAAACTGCGTAAGGTGAGTTAATTAAAAGAAACTTTATCCACAGATTATGCAGATTTTGCAGATTTTCTAAATCTGCAAAGTGATTTTGCAATATTCCCCCGTTGACAAGGCCTCCTATATTCGCTAAACTATACGAAAAGGCTATGCGCTGTTATTATAGTTGCAAGCAAGGATAGGACCATGGCAAAAACAACTGATTCTGCACACATTACGTCAAAGACCCTGCTCCCCACCGCGATCAATGGCTGGGAAATGTTCATGTATGACCAGGGACGTTCATCGAATACTGTCAAGGCTTTTCTTTCGGATGTTCGATTACTCACTCAATTCCTCGCCCCTGATCAGGCCATTGGCTCTGTCACCACAGATGACCTCAACCGCTTCTTCGCGTGGATGGAAAAAGAGCGCGGCATTCCATGCAGCCCCAAAACTTTATCGAGGCGCATTACCTCGGTAAAGTCATTCTTCCGCTGGCTGCATCAGCATGGTACATTAACTTTGAACCCTGCAGAAAAAGTTTTGCAGCGCTCTGCCATCAGCCCGCTGCCACAAGTGCTGACCGAAGATGAATACGAGGCTGTCCTGCTCGCCGCAGACCGCCACCGCCGTGATGAAAAGCCGGATGCGCGCCCATACGCTTTGGTCTCCCTGATTCTTACCACTGGTATCAAGAAAAGCGAATGTCTCGGCATCCACATCAACCACGTTGACCTGGATGCAAAGAATGGGCCGCATCTATTCGTCCGCTACGCCAGCCCAGCCAATCGCTACAAGGAACGCAAAATAGATCTGGATGATGACTGGATCAGCGCATACAAGGAATACCTTGAGCAATATCGGCCGATTGACCAGGTCTTTGCCTGGTCGCCGCGCAGGCTGGAATACCTGCTTGAAGATATTGGCACGGAAGCCAGCCTCACGAAACACTTATCCTTTGATATGTGCCGTTGGACATGCGCCCTGCGTGATTATCAAGCAGGCATTGAGCCGGATAAGATCCGACAGAAACTCGGCGTGTCAAAGATCCAATGGCGTGAGTTGTTTATCAAATTGAAACAATTGAATGGCGAAATGAAATAAAAAAATTCGTCACACTGCACTGGCGTGCTGCGCAAGTGTTGCGAGGAGGGTGTACTTCCTGACGAAGCAATCTCCCATACAACTACAACAAGGAGATTGCTTCGAGCTAAGAACAAGAACGCCCTCGCAACGACGATTTTAATTTTCTATTCCATGATCTTTTCAGGCGGGCGGGATATTGAAAAATAGACAACCTTCCGTGTTGAAGTAGTCAAACGGTAGGGATGCGCGGGGCGATAACCAGGTATCCATATAATTTCATTTTGAGCACACAACAAGGGCCAGCGCTCGCGCGCACGCTGGGGCATTTTTTCATTCACAAAAAAATCAGAAAGTTTCTGGGAATGCCCATCCAGGCCGAGCGGCGCAAATTGATCTCCCTGGCGACGTGTTCGCAACTGAAGCGATTCGGGAAATTGTTCCGCATCCAGCCAAATTTGAAATGGATCCTCGTTCCGTTCGGCTTGTTCCCTCGCCAGGCCGGGGAGACGCCAGCGCTCACAATTGAATCTCCAGCCGCCCGCCAGCGGAACCTGACCAGGAATTACAACTGGCACCGCATCCACCCCCATCAATTGCGGCCAAAGATTGAACGGCAATTCTGCATCCAACGAACAGATATAAACCCGATTCGCTTCGCGGAACATGCGCAAGCCGGCTTTCAAATCCACACGTGAGGAATGAGTGCCAGACTTAAGCATATTCGTCGCGCGCTCAAGAACGGAAAAGCTAACATCCACCTCGGGGCGCAGAGTCTGCATGGCATGTTTGACCAGGTTTCGCTGGAGTCCGATCGAATACCCCGCGAGCAGGGCAGAGTCAAAGGTGATCACCTCTTCATCCATGGCGGTCACGGTATTCTGCCAGGCATTCTCCAGGGTTTCCATCACAAAGCTATAGTCACCTTTAAGGGATTGGGACATGCGCATCACGGCCTCGCGAAACTTTGGATTGTAGGTTTCAAGATTGGGAATCAAAAGGTGACGGATGCGGTTGCGCTGAAAATTAAGAGAATCATTACTTGAATCATAATGCGGACGGAGACCGTTGACCGCGCAATATAGAACGGTTTCTTCGCGCCACATATTCAGCAAGGGACGCACAATCGGGATCTCAGGGTCAAACATCTTGATGATCGAACGATGAGACATGCCTTTCAACCCAGTGAGGGCGCTGCCGCGCAGGAAATGCATGAGAATGGTTTCCACCTGGTCGTCAGCAGTGTGACCAACCGCCACAGCCTGGGCTTTTCGTTGGCGCGCAAGGTTGAACAAAAAATTGTAACGCAGGTTGCGTGCCGCCTCTTCGATGGAAAGTTTTTTCTTTTCAGCATAAGCACGGACATCCGCACCATCAATCGCGCAGGCAAGCATTAAACGTGCGGCGGTCTTTTCCACCATGCGCGCATCCTGACTCGACTCAGGCCGAAGTTGATGATCGAAATAAGCGACGATAACGGCATAGCCGGCCTGCCGCAAAGTTTCCATCAGGCACAGGCTGTCGGGGCCGCCTGACACGCCAACAATGATCGGGCGGTCTTTTACAAGACCACACTCATCCACTAAAATAGATTCAATATTCTCTGGCATGTTTTTATTTTATCAGGGCTTCGCTTGAATCTGTCCTTCGACTACCTTCGACGAGCGCTCACTCCGCTCAGGACGAAGAGCATCTGGTTATGTTCTTTTCAATGACAAGCATAAGCTCAGTTTACGGCACTTTGAGCAAAATCACAGCTGATACAGTTCCACCAAAACCCCGCCCGTGGACTCTGGGTGAATGAACGCATATTTCTTTCCGTCTGCGGCGGTGCGTGCTTCTTCGTTGATGAGACGGATGTTCTTTGATCTTAATTGTGCCAGCATGCCTTCGATATCATCCACTTCAAGGCAGATGTGGTGCAGGCCCGGGCCGCGCCTGGCAAGATATTTGGCGATGCCAGAATCGTCAGTAGTGGGCATGACGAGTTCCACTTCGGCAGCGGCGACCGGCAAAAATGCGACTTGTGATTTTTCAGCAGGGACATCCCGCAATTCTTGAAGTTCGATCCCGAGCGCGTCGCGCCAGAACAAAAGGGATTTTTCCATATCGTCCACGACAACAGCAACATGATTGACAGCTTTTATTTTGGGCATATTACCTCGAGGTAAAAGTATATTGGATTTTACTGCTTAACTCGCCTTATGAGATGCAATTCTGAGTATAACCGCTGTAAAAAATATCTCGATTCAAGGCAAAAGAAATGACTCACTCCGCCCATGCCCAAATCTGATTAACTCACCTTGCGCGATTCAGTTTCATCTTACATAGGTATTGCGACATTTATGTCGCTCTTGGTAACTACTCAGCCCTTTTTAGCAAAAAACGCTATATGTGGCAAAAAACTCTCGATTTGCATTTTCTGGCTACATACGGTGGCGCAATCTGTGGAATGTTTTTGCTAATTTGACCACGAGCCACCATATATGGTGATTATAAACCTATGGCTGAGTAGTTACCGCTCTTGAGTGAAAGGCGACATAAATGTCGCGGTACGATATATGAGCAGGCAAAACTGTGCAAGGTGAGTGATTAAGTATTACGAAGGACAGGTATATGCAGATTCCCCGCACTGTGGTCTTTCCTCGTTTATTCTGAATATAAAAAATCTTCCCGCCAGTTCAAGATCCACGGGAAGATTTTTTAGCACAGTCTCGCCTACTTACTTTTGATTTTGAAAGCTGGAGCAGCTTACCGTGTACCAACTTAGGGTTCGTAAAATATAATTTCCCTCAGTTCCGTCATTGCGAGCCGTTCTTTGGCGAAGCAATCTCCTATACTGTGAGGGAGATTGCTTCGTCGGGAAGCGCATCCTCCTCGCAATGACGGAAGTTATTAATTTACAAGCGCTTGGGTTAGCCAGTTAAGCGCGCCCTTGGGTTTCCTCTGAACAAAAATGTCAATATAAAGCCGGCAACAAATCCGCCAATGTGTGCCATGTAAGCCACGCCGCCTGTATCTGCGGTGGCAGCTATGGAGCCTATACCGCTAAAGAGCTGCAGAACAAACCAAAGCCCGATTACCATCAATGCAGGCACCGGGATGATCCGCTGCCCTTGCAGGACGCTGACCCTTGCTTGTGGGAAAAATAAGAGATAGCTGCCGAGCACACCAGCTATCGCTCCAGATGCTCCCAGGTTGGGGATATTTGAGTCAAGGCTGAATGCCAATTGGGCTGCAGTTGCTGCAAGCCCGCAAAGCAAATAGAAGATCAAGAACCCACCCTTACCGAAACGATCTTCCACATTATCACCAAAGATCCATAAATAAAGCATGTTGCCTCCCAAATGGACCCAGCCGCCGTGCATGAACATGGAAGTGAAGAGGGTTGGGAAATCAGCTACAGGGTTGGCCAGGAAGCGGCTGGGCACGAACGCCCACTGCATAATAAAAGCATCGCCGCCATTAAGCTCCACCAGAAAAAAGAGCACATTCAGCACGATCAGAATATAAGTAACTATTGGAACTGTTCTTCGAGAAGTGTTGTCATCGCCAATTGGAAACATGATTTTCTCCTTTTGAAATTCTTAATATTATTGGGTTTCAATAATGGTGCAACTCAAAAATCTAGTCTGATATATTCGTCATCCTGGTCCGATCCTATAATTATTATATTCAGGCGGTATGCCGTCGTATCTATCAACTACGCCGAAAATATTTTCTGAAGCTGGCTTCATTTTTGCAAACGCCTCCATTAGCAACAGATCAATAAGGGATGGAGACATCACACTTTCTTGAGCAACCGACAGCGTTGCACGAATCACATCGATAATTCTCTGCTCAGCATTTGCCGGGACTACGGTAATCAATTTGTGGCGATTGGGTTGTCTTGCTATTTCATCTGCCAGGCGTCCCGTATGACTCATGGCTATGACAGGACGGCCGATCTTCAAACTCAATTCAATGTCTTTCCGGGAGACTTCGCCGCCGTTGATCAAGATCGTTACAGAATGATGCGCTTTGGACAGGATGGTTGCTGCCTCAACGATCCAGGGAGACTCATCCCCAAACTGGCTGCCAGGCGCAAGAATAAAATGGGAGCAATGAGGTTCTAACGGAAATCGTTGGTGTCCCCACCATAAAAAGTTCGTGCTGCGTGGACCGCCCGGCCAGGTGGCCCACTCTTCAACCGTTATTCCAACCAAAGGAAATTTGTAATGATTTTGCCAGCGTGTCTGGCCAATTTCGGCCATAACGCCCATGTCTGTGCCTCCGCAAATGACCAGGGCATTTATATCCTCCGCGATCCTGGAAATGGTTTGGATTGCCAGCTGAGTCATGACTTCCTGCTGCCGATCAATTTCACCGCCAATCAATACGATAACTGGGTAATTGTCAGCCAACCACAATTCAGAGATGGCTTGTGTCAGATCTAAACGCTCTTTAGGGAAAACGCAGAGCACTTGCTGGTTCGGAAAGCAAATCTCTTGAGTACGCATAATCACCTTTCTTTCACATGTTCACAATTTTCTTTATTAAAATAATTTCCAAGGAGCCGTCTATCTGATGTAACGGAGACGGCGGCCCTTCAATTGACCGGAACAATGTTTTCTTTTAATCTTGAAAATCGGCGCAATAATCCATAGATAAACACGATCGGATAAGCCAGCAAGGTAAGCAGGTCCATGATGATAAAGAGCAGATTCAGTTTCATTGCCAATTCTCCTTGAGAATACTTAAAACGATAAACATCACTCCGTCATACGAATGCTTACTTTCCTTTTCTGTGTTTTTTACTCGATCCAGCAGCAGGATTCGTACCGCTTTTATTAAGAGAGGCCCCATTGTTTGTCACAAATGGCTGTACAGGCAGGTTTTCGCCCGAGAGTGTATTCTTCGAAGCACCCGTGATTTTGCCAGTGGAAAACGAATTATTTTTTTTAGGCTTGCGTTTACTTACGCTTTTGTGTCCCATTATTTATTTCTCCTTTATTTTAAAACATAACAGTACAGGTTTTATTTGTTCCTGGCCGGGTGTTCTGCAACTCTTGAAGCCATCCAGTCCTCTAATCGAATAACTTCTTAATACGCGTACTCCTTTGCCGGTTGGCTTCATGCCCTGCCACCCGTTTATTGAATTCTTCCTCATTTATTACTACAATTTCAGGCAGATTTTGAGCAGCATGCTGTAAGGCGGCGGCATCGTCTCTGAGTTTAATATCGTCAAATACCTTCAAGAAAGCGCCCACGCCCAGGTGTACCAACCTCTGATCATCAACCGCCCCGGCATCTACAGTTGGAACGGGCACAGATTGCGATGTGTCTCCGTAAACGACCCTGACTAAAACTTTGGTGTCTTCAACGAAGGGAAAGTCTATATGCGTTGGTAATTTTCCAAGCTGACCGCGCTCCAGGACGAACGCATAGCGGAGGCCGTCGCTGTTGCAGGACACCACCTGTACCTGCAATTCATTTGCGAGATCATGCAATAAATGCGGATCAAAATAATTGCTGAAGGGAGTTGAGGTATGCTCGGCTATATATTTATTGTTAAGTATGCCAAACAGGACGATCATTCCAGTCTCAGGATCTTGTGCCAATCGCCACCGTTTAAATCGAGGCAGTAACCCCCATTTCGTCAGAATTGTTGATACCCGGGCTCTGATTTGCCGTGTTTTTTTTACGAAATTCTGCGAATCAATTGTCTGTGGTATCATTTTTTTCTTCTTCATCCTTATTATCATTGTCCAGAAGCTTGTTCTTGACTTCGTCAAGCCATTGATGCACCTGATCGTCGGGTGTTGTGACCTGATAGCCGCTATCGACAATGTCACTTTCAATGTAGGGTAATTCATCATCATGGCGATGACGTCTAACTTCAGGTGCGGGTGCCGGCAACCGGTCAACCGCGTTTTGAACAGCCTGCTGCGTGGTGGCGGCCTGCTGAATTTTTTGCCAACGCCAGAGTCCCCAAAGTACAAAAACGACGAACATCAAAACAAAGGTCGGAAAGCACCACATCCATATCGTGGCAGTTGATCCCTGCTTTTGTTCTTCACTCTGACGGGCATTCGACTCTGACGTCGCCGCGGCAGACTGGGTTTGCGTGGCGATGGTATTTGCAACGGATGTCTGAGTGCTGGCCGCAAACGCGTCCGTCGTTGCCAGGCCTGCCACTTGGGTCTGGCTGATCGAATCCTGAGTCAATGCGGCGCTTTGTGTCGACCCGGCTGAATTCAAAGTTGCTTCTGCATTCGCGCGAGCAAATTCGGCGGTGGCAGCGATCTGAGCCGCAATCACATTGGCATCACTTTGATCCTGGGTTTGGACCGCGATCAAGGTTGCATTGGCTGAATCCAAAGCTGCCTGCGCATTGACTCGGACAATTTCAGCAGTAGCCGCCGCCTGATTATCGGCGTCGACCTTTTGCTGGGTAAGCGCGCATGCAACACAAGGCGTACTAATTTCCGTCGATATCGGCGCGATCAGTCCCTGGTCAGGCACAGAGGGCGTCACCGTCATTCCATTACACGCGGACAGAATCATGAGCATCAATATCGATGCGAAAATCGAGGGAAGATGGTAATTGCGGCGTATGGCAGTCATGTTAATTTTTTCAATTCAACCGACAGAATACTGCCAGCTGCACCAGCGAAAATGCCGAAGTAGCTGGCAGAGGCTTATACAGCATCTTTCAATGCTTTGAGAAGCCTTACCTTTATTACTTTGCGGGCCGCTTTTGCCTTGTAGGTCATCGGCTCCTTGGTGAATGGGTTGACGCCTTCGTGTTGGCGTGTGGCAGGCTTAACTACTACATTCAATTTAAGCAATCCTGGTATGAGGACTTCGCCCGGTCCGCGCTTGCCAAGTTGCTGGGCGACCATCGCATTGATCACATCAAGCGCTGACGTGGCTTGCTTTTTATTAAGGCCGCTTTTCTCGGACAGGGTAGTCACGAACTGGGATTTGCTCATTCTTTTGGCAGACATTTCATACCTCTTTCGTTTGCCGATCATTCTTTTACTTCTAGGAGTTTGTCGGAGAACACCGTCGGCAGGCATTTTTACCGCGAAGCACACTACACTGCCCTGGTGGGCGGTGCCAGGGCAGATGTGCGCTCCTGGCGGTTCAAATTGGCGTTTTTCGTCTCAACAAACTTCTCTCCGACAGCCTGCTAGTTGGCTTGAGAAATTTCCTTCACCATTTCAGCAGTTTTTTTCGGCTGATCGACGCGCGTCGCCACATCTGCCTGGGCAATGATCCCAACAACCTTATTGTCGTCGTCTACAATGGGAATACGGCGCAATTGATTCTCAGACATTGCATCGAGCGCTTTCTGCAGATCATCTTCAGCATGGCAGGTCACTACCTTGCGGGTCATGACTGTCTCCACTTTCGTAGTTTTGGCATCCAGACCTTCGGCCACGATCTTCAAGGCCAGGTCGCGATCGGTCACGATACCGACCAGTTTTTTGGTCTGCTCGTTCTCAATAACGGGTATCGAACCCACCTGCTTGCTCTTCATCAAATCCGCTGCTTGTGAAACCATCTCATTTGGCAGGCAGCAAACGGGGTTTTTCGTCATTACTTCATTGCACTTCTTCATGAATTTTCTCCTTCAAAGTCGTGATGATCAAGTTTGTTGGCCTTATCGCAAATAGCCGATCAAAAACAGTACTATTAGAACTATTATGACAGTGTATAACATCGCAAAACTCCTTTCCTGTGTAGAGTACAGATGTGCAGCCTGTTAGGCTGCACATCTGTCTTCAACGAAACGGAAACTACACGATCCCCAACAGCCTCAAAACAATGAGGATGACGGCAATAACGAGCAAGGTGTGGACAACGTTGCCGCTGCGTGGGATGCCGGAATAGACATTCGGGCCAAAATATCCGAGCAACCATAGTATGAGCAGAATTACAATGATCCAGGTAAGCATTTGATTTCTCCTTTTGATTGATTTGTTCTACAATTCATCCTACACCGAATCGCTGTCGGCCGCATCCTTCGGCTGGGGAGTTTCGTTCTCCGCCACTTGGGGGATTGGATCGCCAGTTTGAACCACTGGCCCGCCATCATCCTCCCATCGCAGGACGTTTTCAGCCGCAACTTTGCTTTTCTTCGATTCCGACTTATGATCCGGGTGTTCGTTGTGAAATAACTGCTTGAAAAAATAAAACAACTTCCAGTTGGATAGTTTCCTTTTCATTTTTACCCACCCAAACTGTCATTGACAACGAGTTCTTCCCCGACCAGTTGTTCTTCAAAACCAACAACAAATGGAACCCGGGAAAAGTCTTGTAAAGTCTGATTCTCCAGATCCTGTTGTTCTACAGCAAAGAGCACGTCACCGGGGCAGTAAGGATAGGGGGCGCTCCAATCCTCGCCCGGTGTATAAAAATGACCGGGATCGAATTCCTTGTATCGTTTTCTTTCATTGCTGTGGATATTTAGAAATCCCGAGACCTTGGTCAGGTAGCGCACTGCGCTCATACGTATAACGACAAGCCGTTCCGTAGACCCGGCTGCATCATGGTTCAAGGATTTGAGTTCCTGCTGTCGGTCCGTAAAATTTCCCTGGACGGACATGGCAATCACACGCCGATTATTTGGGTCAATAATTACCTGCTTTACAACGCCGGAGAGCCCGCCGATAAAATATATGATCTCTCCGATTGCAGGCTGCAGGAATGGTTGATCTGGTGATCTCAACTCAACCCCGGAAACGCGCACATTATTGATCACGCCACGGACATTTGGATTACCAGCTGCGCACCTCTCGGCCAGCAATTTTATATTTTCAGCACTGACGACGCCATTTATTGACACAACCCCATGCGATGCGCCCGTAAAGAACTTGCAGCCATAAGTATGCTCCAGCTTCCCGAGCGAAGCGGCAACCTCAAGTGTCAGTTTGTCATCCAAAACAAGATTGTTCCTTACTTCCAGGATGCCGGTAATATCTCGAATGACTTCTTCAATCCGGCTCTGGCTGGACGTGTTCACGATATGTCCGCTCAAGTGAACGATCCCATTTTTTACATGAACGTCAATTTCGTCATATTCCATCGCTCGCAGGAAATTATCCTTCCAGAACGCCTGGAATATATTTTCTTTTATGTCGGCATCAGTCTTTTCGGACGAGCTGAGGGTTTTGTTATAAGCAGGCGCCGGCTTTCGTTCTTCACACCTTGAAAATTTATCAGGATCCGTATTGATTACTTGCTCTGGGGACATGTTCACTCCACTCGTTCAACGGCATGGATGTTTTCCACTAAACTTCACACGCGGAAAGGAACTTCAAGCCATCAAGATATTTTGCGTTTTCAGAAATGGGCGGCAATTAAAAATATTGCCGCTACAGATAGGAAAGGGATTTAACGATAATGAGGATAACAATAAGAACCGACAATATATAGGTGAAACCGCCATTATGGGGAGCGCCGGGAAACGCCGCCTGACCAAATAAACTGAACGACCAGATCATGGTCAATAGCAGGATCATTAACATGAGCAAAGCGATCTTCCTTTGAATGATCTCCAGTGGCGTCGACACCGCTCTGAGAGATACGCATAACAAGAAGGAATGAGAATATTTAAGAAGGAGCACAGCCTCCCTGAGGCTGTGCTCTGAAGCTATTGGGACTATTAGCGGTTGATGATGAACAAAATACCGGCAATCAACGCGCAGACTCCCGCAATGACACTTAATATTCCGCCAACACCAACGCCGAGAAGACCGAGGCCGGTGATGATTAAAAAGATTCCGAGCAAGATCCATTTCAATTGACCTGTATTCATGTTAATTCTCCTTTGAGTGAATCCTATTTTGATCGTTCAAATTCACGGCGCGTTGGCGAATACCGCGATCAAGAACCCTTGATCGCTTTCTTCCCGGCTTCCGCAACTTCAGATACGCGGTCTAATTGCTCAACAGCCAATTCCTTGCCATGCTGTTTAAATTCATCGATCTTCTCGCGTCCGCCGACCGTAAGCTTGTTCGCGTTCAAGCGTACTTGCGCCATGGTCTCTGCCACCATCCCGGTGGTTCGATCGCGCAGTTCGATGCCTTTTTCCTGTAGTCGCATTCTGGTCTCTTCGCCAGATTGAGGCGCCAGCAGGAGCATCGTGACAGCGCCGGCCAGACCGCCGATCAGCATGCCAGCTAAAATACCTACAAAATTATTATGTAGTGTGGGTGTTTGATTCTCATTGATCATGATATTTTCTCCGTTTTATTTTATTTATGGGGTATCGTGGTGTTCGCTGGTGCTGGTTTCTGTAACGGCTACCAGCGGACCGCGCGGACGGTAAAAGATCAGCCAGACGGTTCTTTCCACAACCCAGGCGATCAAGCCATAGATCAGCATTGCAAACATGGAAGAAAGCTCAAGTACCATGGCGCCGGAGGCTGGGGACCCCACCAATCCTTCAAAGGGGAACAGGAAGATGTAGGTGAATCCGTAGATCAGGGCCACAATAGGACTCTCGGGATTGGCACCAATCAGCTTAAGTCCGATGCGAAGCGCAATTAGCGCTTCAAGGACCCCGAACAACAACCAGACCAATTGAGTGAGCTTGAAGGAGAAAATACGCTGCTCCCGTTCCGGTTCGCTTTGGGATGTTCTGACTGCTGAAACTCTATTATCGTTTGACATTTTGCCTTACTTTCCAGGCATGGCTCTCATAAATATGGAGGAGCCATGCCCACTATTTAGTGACCTAAAGGTTACGCGAAACGGTCAGCTTGATTCCTATCAGCGGCGGACCTGCTTTACGATCCACAGCAGAACGACGGAGCCAAGCAACGTCACGAGCATGGTCGGAATGGTGATGGCATCATTGATCGTGCCTATGCCTAAAAGCGGGCTGATGAAGTACCCGGCGATGAACGCACCAACGACACCTACTACGATGTCAAGCAGCGTGCCCTGCTGTGAATTTGTGGACATGATCCTGCTGGCAATATAACCGACGATCGCTCCGGCGATGAGATAGATGATGAGGTTCATTTTTTTTCTCCTTTGATATGTTTCTCACAGTTGCCTGTGTTGGATGGACGCCCCCTCCTCACGCGAGAAGGGGTATGGCAATATTTTTTTTACTTGACAGCGGCAGGTTCGGTTTTACTTTTTCAAACCGGCTTCATAGTCCGTCACACGCTTATCGATTTCAGCTGCGGCGGCCTCGCGGGTATAACCATATTTTTCTTGAAGTATGCCAGCGAGGACTTCGAACTTGCCGGCCGCGCGATCAAGATCATCATCCGTGAGTTTGCCCCACCAGGCTTTCGCCTCGCCACGGATTTGCTTCCACTTACCTTCAAATACATCTTTGTTCATTTGATCCTCCTTGGATCATCTATAAAAAGCCGTCCCA
The DNA here is from genome assembly GCA_038250295.1 of Anaerolineales bacterium. Taxonomy (GTDB): domain Bacteria; phylum Chloroflexota; class Anaerolineae; order Anaerolineales; family Villigracilaceae; genus Villigracilis. The sequence goes on along the minus strand of JBBSCM010000027.1, from coordinate 8,044 downwards.
AACTATGCCGGCGCTCGGGACAGCGTTGCGCGCCGGATTTCGAGTCTCTCATTCAACCAGGTGGCATCATACTTTCACGAACGCTTATTGCAACAGTGCGCAGGCGTTCAGCCACACGCTCGGGCGTTTCACCTTTACTGATAAATGCATCGGCGCCGGCAGAGAGCGCAGCTTGGTGACGGGCGTCCAGATGGCTGATGAGAACAATGACCAGTGCAGCCGGGCATGCCTTTCGAAGTATCTCAAGAGCTGTTGTAGGAGCAAGAGGGAGCAAATCCCAATCAATCAACAACATATCTGTACGATAGATTGGCGCCTGCGCTAACGTGGTTGTCCAGTCAGCGGCTTCGCCAACTACTTCCATTTTTAGATCAAGAAGCAGCAGGCGCAGGGCAGAACGTTCTTCGGATCTGGCGTCGGCTATATATGCGCGGGTCATATACTCATACTACGATACAAACTCCCCAGGCGCATCCTGCGTCTGGGGAGTTTTCTTCTCCACCACTTGGGGGATACCATCCCCTTGTGAGACAAAGCGTCCGCAAAGTGAAGCAACTTATACTGAACATGGTAATTTTCTGCGCTTTCTTCCTACCGCTAAAACCGCAATTTATGACCGCGCACAATATAGGCGGACCTATTGCAGGAAGGGCAATGACTTGACAGTGGTGCAAAATGCCGAGGTTGATGCCATGGGCCAGCAATTGAAATAAATAAAAATGACAAGGATAATGATGAGGATCACCACGAACCCAGCCACGTTGCGAAACAGCTTGGAAATTGCCAGCAGAATGACAGCGCCGCCCAGCGACACCAACAAGGCTGGAATACTATAGTTGCTCTCGTTGATTGTGCTTACGCCAAACATAGGGCTTAGGAAGAAGCCTCCCACGAATGCCCCTGCAATGCCGACGATGATATCGGCGATCAGGCCCTGCCGGCTGTTGGTCTTCATAATCAGGCTGGCTACCCAGCCGATCAAAGCCCCGACGATGATCCATATAAGGAAGTTAATCATTTTCTTCTCCTGGTGAATACGCGAGTCTATGCGCACCACAAAGTCATAATACAACAAATGTTCCCCAACCGCATCCGTCAGCCGGGGAAGGTTCATCTCCTCCAGTTGAGGGAGGCAAAAGAATTTCTATTTCGCCACTGCTACGCGGTTACGCCCCTCACGCTTGGCGCGATAAAGCGCCTGGTCCGCAGCCATTAAGAGAGTTGTGCTGCTTGAGCCATCATCTGGAAAGACTGCGACGCCAATGGAGAGTGTTACTGCCTGAAGGACCTGCTCATTGAATTCAAAACGGGATTGTTTGGCATGTTCACAAATAAGCTCAGCGCGCTCCCATGTTATCTTCCGTGAGGCATCCGGCAGCACAATGATGAATTCATCATCACCATAGCGGCAGGTAATATCATCTCCGCGGACGTGCTTAAGCAACAAGCTGCCCAATTCACGCAGAATCACATCGCCCGCAGCACGGCCAAGGCTGCCATAGTAGAGTTTGAAATCGTCCACATCAAGCATTATTACGCCCAATGAAAGTTGTTTGCGCGAGGCCCGCAGCAGCTCACGCGCCAAAGTCTCCTCCATATAGCTGTGGTTATATAAACCGGTCAGTTTGTCCCATATGGAATTCTCAGCCCGTCGTGTTTTGTTGATGAGCGCTTGTTTCCGTTCTGTGCTATCACGGACGTTACATTGGACCACCTTTTCGTCGCCTACCAGGTAAACGTTCCTTACGAATTCCACTTCAACGATCCGCCCATCCTTCGTTTTGAGCGGCAGGTCTTCGTAGCGAACGGCTTCATTCTCCTGCAATACCTCGAAGGCATTCTGGCTGGCCTCAATGTCTTTAAAGGCGCCGACTTCCCAGAGTTTTTTTTCCACGAATTCTTCGCGCGAATAGCCCAGCATTTCCGTCAAATATGGATTCACATCCGCGATCGTCCCTGTCCTGGCATCCAATATCAAAATTCCATCCTGGGCCGTATCGAACAGGCGGCGGTAGCGAAGTTCTGGATCATTTAGTATTTGCATGATAACGTCTCCATTTCTGAGGATTGACCTTCATGAGGTGTTGGATGCTGTTCTATCAGGTTAAGGAATGACCTGCCTGGTAAACAACAATGCGGTCGCGCCCGGCTTGTTTCGCGGCGTACATGGCTTCATCCGCTGCCCGCAGCAACTCGGCTTCAGTTGTCCCATGCTCGGGCATGGCGGCGATGCCGGCAGATAATGTGATCAGATCCGGCATTTGCGCACCATGGTGAAGTGGTTGGAGTCCTTTGACAAATATGCGGATCTGTTCCATCCGTTCCTGCGTATCGGCGATGGATGAATCAGGCAGAATGAGCACAAACTCGTCCCCCCCATATCGGCAGGAAATATCGCTTTTACGCAGATGCTCTTGCAGGACATGCCCAAACTCGCGCAATATCTCGTCAGCGGGACCATGCCCAAAAGAATCGTTGAACTGTTTGAAGCCATCGATATCAAGCATCACGACGCACACGGAAGCGTTCCGTCGCTGCGCCATAAGCAGCTCGCGCGACAAAGTTTCATCCAGGTAGCGTCTGTTAAACAGACCCGTCAACGGATCATGGATGGCCTGCTCGCGCAGTTCATCTCGAAGTTTTAGGTTGGAGAGGGAGAGTTTGATCGTTTTGCTGATTGTCACAGCCAGTTGCTTCAAACCAGGCGGGTGCTTACCTTCCATAACTGCGTTATCGATCAGGGATAATACGCCCAATGTTTCACCCTGCACCGTTAACGGCAGGCAAAAGTAGCCGCCTTGTGGTGCCTGTGTAAAATGGTTGCACTGCAAGCCCGCCTGCGGTTCGATAACCTCATGCATTTGACCGCGCCGCAACGCCCAACAATCCTCCAATAAAAAGGTGGACTCCATGAATTCCTCGACCCCCCAACGCGCCGCCACTTCAAGATGCTGATCCACGCTGTGCAGAATCGCGAGAGAGCCGTTGTGCCCGGGAAACAGGTCTTTTGCAGTCAGGGTAATGACCCGATATGCTTCCTCTTGTGTGACACAGGACTGTAACATATCGTTCATTTCATTCATTAACTGCATTTGCCTGTCACGCCATTGGAGTTCATCCACCAAAACCAACAGTTCGTCATTCGTTGTCTTCACCTGGTCTTCTGCACGCTTGCGATCCGTGATATCACGGATATTGCACTGGATCACCCTGAAGTCATTGACCAGATAAACGTTGCTGACAAATTCCACGTGTTTTTTCGCACCCGCTTTCGTTTCCAGAGGTATGTCTTCATAACGGATGTACTCATTGTGTTGCAGCTGCCGCATGGCCGCCTGACTGTCGGGAATGTTCATGACCGGGCCGATCTCCCAAAGCGCCTTGCCGATCAACTCGCTTTCCGAGTAACCCAGCATGTCCTGAAGGAACGGGTTGGCATCCACAATACGGCCGGTATCTCCATCCAGGATCAGGATTCCGTCCTTGGCTGTCTCGAAGAGCCGGCGGTAGCGGACCTCTGAATCCTTTATCTGGATGTAGCTTTGCTCAAGGTCGATGGAAGCGCCTTTGGATAATACGATCTTGCCCAAAGGTTGACCACTCGATTTGACTTCCAATTCGGTGAAAGCTGTTGGTATGGTGTTGTTCTCTGTCATATGTTGGGCGTCTTCTTAAATATCATAGTTACTTCGCAGGTTTTCACTTGCAAGCTGGTTCCTTCTTCCGCATAATCATAATTCGTACCTTAATATTACAGTAAATCTTCCCCAACCGCATCCATCGAGTGGGGAAGATTTATCTCCGCCATCTGGGGGAGTTGTATTTGTGACGTATCCGCCAGACGAAACAGAGTTAAGGAGTGGATATCTTCAGGTCAAGCAAACATAGTTATTGACTTGTGGCTGGGCAGCCACCCTCTGGCACCGGGATGATATCGCCTGCATGCTTGTAGTGACCATTCAAACCGTTCACGCTAACTGTGATCTCGTTGCGGCTCGCAACGACATGAATTTATGAAATGTACGGTAGAGAATTCGAGAATGAATACAACACTAGAATTGAGAGGCGGCCCAGCGCACTGCCTCAGCCATCGTCGGGTATGGCAGCATCGCTTCAGCCATCATCTTCGCTGTCAGCCCGAAGCGCATGGCGTAGATCACCGGCGCAATCAACTCGCCCGCGTTCGCACCGAGGATATGTCCGCCGAGTATTTTTCCATCCGCATCTGCCAGCAGTTTTACACTGCCGAAGGTCTGGTCATTGGCAATGGCGCGATCAAGTTTGCTGAAGTATGCGCGCCCCACGCGGTACTCGATCTTTGCCTCTTGCAATTCCGCCTCAGACATACCCACCCGCGCGAGTTCGGGATCGGTATATGTCACCCACGGGATGACACGGTCATCGAACGCTCGCGGCTTTTTCGCAAATACGTTATGCGCTACCAACTCGCCCTGATCGGATGCAACATGCGTGAATTGATATTTGCTGGTAATGTCACCAGCCGCCCAGATGTGCGGCACATTCGTGCGCAAGGTTGTGTCCGTCGTAATGCCTTTTTCGGTATATTGAACACCAGCCGCCTCAAGATTGAGTTCGTCCAACGCGGGTCGCCGCCCTACTGCCACTAAAAGTTGATCGGCTGCAATATCTTCTTCCTTGCCATTTTCGCCATGAATATGGATATGTTTACCGTGCCCATTGATCTCCCCGCAACGCATCTCAGCCCCAAATTCCAGCCGGATGCCTTCCGCAGTAAGCTGCGAACATAGCAGCATTGCGAGTTCGGGATCTTCGCGCGGTAAGGGCTGCTTGCCACGCTCAAGTATCACAACTTGCGAACCAAGGCGGCTGAACATTTGCGCGAACTCCAATCCGATAGGACCAGCTCCAATCACCACCAGACGCTTCGGCAGTTCAGGCAAAGACACGGCTTCCACATTGGTGATGTAGCCGGTTTCTGCCAATCCCTCAATATCCGGTATCAAGGCAACCGTGCCCGTCGCGATGAGGAATCGCTTGCCGCGCAATATTTCGCCGTTCACAAGGATTTCATGCGGTGACGTGAACATTGCCTGGCCCATGAACAGGTCAATACCTTGCGCTTCGATGCCCGCGCGGGCCTGTTCAAGCGTACCGCCGCGAATAGTATCCTGCACCTGCCGCACATGCGCCTGTACCGCTTCCCAGTCCACTTTGGCTTGTGGGATTCGTAAACCAAGTCCGGTGGCGTGCTGAGCATGGTACAAGACTGAGGCGGTGTGCAAAAGTGTTTTGGTTGGATCACAGCCATAATTAAGACATGTACCGCCTAACTTATCACGCTCAATCAGCGCGACATGCTTACCGGAACCTGCCGCATTACCAGCAGCAGTACTGCCCGCACCGCCTGCTCCGATCACAATTAAGTCATATTCATTTTTTGTCATTGGCTTTTTATCCTGTTCCTAAGAGTGATTGTAGAACTCGACTTGCCAGCGCCACTCGCTTCCATCCTCCGCATTCCACCATTGCATCAGCACGCCGACTTCACCGCCTGGTAACAATACCAATTGACCAATATCTTTTTTCATCAGCCAACGATCCCGACGCGTCACTCGATTTCCTCGGCGGGTCAACACCGCCATCGGCCGGTCTGCGGTCTGCATCAGATCCCGGCTATAGGCCAGGCGAGCGCCCTTGTCGCTCCGAACTTCCACCGTGAGCGATGGGGGCGGGGCATGCACGATAAGTATGTTCGTGGCTGCCAATCTGCCTCGAGCAAAGGCCAACCCGGTTGCACCTGCCTGGGGATACCAAAGATCCCACAGTTGAAGGGATATACGCTTGGCCATTTCTATTCCGTTGTTTTACCGTCGAATTCTTCGTTATCCGCTTCAGCTTCGGCGCGGGTATGATGGACAACGCCATCGCGATGATTCGGGGGTGAATAGAGCGTATAGAGTTTCATTGGCTCACTGCCAGTATTGATAATGTTGTGATTTGACCCGGCAGGCACCAGCACGGCAAAACCCGCGCTGATGGCTGTGCGAACACCATCGAGAACTGCTTCGCCCATCCCTTCCTCCACACGAAAGAACTGATCAAGCTTGTGTACCTCCATCCCGATCTCTTCCTTGGGCTTCAACGCCATGACAACGAGTTGACAGTTCTTGGCGGTGTAAAGCACCTGTCGAAAATCTTCATTCTTGACTGCAACATCCTCAATGTTTTGAACATAGCCTTTCATGGTAACTTCTCCTTTTGACGACTTTAACATCGTCGTTAATTAGACAGCCTCAAAGAAGAGGCACGTTTTTTTTGACGGCCACAAGGTATTCCTCGCGCCATTACGGACTCGTTGTTGTCACCCGCCAGATGATGTTGCCAACATCGTCAGCCAGCAGCAGGGCGCCGAGTTTGTCGATGATCACACCTACAGGTCGGCCCATCGCTTCGCCATTCTCCTTGACAAAACCTGTCAGGACATCCATCGGTTCGCCTGATGGAACGCCCCCAGTAAACGGCACGAATATCACTTTATAGCCACTGATCGGTTTGCGGTTCCACGAACCATGCTGTCCAATAAACATTCCATTCTCAAAGCGGGCGGGAAGCGTATTGCCTAGTGAGGAGGCAAGTCCTAACGAGGCTGTATGCGCTCCCAATGCGTAATCGGGCACAATGGCCTGCGCCACCAGCTGTGGGTTCTGCGGATCAACCCGCGTGTCAACATGATCCCCGTAGTAGCTGAATGGCCAGCCATAGAAACCGCCATCCTGAACTGCGGTCATGTAATCCGGCACCAGATCGCTGCCCAATTCATCGCGTTCATTCACCGCCACCCACAAGGCTCCGGACTCCGGTTCCCAGGCCATTCCGACCGGATTTCGCAAACCAGAAGCAAAGATGCGATGACTGCCAGTGAGGGGATCGATCTCCCAAATCGCAGCGCGCTCGACTTCCTGTTCAAGGCCATTCTCTGCGGCATTGCTATTGGAGCCGACGGAAACATACAGCTTGGAGCCGTCAGCACTGGCAACGAGATTCTTGGTCCAATGATGATTGATCGAACCCGCCGGAAGATCCGTTATTTTGGTGGCATCAGCAGTGATCTCCATCTGGCCTTCTTCATATGGAAACGAAACAAGCGCATCGGTATTCGCCACATAAAAAATATTTCCCACCAGCGCCATTCCAAAGGGTGAATTCAGATCCGAGAGAAACACCGAGCGTATCTCCGCAACTCCATCTCCATCGGCATCACGCAATAGCGTAATGCGGTTTGCGCTTGGAATAGCGGCTCCGGCCTTCTTCTGAAATTGCTTGAAGAACCAGCCCTTGATTCCTTTTGCGTCTTCAGGCCGCGTCGGCGCATTGGTTTCCGCAACGAGCACATCGCCATTGGGAAGCACATAGAGCCAGCGAGGATGATTCAATTCGCGTGCGAACGCGACAACCACCATCCCATCGGCCGCGGTGGGTTTCTCGTCAGCCGTCCAGCCAATGGCCTTGGCAACTTTTATGATTGGAATAAACGATTGATCGGGAAGCGCCAGCTGCGGATGAGGGCCGAAACCACTGGAAGCCGGTAGTTGTGCTGCTCTGCCAAATATTGATGGGCTGAGAACAAGAACCGAGATTATCACAATAGCAGTTAGGAGAACGAACACAATCGTTTTTTTTCTCATGGCAACTCTCTGGTGGTAATCGGGGTGTGATTTGCGCTGATAAGGATAGGCGCATCGATATCCGCGCCGATAACGGTGCGAATACCTTTGAGAATCGCCTCGCCTATCTCCACTGCGCGAAAGAACGGATCAAGTTTATTGATAAAAATTTTCATGGGTACTTCTCATATTGACAACTCTAGAGAATCGTCCGTAGTTAGACTGATTTATTTTTTTGAAGAACTGACTTTCTTGAAATCGATAAAGCCCCGCTCAACGTTTACCGACATCAATTGAACACGTATCCGATTGCCGACATCCAGGCCCTCGAATCCCTGTTCCACCCTGCCCTCAACTGGAATATCAAACAGTCTGACCCAGGTGCCTTTCTCTGAAGC
>JBBSCM010000026.1:0-21423 GCA_038250295.1 Anaerolineales bacterium | reverse complement strand
TGGGTGTGGTTTAAAGTTTCGGCAGGTGATCATTGCGCTGATATAAAGCCTTGCCGTGCTTGAAATTACGCCAGCGATTCGGTTTCGGTTTTTTTGGGATCGATGATAGGTCAGGAGGTAAAGGATCCGTTCCAAGTTTTTCTTTGAGGATAATCAACAATGCATCCGTTCCAGAGATGACGGCTGGTTGCGTCAGCTCGTGCTTTACCAATCTTTGGTTTCGGATGCGCGCCTCGATCCTTGGCCATTCCTCCTTCCAGCGACCGGAACAGATGATATTACGCAACGCCAGCATTGGATTGACATGCTTCTCCGCCCAATGCATTCCAGACCCTTTCAATCGAGCTTCTACCACCAGTTTGTTGCCACTCTCGACAATCCCACTCCCGATCGGCCAGCCGTGCGCTTGAAAGATTGGGTATTGGATTTGCTTTTCACGTTTCTTCAGATACGCCAGGTTACTTGTGATCACTTGGGCTTGCGGATGTTTTCGTCGCAGTTTCTGAATTTCCAACAACATTTTTTTCGGACCTTCATGCTTGAGTTGGTGTAAGCGCTTGCTTACCCAGGCTTTGCTTTCTTGCGTGTGTTCTCCATACAGAAACTCACCGATTGGGCTGATATGGTCTGCCGCATGCGCGAAGTCCAGGATACGCACTGCTTGCGGACAATGGTAATCTGTGAAACTTTGCAGCCACTCGGCTCCATCCATCACCGTCGCCACTTCTTTGGCATTTTCCACGCCTCGACGATGCATTTCTGGCAGACTCAGCGTTTCAAACTCCTGAGAACTCACTTTCCTGGAAAAATAACTCAAATTTCGAGTATGCACAACACTTTCCCCATGCTCCTGCACTGCTGGTTGAACTTCCCCGATTACCAGCGTCCGCACTTCTCCCCACACGCCATGCTGCAATGGCACCATACATCCATCTGCGCTAACCTGCAGCTTGTTCGGACTCGTTGCCGCTCTGGGCATTTTCTTCTGTATTTCTTTTACTTCCTCCTTCTGCATCTGTTCATACAGCGCACCCGCTTCTTCTGTATATCTTTGGCCAACATCCTTGTTCACACGGATCCCCATAAAATCTTCAAACAGTTCGGCTGCCTTTTCAAACGGCACCCAACTCGATAATCTCACCAGCCGCTCGTGCCCATACGGTGTCAGTTTCCCGGGTAGCAATTCCAGCTCTTCATCCAGGGGGAAAAATCCCCTGACCACACTCCAGGCATACTCCATATTCCCGTTCCAACTCGATCTCTCTTCCTCCTTGCGTCTCCAGCTTTCGTTTCTTTTTCCCTTTCTTCTTCAGTTCTGCTCCGCACCTTGGACACACGGCTGCCTCTCCCGTCTCCCATGTTGCACTCGGGCTGCTCATCACTGTGTCCGCGATCATCCGTGCCCGCATCTCTGACAGCCGCTTATCGATCTCAACTTCTATTTCTCGCAGCGTGGCTCTCGGATGTTTTTCTCTCCATTCGCTCATGCCCATGATCATGCCTTCGCTTATTTCATGCCATTTTTCTTGCAGCTTTTCCTTTTTCATCGCAAGCTCCTTTTTCTCTTTTCCCTCATCTTACTCCCATTTTTTTCCGAAACTTTAAACCACACCCTGTTCGAAAAATCACTTGTATTCAACGGGATAATTGTGTATAATTTACTTGCTCGTCGTTAGGATGCCCCCCTCATCCTAGCGGCGAGTATTTTTTAACGTTATCCGCAATACACAATTTCATCCCCCCACTCTGCTTTGAATTGACCTTTGAATCCCCGACCTGCTTCTGTGACAAAATCAAACCTGCCTTCAACTGGGCCGTCTTGATTTACACGCCAGAAGAATACCTTGCCGTTCAACGGTTCAGGCAAGTCAACTTCATGAATAAGCAAGGCATTCCCAACCTGTCCTGTATGATCGGGAAACGAAAAGGTGACAGGGAAGTTTATATCTGGGGCTTGCCAGATGGAAATATCAATGACTGTTCCGTCATTTAATGGAATTGACATCGTGAACGCGGACCCATCCCACGGAGCGCAGTCACGGTTGATCGTGGCGGGGAAGATTTGTGGGGGCTCCTGCTTTTGCGTTGAGAGAACAAATAGGAAGGTACCCAGAATAATAGTGGGTAAACCAATTGTTATGAAAAAATGCGCTCTCGCTTTCATCTCGTAAAGATGACGATAAACTCATTATGTATGTTCCTGTCATTTGTCACTAATTGCCTGTTTGGCTTTGGAGTACAATAATTTATTTCATTTTCAAGGAGAATGCTCATGACCATCACCCTCGACGGATCGTCCCTTACAGTTGAAAAGCTCGTTGCCATTGCGCGAGATAACGAGAAAGTTGAACTTGCCCCCGAAGCACTTGAAAGAATCAAAATCTGCCGCGCCATGCTGGAAGATAAGCTTGCAAAGAAAGAAGTCATGTATGGCACGAATACAGGCATCGGTGAGTTTTCAGAGACGATGCTCAATGATGAGCAGGTAAAGGAATTTCAAAGATATCTCATCTATAACCACGCTGCTGGCATTGGTGACCCCGCTCCGATAGAGCATGTCCGCGCGGCATTGGCGGGGCGGGTCAATGTCCATGCGCATGGGAATTCTGGCTGCAGGCCCGAGATCACATTGACCTATATTGAGATGCTGAACAAAGGTGTCACGCCAGTGGTTTGTCAGAAGGGGTCAGTGGGTGCAAGCGGTGACCTGGCTCCGATGGCGCAAGCTGCTCTACTGCTAATGGGGGAGGGAGAAGCTTTTTTTGACGGCGAGCAGTTATCAGGCGCAGAGGCGATGCGCCGCGCTGGTATCGAAGTCCCCGGTTTGCAGGCGAGGGATGGTCTGGCCGCGATCAATGGATCCAACTTATTAACAGCCATGTCTGCCCTGCATATTTATGACATGGAAAGATTTATCAAGCAGGCGGAGATCGCTGCGGCAATGTCCATTGAAGCGCTGCTTGGAAATATGAAACCGTACAGCGCAAAGCTGCATGAGTTGCGCGGCTTCAAAGGCGCGATCACATCTGCGAAGAATATCGCGAAGATCGTTGAAGGCTCTGACCTGACCACGGGCAAAATGAAAACGAAGGTGCAGGATGCGTACTCGATGCGTTCGTCGCCGCAGGTGATCGGCGCGGCGCGTGATGCGATTGCGTACGCGCGCTCACAGGTGGAGATTGAGTTGAACGGCGTGGGCGATAATCCGATCTTTGTGCCTGAAATGAATTTGACTCTCACAGGCGCAAACTTCCAGGGTTCGCCTGTTTCATTGCCAATGGACATGGCAGGGATTGCCATCACGATGGTATGTGTGTTATCTGAACGGCGGTTGAACCGTTTGACGAACCCCGCACTATCACAGGGTCTGCCAGATTTTCTAGCGCATGAACCAGGTTTTTATTCCGGCATGATGCTCTCGCAATATACAGCCGATCATTTAATTGTGGAACAAAAAATATTATCGACCCCGGCTTCGATCCAATCGATTCCTGCGGCGGCGGATCAGGAGGATTTTGTTTCGATGGGCATGAATACCGCCTTGAAGAACGGACAAATCCTCGATAACGCCTTTGGTATTTTAGGAATTGAATTCATGGCCGCCGCGCAGGCAATGGACTTTCGTAAATTCACACCGGGCAAAGGTACGCAAAAAGCGCGCGAGACCATTCGTAAGCATGTGGAGCATCTTGAAGTGGATCGTCCGTTGTATAACGATCATAACAAGATGAAAGCGCTGGTAAAGTCTGCTGAGATTTTGGTGGAAGTGGAAAAGGCGATTGGAGTATTAGGATAAATACCAATGTGTAGGGGCACAGCGGAACGAATAATCGTCAAGGTCCTTTTCGGATGTGCTGTGCCCTTACAATTTAAAGGTATCAATTATTTATGAAACGATCTCTTCTTATATTTACTCTTCTTTTCACCCTCTCAGCTTGCAATCAATCTGATACGTCTACTCCAATCCCTATTACTTCATCTCCATCCACAGAAACATCCATGCCGCCGACTGATAACACTCAACCTGAATCAACAAATGAGCCAATTGCCTCTGTCACTCTTCAACGCGGCGTGAATATGGGCAACATGCTCGAAGCGCCCAATGAAGGTGAATGGGGATTATTCGTTAAAGAAGAATATTTTGATGCGATCAAGGAAGCAGACTTTGACTTTGTCCGCTTGCCGGTGAGATGGAACACACATGCGGAAATAGAATGGCCCTATACGATTGACACAGCCTTTTTTGCCCGCGTGGATGAAGTAGTCAATTGGGCATTACAGCGCAACTTGACTATTATTGTTGACTTTCATCACTACGAAGAGATCATGTGGGACCCTTGGAGTAATAAGGATAGATTTCTTGGAATTACCAAACAGGTCGCCGAACATTACAAGGATTATCCATCGAATGTATTGTTCGAATTATTGAATGAACCGAATGACCAACTGAATGCAGCGTTGTGGAATGAATATTCAAGCGAAGCATTGAAGATCGTGCGTGAAAGCAATCCAACGCGCGATGTGGTTATTGGGCCTGTCAACTGGAATTCTCCCGATTGGCTCAGTACACTTGATGTTCCAGATGACCTGCATCTCATAGTCACCTTTCATTATTATTCCCCGTTTGAGTTTACCCATCAGGGTGCGGAGTGGAATCCAGATGCTGGTCAATGGCTCGGCACAACGTGGAATGCGACCGATGAACAAAAAGCGGAGATCACTCGAAACTTTGATTCCGTTGAGGAGTGGGCAACGCGAAATAATATTCGCATTTTGCTTGGCGAGTTCGGTGCCTACTCCAAAGGGCCGCAAGACTCGCGCGTCCGCTGGACAAGCTTTGTGTCACGCGAAGCGGAACGTCACGGCTTTGCGTGGGCCTATTGGGAATTCGCATCAGGCTTCGGGGCGTATGATCCGAATGCGAATGTTTGGCGCGATGATTTGTTGAAGGCATTGATTCCATAAATCAATTAAAGAGTGTAGGGGCGCAGCGAATCCTGAAAAGTTTTTGACGGTGATTCATCCTGCTGTGCCCCTACTTGATTAACCACTTCAATACACCTTCTCCCGCAACTCTTCCACTCGCGAAACATGCCGTCAACAAATATCCGCCCGTTGGCGCTTCCCAATCCAGCATTTCACCTGCGCAAAAAATTCCAGGTAATTCGCGGATCATCAAATTTTCATTGAGCGATTCAAACGTCACGCCGCCTGCACTGCTAATGGCTTCATCCAATGGGCGCGGTGCGATCAACGGGATCCGCAATTGTTTTATAGAGGATGTAAGTTTTTCCACGCTCAATAAATCTTCCTTCGACACAAACTCATATAACAACCCGGCCTTCACACCTTTCAATCCCACCGTCTTTTCAAGATGACTCGACATCGAACGCGAGCCGCGCGGCTTCGATAATTTTTCGAAGAGCCACTCATGCGACCTGTCAGGAGCCATATCCAGCGAGATCACTGCTTCGCCTTTTACTTCAATCGCATCACGTATCAACGCTGAAGCAGCATAGATCAAACTTCCTTCCACGCCTTCCTTCGTCACAATAAATTCGCCTTGCTGACGAAACGACGCAAACGATAACACCACGGACTTGATCGGATGACCATTAAACTTCCCGCGAAAATGCGGACTCCATGCCACATCGAATCCGCAATTGGATGGTTTCAACGCTTCCACCTTAACCCCAGCCTGCTTCAGCCAATTGACCCATGCGCCGTCCGAACCGAGTCTTGCCCAACTCCCGCCGCCGAGGGCTAAAATTACAGCATCTGCTCTTATGGATTTGATTCCATCGGGCGTTTCAAATTTAAGCGACTTATCCGCATTCCATCCAACCCACTTATGCCGCAAATAAAAATTGACTCCCGCCTCATTCAATCGCTTCAACCACGCCCGCAACAACGGACTGGCTTTCATTTCCTTCGGAAACACGCGCCCTGAAGTCCCCACAAAAGTTTCGACTCCAAGCCCGCTAGCCCACTCGCGCAAATCATCGGGTGTGAAATCCATCAGCCATTTTTCTATTTCTTTTCTTCGATTTCCATAACGCGAGACGAACTTCTCGAAAGGTTCCGAGTGGGTGAGATTTAATCCGCTTTTGCCAGCCATCAAGAATTTACGTCCCAGCGATGACATGGAATCGTACACATCCACTTTTATATGCTGCTGACTTAATACTTCCGCGGCCATCAGCCCCGCAGGTCCGCCGCCGATGATTGCAACTGAATGATTCATAAGTTCATTATAAAGAGAAAACTCCTGATCGGGTCAGGAGTTTTCTCTTTCCTTTGTATGTCATGCTGAGCCGCTTTTTGATGAAGCATCTCTATCATGACGAACGAGACCCTTCGGTCGCAACGAGCGTTCCCTCAGGGTGACACGATTGATTATCTCTCCACGCTTAAAATGCCGCCGATGGTATTCATCTTTAACGTCCAGGTGCTTCCAATTTGGAATTGTTGGTACTCACTCTCTGAATCCGGTGAATAAGTTTCCACTCCATCGGGTGTGCTGAACGTGACTGTAAACTGTTCAGAGGCATTCCCTGTGCGTTGGTCGCTGGCGAGGCTTGGATTTTCATATGCAGGGAAGAGATCATTGCCTTCCAGTGTATACGTTTGGATGGTCGTCCACTCATCTATTGTGTAATCACAATACTGTTCATCTACGGTGTGACATTCCTGCACTACTTCTGCGAAGCCATTGCCCTGGTCAACTGTTTTCTCTTCACAAACTTCCTCGCTTTCTGTATGGCAGGAAAGGCTGTAGGCCGCAGAAGGGGGGTTTCCGCGTTCGTTGGAATAATTCACAGCTTGCACTTCCTGCACCGGTATGGAAGTTTGCCAGTACACATCCGTCACTGTCCCTTCTACAGATTTTGATGGGAATGCAAAAAGGAAGATCATTGCAACACAACATACTAATAAGAACGCGCCGATGCCTCCAAACAACAACCAGTTTATCTTTTTAGGTTGTGCTTTCAAAGCCGGTGAAACGCTTCCTATTACCGGCTGCTGCTCTGGTGTGACTTTTGGTAATGGAGAACCACACTGTTTACAAGTCCGTTCACTGCCCGGGTTTTCGGTCCCGCAATTCGTGCAGGTGACAGTTTTCGGCGGAGTCGGAGCGGCTTGTAAGATTTGTCCTGCCTGGCGCGCCTTGCCTTCTTTTAAGTCGCCGCCGCATTGTGAGCAAGTTGTCGCAGTGGCAGGGTTGCGCGTGCCGCAGAATCCGCAGTGGATGTCTGCGCCTGCTTTTGCAGCCTGGGCCGTTTTTTCATCGACGATGATCTTTTCATCTGCCGCGCGTTGGAATTTAACGTTATCGGGTTGCGGCGCGCCGCAGTTTTCGCAGGTCTTTTTTGAACCTTTATTTCTGCCGTCGCAGTTGGGGCAAACCCATTCCAGTTCAATGAAGCCTTTGGATTCTTTTCTCTGTGCCATCTCTCGCTCCTTGTATACTCACGAGTGTACAACAATTTTACAATGAAATGAAGGGCGTAATTTTTCTGCAAGGAAAGGCCTCCGAAGAATTCGGAGGCCTGATCTTAATTTGGAAGCATTCGCATTTATTGCGACAGGTCTATTTGTTCACCGCCATATTCGCCCGTGACGGAACTTGTGCCGTCAGCATAGTTATTGGTGTAAACAAGATTGCCTTCTTTTGTGCCGCTGACTTGCGTGTCAAAGGTCAGAATGCCTGTATCATAATTGTAGCTGCCGCTGCCGCTGAGTGCGAAGCCCTGGGTATATTCACAATTCTCAAATGTATAGGCCTCGCCCGTATCGCCTGGGCCGAAGGTAAATGTCCCGCCATGAGGGCAGGCTACTGTTACGTCTTCTTCAAAATAACCATAAAAATATTCCGGTTGAAGTTGAATCTCTCCGTCAATTGCTTGAAAGGTTTCGAGTACGTCTGTATAATCACCCGCATTTTTCTTCATCAAAGGTTCGTAGGCGCGGATTACATCGGTGCCCCACTCTTCGCAGAGGATCTCACGCTGCGGGGGAAGTGTGCCATCCACCATGAAGTCTGAGATATATTGATCCGGGCAGTCATATCCGAAACCATAGATCGAATGCCGTCCGCCTTCCACATAAAGATGATAGCCATCCGCCAGATTTCCATAAACAGCCTTGCCTTCTTCAAATGGTGTGGCAGGATCCAATGTTGCGTTTAACACAAACGTAGTCACGCCTTCAGCGACCAACGGTTCTGTTGTGACGACTTCCGTTGGTGAACTGGGCCAGAACGCGCAGCTCAAGCCGGTGTAAACACTGCCATCCAGGCGCGGCACGGTTCCGTTGGATGCCTGACCCGCTTCAACCGTCTGCGCGATCTTTTCTTCCTGAGTGCCTGAGAAAAACGAGTCGTCTGTGCAGAGAACACTCAGAAACATCGTGTCAGAAAATGTGTCATCACCGAGATATTCAAAAGTCTCAGGGTCAAGTGTGAGATTTTGATAAGCGAGGCGCACCATCGGTATAAAATCACCACGATTGGCGGCGGCCAATGCGCGCAGGTATAACATTCTTCCGCTGAGAGAATATAGTTGATAGGCGGTTGTATATTCCCATTGATTGAACGTAAATGTGCGCGATACCTTCTCACCTGTCGGTAACGGGAAATCATAGGCAAGCGGTTTCTCTGAAATTTGTTTGGCAAGTTTATCGTACACAGCCACGGCATCTCCGCCCATATCTGCCGCGCATACTTCATCTTCATTACAGGCATTCAACGTGGCAACGAGAACTTTATCGAATGCTTTTTCCTGTGCCAGGGAACCTTCTTCGCCATTAAGTGTAAGGTCAATGGTTCCGTCGAGGACCAAACCTAAAAGACGGTCAGGATGAGCAGCTGCATAAGTTTGTGCAACCGCCGTGCCATAGCTGACGCCATAGAGCATAAACTTTTCATCGCCGATGGCTGCGCGAAATGAGTCAATATCCTCCGCAACCTGATCGGTGCCGAAGAATGCAAGCTTGGCAGGGTCAATGCCGATCTCAGCGACACAGTTTTCAGCGTATGTGCGGGTATCGTCAATGGCTTGCTGTTGCTCTGCGGGTGTGTCGAGGCCTTCCAGACCGGCCTGATCTGATGCATTCAAATAATCCATAAAATTGGCTTCGTATGCCACAGGACACGATAAAGGATTTGATAATCCTATGCCGCGCTGATCAAAATAAACAATATCGTAATGCTCAAGAATTGCATCCGAGTACCAGCCTAAACCGCCAGTGCTGATGCCTTCTCCGCCGGGTCCGCCGGGGAAGGCTTGAACAAACATGCCAAAGCGTTCACCCGTTGCAGGCGATACAGCAAAGACAACATCCAATGTTTCAGTGTTTGCGGCGTCAAAATGATTTAACGGAACCTGGATGGTAACGCAGGTAAAGTCCGGGTTTTCCTCGCAAGTTGTCCCGCCCAATTCTTCAAGTTTGGCGGTAATGCCATCATCCACTGCATTGGGTTCTGTGGTTTCTATTACCGGTACTTCGGTGGCGGTTGGCGTCGGCATCAAAGTCTGACAGGCCATCGATAATATTCCAAGTATCAACATAAATACCAAAAGTTTTTTCATGTCTCTCTCCTTATAAATGAATTTGTAAAGTTTACAACAAAGCCGGCTTTAACACATACCCCAATTTGTCCTATGATCTTATCCCATGCCATTTGCGGATCTCGGCAATACGGGACTCATGACCTGGCTCCCGGTGAGGGGATGGGTCATGCGGGTCATTTCTGGCGCAGCCCCCTGCGGGTAACGGGGAGTTGGTCAATGCGTCGAAGACAGCCATTGCCCCGTTGGCCACGTTGTGCGGGTCATAGCCGCCTTCGAGTACGAAGACGATTTTATTGTCGCAATATTCTTGCGCGAGGTCAACGAGTTTCTTTGATATGTTGTAAAACCCCCGCGTGGATAATCCCAGCGAAGTGATCGGGTCATTCCAATGCGCGTCAAAACCAGCCGAGATCAACAACATCTGCGGGTGGAATGATGCCACAACAGGCTTGAATATCTCGTCTGCCACGCGTGCGAAAGTTTCGTCGCCTGCAAACTCATGTAAAGGGACATTGACCAGCCGTCCCGTGGCGTGAGGCGCGTCATCGATCCAGCCTGTGCCCGGGTAAATTCCCCATTGATGAGTCGAGATGAATCCGAAACGTTCATCATCCATGCAAACCGCCTGTGTGCCGTTGCCGTGATGCGCGTCATAGTCAATGACCATCACTCGATCCATTCCGCTGGAAAGCGCTTCGCGTGCCGCAATGGCGATATTGTTGAAGATGCAAAATCCCATCGAATGGCCGGGTTCGGCGTGATGCCCCGGCGGGCGGACAATCGCAAACGCATTTATTGCCTCGCCACGGATGACTGCCTGAGTGCAAGCAATAACCCCGCCGGCCGCAAGCAGTGCGTCTTCATAGGATGTTCGGGTTACATAAGTGGGTGCGTGGTCGATAACCCCTGGACCTTGTTTACATACTTCTTCAATGGCTTTGATCAGCTGTGGTTGATGCGCGCGCGCAATTTGTTCACGAGTTGCAGAAACTGCTTCGATCTGCTCGACGTTTGTAATACCTTCATCAAGCAGTGGCTTTAATATATCCAACCGGCCTGGTCTTTCAGGATGCCCGGAGTATTCATGTGTGTTTGAAGGGACAAATGTATAAGCGGTCTTCATCTTCAAATTATAGCCTCAAAGAATACTCCTTCAAGATCGTGTTTCAGAGTTTGAGGGAGTATACCCCTAACTCGGACAAGCCGAAACCAAAAAGGATGCAACCACAAAGGCAACAAAGGAACACAAAGGAAAACCTAAAAAAACCTTCGTGACCCTTCGTGGTTCAAAAAATTCTTGTACAAAAAGCAAGCATTTAACTTCTAAGGTATTAACAAGGTTCCGCCGCCGGCCAGCATGGGGGGGACATGCTGATCTCGGCGGCGGAGAGACACCTAAATACCAATAAAGGGGAGGGCAGGTGTCAACATAGACAATATACACCTTATTGGTATTAATTACATTAAAGGGAAATAAGAATGTGGACGGACATTGTCTGAATTAGTCTTTTTTGTCACTGAAAAGTTTTAGCCAGTCTTCCACTTCCTGCGCTGACATTTTTTTATCGCTCGCTTTTACTTTTGAAGCTGTGTTTTGTGTTTCCCTTAAAGTTCTTGCAAACTCTTCTGATGAAATATATTGTGCCTGGTTAACGCGCGCTGCACTTTGAACCTCCCTGTCTGAAGATACAACGATCCAGTTCTTTGCGGATTTGCCCATCTTATTCAAACGCGCGCGGATGGCATTATCTGCAGGCTGCCCGAGCCGAACGAAATGCGCTCGGATGGTACCCAGGCTGCGGGTCCCGGCGTGACCGATCGGCGCTCCATCGAAATACACTTCCACTTGCTGACGCTTAAGGCGCGCAAAATTCTGCAGGATCGCGACCAATTCCATCTCATCATCTGGAGAGTCGAGGTGCAATCCCAATTTGGGGATTAAGTTATGTCCATCAATAAGATAGGGCATATAAGAATTTTACCCCCACAAAACCGATCTTATGCAGTTTCAACCATTTTTGTTTTTACTTCAAAAACAGGCGGGTGTTCCAGAGTCTTTTTGACCTTGCACAATTCTGCTGAACGCACAAGCGCTTCATAATATTGTGCAGGGAAAGTCGGCGGCACTTGAATCTCAAGGTCGATCTTATCCATCATGCCGGTCATCTTATTTGGGTGGTTGTGTTGAACAATGCGAATGCCTTCAGTAGGCAGGTTGCGCTGGCGGCAAAAGCCAAGCACATAAATGCCGGCGCATGTGCCAATGGACGAAAGAAAAACTTCAAAGGGTGTCGGCGCGGAATTTGAAGGGGGTTGGTCGGTTTCAATTGTGAAGGATCCAAAATGTGCGTCCACTTTTAACCCGCCGGGGAAGTCAATGATCATTTCCATGGTTGTCTCCAGAAAATAGTATAGGTTGTCATATATTTGTGACAACCCGAAAACGCCCCATATTACCTGTGTAAATTATCTGCACCAAATGCGACTGGTTGACGTATATTAAATAGCTGCCCTTTTCGAAAGCAGTATAATATATTCATTCAAAGGAGATTCGAATGACAGAAAAGAAACCTTCTAATTTAACAGTAGCCCAGCAAGGCGGCGTGGTTCGTAATGTGATCAATCAATTAAAACTCATCATGCGTCTAATGGGTGATAAACGGGTAAGTGCATTTGCCAAGCTCGTCCCGGTTGGAGCTTTTGCTTATCTGCTGCTGCCGGCCGACCTTGTGCCGAACATTGTGTTGCCTTTTGTGGGTATGCTGGACGATGCGGCAATCCTTTGGTTAGGCTCCTACGTTTTTACAGAATTATGCCCGCCTGAAGTCGTGGCCGAACATATGAAGGAACTCGCGGGCAATATGGATGTCAACCCGCAGGATGAAATTGTAGATGTTGAAGCCACTGACGTAAGCGATAAATCATCATAATCATGAAACGACTTTTAATATTATTGACTCTGCCGATTCTCGCATGCGGAGGATTGACCGGCTCTGTTACCCCGACAACGATCCCGCCTCTTACACCGCCGACGGTTGTTCCTGCCACCCAAACTGAGTCGCAACCTTTACCTGAAACCCCCACTCCCACCGCGAACGCGAATTCATTTCCAAATGCAGACGGTTATGAATGGAAGGTGATCGCCAGCGGACTTACCCGCCCCGTAGATGTTCAACCTGCAGACGATGGCTCAGGCAGGTTATTTATTATCGAAAAGCCCGGTTATATCCGCGTTTACGAAAATGGACAACTGCTTGATGCGCCCTTCCTCGATATTACAGACCGCGTAAATGATAACAGTAACGAAATGGGATTGCTGGGACTTACATTTCACCCTGATTATGAACAAAACGGATATCTCTACGTCAACTACACAGGCAGCGGAGGAGATACGCGTATCTCTCGTTTTCAAGCCAGCGGCAATGTCGCAGACCCAAATAGTGAAACCGTGCTAATGTTCATTGAGCAGCCGTATCCTAATCACAATGGCGGCGGGTTGGATTTTGGCCCCGACGGTTACCTCTATGCAGGTCTCGGTGACGGTGGTCTTGCAGGTGACCCGCATAAGAACGGTCAAAACAAAACGGCCATGCTTGGCAAAATATTACGCATTAACGTGGATAACGGGAACCCATATTCTGTCCCCGCTGACAATCCTTTTGGGAATGAAGTTTGGGCGTATGGCTTGCGCAATCCGTGGCGCATCTCCTTTGACCGCGCTACAGGCGATCTGTGGATCGGTGATGTGGGGCAGGGCGCCTGGGAAGAGATAGACTATCTTCCCGCAGGCTCACAAGGCGGCGCAAACTTTGGCTGGTCTATCATGGAAGGTAATCATGGATATGATGGTGAATCGCAGCCTGGCTTGCTTCTTCCTGCAGCTGAATACAGTCACAGTGAAGGCGGCTGTTCCGTCACCGGTGGTTATGTTTATCGCGGCGCCATGCCCGAGTGGCGGGGCATCTATCTCTATGGAGATTATTGTTCGGGAAAAGTTTGGGGGCTGTTCCTCTCCAATGGCAGTTGGCAGTCCCAGGTCATATTTGAAACGGGTATAACCATCACATCATTTGGCCAGGATGAATCAGGCGAAATTTATCTCGCAAGCGATAATGGCAGTGTCTATATCCTTGCCAAAAAATAAGGATTAATCATATCTTCAATAGGTGGTTTGTCAGCCTGAATAATGACGCCTGTCACTGGCATGACAGGCGTTTCTATTTTAAACTAGGGTCATCAGAGAAATGGAGGCAGATATGGCAGAAAAGATTTGGCAAGTTGAAAAAATCAAATACTGCGAGCATGTCGGTCACGAAGTCGAAATCGAAAATGAAGTCGTGTATCCCGCTGAAAATCTGCCTGACCAGCCGCCAAGAATACTTGCGCATCGCTGTTCCAACGCAATCGAGTGCAACATGCTTGAAAAAGCAGCCTGCGCTTTATGCGGCACCAATCCTGATCTTGACCCTGTGTAATTGAGCAATCACAAATTGCTCTTCCAAACTCTCTCCTCCCTCTGAGTTGGTCTTTTGGCTGCACCGCGTATGTACGCGGTGTATGCCGTTAAATGAGGAGCGAGTCCGTCATTGCGAGGCGGTGCCCTTCCGCCGAAGCAATCTCCAACATTATGAGGGAGATTGCTTCGGGGAAAGCGCCCTCGCAACGACATCTAAAATTCCTTCAAAAATTCCTTCACACTTTTATCCGCCGGCTTTTCTTTAATTTCCTTCGGCGCCCCCACCTGTTTTAATTCACCATTGATGATCACAACCACGCGGTTGCCTATTTGCGCGGCCTCCTTTAAATTATGGGTGACAATGATCGTTGTACGATGATCGTGTGATAACAAACTCGAGAGGTCTTTTAGCAATTGCGCGCGCGTCGGGGGATCGACAGCCGAGAATGGTTCATCCATTAGAAGCAATTCGGGATCGAGAACAAATGCCCTCGCCAAACTGACTCTCTGCGCCTCACCGCCTGATAGTTGGCCTGCCCGCCGTCCGAGAAGCGACTCAGCGCCCATGGCTTTGCTCCACCTATCTACACGCTTGCGGATTTCATCTTTCTGTGTGCCGCGAAACTTTAATCCGAGAGCAATATTATCCTGGACAGACATATCCATGAGCAGAGGATCTTGAAAAACGAACGATAGCTTACGGCGATACTCCAGGTCATTCATCTGTGAGATGGACTTCCCATGAAACAATATTTCGCCTCGAACAGGTTTGATCAGATTCGCCAGTGCAAGCAGCAGAGTACTTTTCCCTGCCCCATTCGGGCCGACAATGGCTAGAGTTTCACCGCGTCTAATAATGAGTGAATTAATGCTTAACGCATCGCGTCCATTGCGTTGAATGAGCAGATCTCGAATGATAATGAAATCGCTCATTTCTTATGTCCCCTTTGTTGGATTACGGTCAACGCTAAATTGATTAAGTAGGTGAGGATCAGTAATAACGCGCTTAATGCAAGCGCGTTCCCGAATTCCCCTTTGGATGTTTCCAATACAATAGCTGTCGTCAGCACACGGGTCTGCCCGCGGATGTTCCCGCCAACCATCATGGAAGCGCCAACTTCTGAGATGACCGAACCAAATCCTGCCATGAGGGCGGCTAGTAAAGGCAGGCGTGCTTCGCGCCACAACATCCAGATCATTTGTGAACGGGAGGCGCCGAGGCCTAACAGTTGTTGTTGCAGACGAGGGTCTAATGCTTCAAGCGCGGCTGCGGTCAGCCCCATCACCACAGGCGCGGAGATGATCGTCTGCGCGATGATGATGGCAATGGGCGTGTAGATCAGCCGTAACCCGCCAAGCGGACCGCTGCGCCATAAAGTCATCGCGACAACGAGACCAACGACAACAGGCGGCAAAGCCATGCCCGTATTGACAATACTCAAAAGAAAGGAACGCCCGCGAAAATTTCCCAGCGCAAGCCATGTCCCGAACGGCAAGCCGATCAGCAGGCTGATGAGGGTCGCAATGGTCGAGACTTGTAATGAGAGAATGGTAATTTGAAAGATTTCGGAATCGAAAAGCATGGTCAATTATTGCAGCCCAAGATCTGCATCTGTTTTATCGGCATCAGGGAAAAATAAAGGTTCGCCGTATTCCTTTACGCCAAACTCGCGGATAATATCCTGCCCGGCTTGCGATGTGATGAAATCCGCAAAGGCTTTTGCGCCTTCGACATTAACATGCGGCCATTTTTCGGGATTTACGGTAATCACATGATACACATTCAAAAGAACAGGATCATTTTCAAACAGAATCACGAGATCCAAATTAGCTTGATAGGCGAGAAATGTGGCACGGTCTGTGAGAGCATAACCTTGTTTTTCAGAAGCGATATTGAGTGTTGCGCCCTGTCCCTGACCTGTTTCAAGATGCCAACTCTGATTGGCTGGGTCAAGCCCCGCGCTTTTCCATAGGGCAAGCTCTTTTGCATGTGTGCCAGACTGATCACCGCGTGAGATAAATGTGGAAGCGGAGGAAAAAATCACCTTGAAAGCATCAACAGCTGTCGGCTGGGTGCGAAGCGAAGCTGGGTCTGGGTCAGGGCCCACGATCACGAAGTCATTGTGCATCACGAGTCGGCGATCCATGCCGAAGCCTTTATCCATGAAGTCTTTTTCCGCGGTGGGCGAATGCAAAAGAATGACATCTGCATTTCCCTCTTCACCAAGTTTTAGCGCCTGCCCTGAACCCACTGCTACAAGCTGGACTGAATAACCCGCCTCTTTTTCAAATACCGGAAGGAGCACATCCAACAAACCTGAATCTTGTGTGGATGTTGTGGAAACAAGCAGCAAATTTGAGTTTTGAGATTTTGTGTTGCATGCTGTCAGATTTAATAGAAATATGATCAGTACTGGTAATAAAAATTTTTTCATTCGGCTCCAAAAAAAATGGCGACTTTATGAGTCGTCCCTTTGGTCGGGCTGATTATAAACCCAAGTCCGCGTCTGTTTTATCTGCGTCAGGAATAAATAATTGCTGTCCGAATTTATCCACGCCAAATTTTCCGATGACCTCTTGTGTGGCGGGGTCGGTCATGAATTTCATGAAGGCAACTGCGCCATCATAATTCACATTCGGCCATTTGGCAGTGTCAATTGTAATCACGTGATAAACGTTCAGAAGGGAATTGTCTTTTTCAACGAGAATGTCAAGTTGAAGTTTATCCTTGTTCGCGAGATAAGTGGCGCGGTCGGTCAATGTATAAGCTCCTTTCTCGGAAGCAATGGTTAATGTGGCGCCCATGCCCTGTCCTGTTTCCAAATACCAGGCTGGCTTGGTGGTTGCAGGGTCAAGTTCGGCTTTCTTCCAGATGCCAAGTTCTTTTGTGCTGGTGCCAGATTTATCTGCGCGGGCGGCAAAGGTCGCCTCGGCTGTGGCGATGGCTTTGAATGCATCTGTTGGGCTAAGTCCTTTGACCTTGGCCGGGTCAGCGGCAGGACCAACGATGATGAAATCATTGTGCATGATTAAGGCGCGTTCCTTACCCCAACCGTCGCTCATGAAAGTTGCTTCGGCAGCAGGGGAGTGGACGAGCAGCACATCGGCGTTGCCTTCCTCTCCCATTTTGATAGCTTCGCCGGAACCAACCGCAACTGTCTTGACCTTGTAGCTGGTCTGTGCTTCGAAGAGCGGAATCAGCACATCGAGCAAGCCGGAGTCTTGTGTGGATGTGGTTGTTGCAAGGATCAGGTCTGGGTTGATGGGCGCAGGAATTGAGATAGGAGACTCAGTTGCGGCAGGTGCCTCCGTAACAGGAACAGGCGTCGGTGTGGCTGAAGCGCCGCAGGCTGTCAGCATAATGGAGAGAACAAGCAGAAGAGTCAAAAGAATATTTCGTGATTTGAGTTTCATGTTTTATCCTTTACAGTTTTTATGTTTCAATTAAGGGGAAACTTAATTGAAAATTCAAAATAAAAAATACCGAATAATTACATTGTGACCTGCTCGCCGCTGTGCGATGCGTTGTATCCCGTCAGAGTGTTGAGTCCGCTGCGGAAGGATGATGTTTGCAAATAATCCAATAGAGGCGAAAGCACCTTCTCATTCTCGCGCGGCAGAATGAGGTCATAGCGTTCTTCGAACAATGGGATGAAGTCCAATCCGTGCTGGTGGGCGGCGGCTTGCAAGCCAATGGATACATCAACTTTATTTTCTGAGATCAACACTGCGGCTTCACTGTGAGTTTTTGCCGTGTTGTCATAGCCAGTGATATTGTTCGAATCAATTTTTTGTTTCTTGAGTTCGGAATCGAACCATAAACGCGTGCCCGAGCCTGTATTGCGATTAATGAATTTCACATTCCCGCGTGGGATATCTGAAACATTCTTGATTCGTTTGGGATTGCCCGCCGCGACGATCAGTCCCTGGGTGCGGTGGGCGAGTGTGACTAATTCCACGTCCCGGTCTGGGAAGAGGTGCCGAACCGTGGGGGTATTGTATTCACCCGTTTCATCTAAAATGTGCGCGCCTGAAATCTGACACAGTCCCTGGCGCAAGTTGACCAATCCGTCCAATGAGCCAACGGGCAGACTCAGCATGGCGACATGTTTGCTGAGATGCTCAGCGATCTCTTCGAGAGCCAGATCGTGACTGCCTGAAAAGATAATGGCAGGTTTTTTGCTTTTTGGTAAAACGATCTCCTGTAAAAGAAAGGCGCCGCCTTTTGCTCGATAGAATTTTTCGGTCACTTTGCCTGTCCTGCGAATTTCGCTGACTTCGATGAGGTCTGCAGATTCAAGCGTCAGAACATGATGACGTATCCACGCGGGAGATTGCTTCAAGGTGCGCGCAAGATGCGTGAGTGTGGCGGGGGAGTCCATCAACAGGCGCAGAATCTCCATGCGGCGGGAATCTGCCAGGAGTTTGATCTTGTCAAAAGATTGAATGGGTTGAACGGTTTTCATGAGCTGTTCCAGTAAAGAAAAACTTAATCGTGAGTCTAAAAGCAAAGTGTTTATGAGTCAAGCGGAATTTTTATTTGACATGCATCATTCGCTATGTTATAAATTGCAAACAACTGAATAAACTGTACTCATCCAGAGAGGCTGAGGGACCGACCCTTTGACGCCTCGGCAACCGCTAACGACGGTGCCAACTTCGGCAGGTGGGCGACGTCATGTCGCCCAACCTGGGAGATGAGAGATGACTTGCTCTTCGCGTGTCGCCTCTCACTATGAGAGGCGATTTTTTATTGACGCGTTCGCCCAGGCCAAGTAAAATCTAGACAGACTAGACAGATTTGGAAGGAGTAATCCATGAACGATATTTGGCAAATCCAGGATGCAAAGAACAAATTAAGCGAAGTCATTACCCGTGCTTTGAAGGAAGGCCCGCAGCTGATCACACGTCACGGCGAAAAGACGGTCGTGGTTGTATCCTATGTGGAGTATGAACGACTTCGCAAATCACAAGGAAAATTATCCGAGTTCTTCAAAGCATCTCCGCTCGCGGGTATTAACCTGACCCGCGACAAGAGCCTGCCGCGCAAGGGACTCACTTTATGAAAGCCTTGCTTGATACTTGCGTGATCTCGGAATTGATAACAAAGCAACCGAATCCAAAAGTAGTTGAGTTTGTCGACTCGCTGGACCCTGAAGATGTTTATTTGAGTGTTATCACGATTGGCGAGATCGTCAAAGGAATTGAGAAGTTACCAAAATCCCGCAGAAAAACGGATTTGCAAGCATGGCTCAGAGATGATTTGCTTGTTCGCTTTGAAGGAAATATTTTGGCATTGGACACGGATATATTAATTGAATGGGGCGCATTAACCGCACGCCTTGAATCCGCTGGTAAGACTATGCCTGCCATTGACTCTCTTATGGCCGCGAGCACTCTGGCAAAAAAGATGACTCTGGTCACGCGTAATATCAGTGATTTCAAAGCTGCGGATGTTGAGATCATGAATCCGTGGGAATAGCTGACGTGGATGATAGTGCAAAAAATTTCCGAAGCTATGAAGACTTCGGAAATTTGAGGGATTATTTGCTGTAATGGTATCGTGCCTGTAAAAAGTCTATTCGATTATCGCGCACGAGGTAGACAACGCGATGTTCCTGTGTCAATCGCCGTGACCAGCAGCCAGGCGCGAGATATTTGAGAGGCTCAGGTTTGCCAATGCCTTCCAAGGGTTCGCGCAGGATGGCTTCGATCAAGTCGAAGACACGCAGGGCAAGTTTGCGGTCGTTTTCCACCCAGTAACGCAGGTCTTCGATGAATTCAGGTTGAAAGACCGCCTCACGCTTTTTGGATTTCAAACCCTACCTCGCGTCGCAGATCATCCATGCTTTGTGATTTACCTTGATTCTTCAAAGCGCGCGCCAAAGCGGATAGAATCCGTTCGGCGTTTTCAGGTGAACGCATGAGATACGCGGTTTCAGTTAAACTGGCGAGTTCATCGGCTGAGATCATGGCAACATCCTCAGAGCCGCGCCGTTGAATGATAATGATCTCGCGGTCCTTGGTAACGCGGTCAAGCAAAGTGGCAAGTTGTTCGCGGGCGCTGGTATAGGTAAATTCGATGGTCATAAGTGGCTCTCCATTCTGTACAGGAATACTGTACAATGGATTTGGTGAAATGTCAAGATGAAACCGAGTCCGCTTTAGCGGACTCCCACGAATTGAGGCAGGGATTTATCCCGCCGAATCCCCGTGCGGGCTGGAAGACGCGCAAGAGATTGAAATATGAAAGAAAAATTTACAGCGTTATCCATGCCAGTTAAAGAAGCGTTTTTTCTTCAACTATTTCGCGAACAACACATTTTCACGCCAGCGGCAAAAAAGCCGCCACATATAACAGTCTATTCGCCCTTTACAGAAATGGATAATGTGAACAAACAAGTGCTTCAAGAATTGACATATATGTTTGCTTCTTTTAGTCAATTCACATACACTTTGAAAGGAACTGGGCGATTCTCTGATATTGGTATTTTGTATTTATCTCTAGAACCTTCTGAACCATTTCAAGCCTTGAGCCATGCTGTTCAAAAGAAATACACAGAAATTAAACCTTTTATTTTAGACCCAATCCTGCACGTGACTTTAGCAAGAGCAAAAGATATTGATAGCATTGAAAAAGAGTTTTATCAAAAATATGGAAATCAATTGCCGATTCAGGCAATTGGCAAAGAAGTTTGTCTTTATGAAAAGCTTGACAATATCTGGTACAAAAGAGAAAGCTTTTCTTTATCAACCACGTAAACAATAACAATCTGGAGAACTTAATGACCCAACGAAAATACACAAACCGCCGCTACCTCGATGCCCTCGAAAAGAAAGTCCTTGTCTTCGATGGCGCGATGGGAACGAGCCTGCAAAACCAAAATCTCACCGCCGAGCATTTTGGCGGCGAGCAATACAACGGATGCAACGACTATCTCGTCATCTCGTATCCAGAAGCTGTGGAAAAAGTCCATCGCTCGTTCCTCGAAGTCGGCGTGGATGTGCTTGAAACGGATACCTTCCGTTCCAACCGCCTGACAATGGTCGAATATAAACTTCAAGACCGCGTCATTGAAATTAACAAAGTTGCTGCATCCCTCGCGCGCCGCCTTGCGGATGAATACGCAACACGTACCACGCAACAAAGATTTGTCGCAGGCTCCATCGGCCCCTCAGGCAAACTTCCCTCCGCGAATGACCCCGACCTGTCCAACGTCAGCTTCGACGAACTCGCCGATGCTTTCCGCGAGCAAGCCGTCGGTCTCATCCAGGGCGGCGTTGATCTCCTCCTCATTGAAACCTCGCAGGATATTCTCGAAGTCAAAGCTGCCATTACGGGTTTGCACAAAGCCTTCGACGAGACTCAAATCTATTTGCCGATCCAGGCTCAGG
>JBBSCM010000025.1:0-21915 GCA_038250295.1 Anaerolineales bacterium | reverse complement strand
TGTCACCAACTCCTATTCCACAGCCAACGGTTACACTCACGCCGATTGCATTGCCGTAGATGAGACGATAATTAACAATTAAAGAATTTATTATGAAAGTTGACATCTCTCTCCTGGCGCTATAAGATATATGAGAAATCAGAAAATCAGATCTCCAGAGAGTGAGAAGCCATGTCTGAGTATTTGCCAGTCCGCAGTAATGGGCAAATTCCCCTGCCCGCGCCCACCCGCCGAAAAGCAAAGCGGTCAGTCATTTCGGCGGGGATGCTTCGTGAAGCCCCGCGCCGAGCGAGTTTGAAATATGTTTTTATGCCAAACCAGCAGCCAACTACTCGGACGACAGCCTCTATCATTACACTTATGATGCAGTTGGAGATCGGTTGACCTAGGAAAGCATGGTGAATAGCCTGTCGTCGACGGTCAATTACGTGTATGAAGAAGTATCTATTCAACTTATAATAATTAGAGCAAAAAAGCCTCCCCATTTGGGGACACTGTATCCGAAGCGTAGCGAGTGGTAGGTTGGCGGGGTAGAACTGCAGTCCTCAAAAACAAGCGAGTCAATGTAACGAACAATCCCATCGCCCTCTCTCATATGAGCACTATGTTCTCGCTTATAATTAGTATATGCCAGTAACAAGAACTCTACCTAGAAAGCTCCGCCCTTATTTTTGGGATTATTCCTTCGCTCGTCTGTCTATCACAAAAGACAGGGATTTGATTATCCGCCGCCTGTTATCCAGCGGCTCATGGGATGCAGTTTGCTGGATGCGCAGGCGAATTGGCGATCAGGAACTTCGAGAATGGTTGATTGCCCATAAAGGCAGAGGGCTTACCCCGCGTCAACTGCGTTTTTGGGGGCTGGTCTATAACCTTCCTGCGCGACAGGTAAACAGTTGGATACGAGCCATGCAAAACGGCATATGGGGAAACAGATGAAATATTTTAAAGATGGCTTGCCCAAAAAACAGATCAGCGTTTTGAAATCATTGGGAACACAAATGTCATCTCGGGGATTCTATCTGGCGGGCGGCACTGCTCTTGCAATTCATCTTTCACATCGCATCTCTGTGGATTTGGACTGGTTCACCCCTCATCCCTTCGCGGACGGGATGATCCTTGCCCAGTCGCTCCGAAATTCAAATATTGATCTGGCTATTGAACAGGTTTCGCCAGGCACATTACATGGCAGTGTGAATGGAGTACGGGTGACTTTCCTGCAATATCAATACCCGCTGCTTAAACCGCTCGAACAATGGAATGAGGTGGGTTGTCAGCTCGCTTCGCTTGAAGACCTGGCCTGTATGAAACTCTCAGCCATCGCCCAGCGGGGTGCCCGCAAAGACTTTTGTGATATTTATGTCCTGGGGATGAAGGCCTTTTCCCTGACACAAATGCTCAGCTTTTACCAGAAAAAGTTCGACATTAAGGATATTGGATCGGTTCTATATGGACTCGTTTATTTTGATGATGCAGAGAGCGAGCGCATGCCCAGAATGCTTTTGGATGTCACATGGAAGGAGATCAGAAATACCATCCTCGGATGGGTGAAGGAAATTTCGTAAAGCAGGGAGTTCTTTTATTATTCCATTTATTTTTGAATCTTATGGGGATTCCACACAATTGCTCTACCTGAGGGCAAGATATTACAACCCCGCCGATGGGAGGTTTTTGTCAAGGGATACGTGGGGCGGAAATTACAACTCACCACAATCTTTGAATCGTTGGAACTATACACAATCGAATCCGATTAATTACACGGATCCTAGCGGCTTTATTCCTTGCCCAAATGATAATGATCCTGAATGTATTTCAAAAGTACGCGAACTTAAGACTGAAGCCAAGAGGATAAAAGAAGAAGTAACAGAGGGGAACTTGCTTCCTGTTGAAGGGTTTGCGCAATTCCTTGATTTGACAATGTTAAAATTTGACAATGAGATTGGATCAACACGGGAAATTTAGTAAGGCTCAATTCGAAAATGATGAGGATAAAACAATCTTGATAGGGACTTTCATCGATTTTAGGACATCAGTAACATATGGAGGAAGAGGCCTTAGGTTGATATTTAGTAATGATATTCTTGTAAATGTAATTGAGAAATACAAACTGGAAGATGGTATTTATGAGTTGTGCAACAAAAGACAATAATATTAGTCTCTCGCCAGCCGTCTTTGAAGGCAAATCGTAGGTGTTTACCACTACTTAATTTTTAGCTTGCTCGGCGTAGGTGTCCTTACTCCGCCGAATATTGAGCAATAGTCGAACTCAGGAAAGCATGGTCAATGGTGAACTCAATCAAAATAGATATTCAAATCTGAGCAATCGAATCGATTTCCACAGTTGGGACAGCTTACCTTGCAATTCTTTTCATACATCTCTGTTCCGCAGCGGTCACATATCCAGATTCTTTTCTCATTCCATTCCACGGGTTTTAGCAAAGATATGTCGAACTCGTTAATTCTTTCAGCGCCCAGTTGAGTCACCGTCTTCATAACATTCTCAGCATTGCTTTTTAGCTTTCCCACTTGAATTCCCCTGCAAACATCGGGCCAATCCTTTAGCCATCTCATGCTTCGGTCATATAGCTTGGTCGCACCCTGATAATTTCCGCGCGTAATATGCAGGTACATCACTCCCACCTGTAAAATTCCGCGATACAAATTACGGACTTCGCCTTTCTCGTCCAGCCACGCAATTTCCAATTCCTCATGCGCCTCGAAGAATTTTCCAGAGTTAAATAATTTCATCCCCGCTATTGCTTTTGGATGTAAAGTGCCTTCGCAATCATCTTTCATGCTGTCTCGCTGTTAATAACTCATCTTACGCAATGTCTTTCTGAGCGAAGCGACACTTGCGCCGCACGCAGTGCAGGTGAGAATCTCGGCTTTCAGGGGTAGAGACCCTTCGCTACACTCACATCGTCCCGACACTTGCACCGTATGCCAGTGCGGTGTGTCCTTCGGGAGGGAATCACTGTCACGTGTGTAAGGTCACTTAATAAATTACCATTTACCAATTACTCGTAACTTTTCGGTAGTATAACATGCAGCCTATGTTCAAATGGTAAAATACCTGCACCATGCGAAAACGATTTGAGAATAAATATTGGGGCCTCGCCTTCGCTTTTTTTGCGCTTACTTCGCTGGTTTTGCTCGCAGGTACTTTAAAAAATCTGGACTTTCGCCCCGCGCAGCCGATCGGTGGCGGCTCAAGCGCTCAGCCAGTCGAATTACCGCCGATAGGTGAAATACTCACCCAGGCTGCGGCGACTCCCTTTTGGCAGCAGGTTGTGTTTTGGGTCGTCCTGTTTCTATTGCTCCTACTTGTCACTTCATTGCTCAACCCTGAGTTGCGTAAACGATTGATCTATACGTTTATCCGCTTTGCGATATTCGTGACGGGATTATTTTATATCATCAAAAAGAATCCAGAGATGTTGGCGAGCTTGTTTAATCAATTAAACATTTCAGAGAATCTTGCCCTGACCCCTCAAAACTCAGATTTGCCCGCGCCCATATTCCAGCCTCCCCATGTCCCAAGCTGGGTTATCTATGCTGTCGCTTTGGGGATTACCCTATTGGCAGTTTTATTTCTCTGGTGGACGAATCGTTTGTGGAAGCAAATCCGCGCATTAACTTCGGCCCATGAGCCGCTTGACCAGATTGCCAAAATCGCGCGCGCATCTCTGAAAGACCTTGAGGCTGGCAGGAATTCTGAAGATGCCATTATCCAGTGTTATGAGCGCATGAGCGTAGTAGTGGGTTCTAAACAGGGACTGCATCGAGCAATAGACATGACGCCGTCGGAATTTGCTTCGCGTCTTGAACGGTCAGGCCTGCCGCGGGAGGCTGTGTTAAGACTGACGCATTTGTTTGAGTCCGTTCGGTATGGCGGGCATGTTACAGGTCCGCGTGAAACGACCGAAGCAATATCCTGTCTCACTTCCATCCTAAAATATTGCGGGGAATCGTCATCATGAAACGCCGCTGGTTGGTCATATTGTCGGGGACCGGAATCGTTATTATTTCATTTTTCCTGCGCGGCGTAATCCTGAGGACGGTCATCCTGCCTTTGGCATATCTCTGGTGGGTTCTTACTCTCTATTATCGCGCCGTCCCGCAATTGATCGTATGGGGATTGTTGATCGCACTTGTGTTCATTTCGGCGCTAAGAAATATTTCCCCAAAAAATCCATTCCGCCGCAGTGAGAAGAAAAAGCAAAAGCTAACAAAAGGCCCAATAGAGGAATTTTCTCACATGCTTCAAAAAGCGCCTGGCGGCATCTATTACAAATGGTTGATCGCGAATCGACTTGGAAATGTGGCACGTGAGTTACTCAATCAGCGTGAAGGCCGCCGTTCCCGCGGATTTTCAAGGCTCACGGGCAGAGACTGGCAGCCACCCAATGTTGTAAGCGCATATTTAGAGTCTGGTTTGAACGGTTCATTCGCAGATTTTCCCCAATCCAGTTTGTGGGCCAGGCGAGAGTCGACACCATTGGATGTAGATGCAAATCAAGTGATCAAATATCTTGAATACGAGATGGAGACGAGTCATGACAGACATCGCAAAGGTATCTGAGTTAAGTAGGCAGGTGGTCACTGAAGTGGAGCGTGCGGTGGTGGGCAAGCGCGAACTTCTCGAAATGATCATGGCTGCTGTTTTGGCGGGCGGACATGTCTTGTTGGAAGATTACCCCGGCCTTGGCAAGACATTGATCGCGCGCAGTTTTGCATCGGTACTTGGGTTGGATTTCAAACGCATTCAATTCACGCCCGATCTTTTGCCAGGGGATATTACGGGCGGTTATATTTTCAACCGCACAAAAAATAAATTTGAATTGCGGCAGGGTCCCGTCTTTACGAATATTCTACTTGCAGATGAGATCAACCGCGCTTCGCCAAAGACTCAATCTGCCTTGCTGGAAGCCATGCAGGAGGGGCAGGTGACCATGGAAGGCGAAAGCCTGAAATTGCCTGAACCTTTTCTCGTGCTTGCCACACAAAACCCGATCGAATATGAAGGCACGTTTCCGCTGCCCGAAGCGCAGTTGGATCGCTTTATGTTGAAACTCACTGTGGGCTACCCAAGCCTCGAAGAGGAAAAAGAAATTTTACAGCGTCGCCGCGAACGCAAACAGGATGAGCTTTCGCTTCGGCAGATCACCAAACCAAAACAGTTGCTTGAAATGCGTGCTGCGCTTGAGACTGTACATGTTGACCCAGACCTCGAAAGTTATATCTCTGCGTTGGTACATGCCACGCGTACCGATCGCCGCGTGGCTGTGGGAGCGAGTCCACGCGGTTCACTTGCTTTCCTCAAAATGGCGCGCGCGCATGCCGCGCTGGCGGGTCGCGATTATATTTTGCCTGACGATATCAAACACTTCGCAGTGCCCGTTTTGAGTCACCGCCTTTTGTTGCAGCCTGAATATTGGATGTCGCACCAGGTCAACGGTGATGTCATTCGCGATGTCTTGAACAATACGCCCGTGCCCGTCATTCGATAAATTGACCTGTTCTGTGTTCAGGGTGCAGTTGCACTGCACCGTGTTTGCAGTACAGCGCGAACGCACAAATAAATTAGATGCATCGTTCTATTTTTCTTTCCACTTTAGTATATGCTTTATTGCTCGCGGGCCTGATCACCTTGCGCGGTGAATTGATCGCGCTTGCAATTCCTTTCATGCTCTATTTATTCTTTGGCTTCTGGAATGCGCCCGAAGCGCTTGATCTTCACATCACGCGCAGTCTTTCCGTTGACCGCACCACTCCCAACTCGGATGTGATCATAAATTTGACTGTGACCAACCGCGGCGCAGACATCGAAGAACTTTTTCTGGATGAAAAATTATCTCCTCGCCTGACAATTCGTATCGGTTCGCCCCGCCACCTGCTGAGGCTTACGAGAGGCAGTTCTTTCACCTTTGCATATACTGTCGCAGGTCCGCGCGGCACGTATGCATTTAATTCCATTGATGTCACAGCCGCAGAATCCCTCGGCTTGATTTATCGTGAGCAATCGATTGTTACAAGTCAAAAATTATTTATCTTTCCAGAAGTGAAACGGTTGAAATATGTATCGATTCGTCCGCGCAGGACGCGTGTATATGCGGGGACGATTCCCGCGCGCACAGGCGGCAGCGGCACCGAATTCTTTGGCGTGCGTGATTATCAAGTTGGTGACTCACCGCGTATGATCAATTGGCGTGTCAGCGCGCATCACCCTGAAAATCTATACTCGAATGAATATCAACAGGAACGGGTGGCAGATGTCGGCATTGTGCTGGATGCGCGTGTGCGTGCAAATCTCTTTCATGCCGACCAGTCCATTTTCGAACACTCCGTGGCAGCTACAGCCGCGCTTTCAGACGCGTTTCTGTCACAAGGCAATCGTGTGGGATTGTTGGTATATAGCGCTTATCTCGGTTGGACAATCCCTGGTTACGGGAAGATTCAGCGTGAACGCATTATGCAGGCTCTCACGCGCGCAGAAGTTGGGGTCAGTTCGGTCTTTGCGGGGCTGGAGCATTTGTCACCGCGCATGTTTCCGCCTGAGTCGCAGATCGTGCTGGTCAGTTCACTGGTACATGATGACCTTAATGTTTTGGTCCAATTGCGCGGACGTGGATACCAGGTGATGGTAGTCAGCCCGGACCCCGTCAAATTTGAGCGCGGACTTTTGCCTCCCTCATCTCAAGTGGATTTAGCCGCGCGGGTGGTTCGCATGGAGCGCGATTTGTTGATCCGCAGACTCGAACGCGCAGGGATTCAAGTCATAGAGTGGGATGTGTCGATTCCTTTGGATCAAGCTATCGGTCCGATATTGATGCGGCAAAGGAGGTTATTATGACTGTGATTGCACTTGTATCCAGTATTATTATTAGCATAGGTTCGCTCGCATGGGGATATTCCGAGACAGGGTTTGATACTTTTGCGCGTTGGATTTTAGTTGTCGGTATGGTGTGGTTATTCACGCAATGGCAGGGCTGGGATTGGTTTTCATCGCTGGTGTTGTTCTTTGTAGTTTTAATATCTGCATTTGGTTTGTGGTTCGGGTTTAATCCGGGCTGGATGTTTTCAGGCGCGATCTTCGCGCTGTTCGCATGGGACATGACCGATTTTCGCCGCCGAGTGCGTTCCATGGCGGTGGACGATGACTCACGCGGTATGGAACGCCGTCACATTGCGCGAGTCAGTGTGCTTTCTCTGGCGGGACTATTCCTCGCCACTATCACGATGCTCGTACGCGTGCAATTTACATTTGAATGGGGCGCACTGCTCGTGCTTGTAGCCGTGTTGGGATTAAGTCAGTTGGTGAGTTGGTTTAGAAGACAGAGCAAATAAAAAGCAAGTTATGTTTAGGATGCAGTTCGCGAAGCGTGCATCCTGCTCGCAGTCAAACTACCCACGAACAACTACCCTCACTCTTTTAACCAACTCTCTGCTTCCTTTGGATGCTTAAAGTGGATTATTCTCAGATGAGTATTTTCAGGCAGCGCAAACAGCATGGGATATTCACGCTTGCGCCGCCAGTAGGTTTTGAATAACCAATGAAAAAGCGATTCCTGAGACCAAATTTTTAGGTGCATCCAGCCGTTTTCAACATTGCCTGAAAATAATTTCTCTTTTGTCACCACCCTGCGGATTGTGCGCGTCAGCAAACGCCAGAAGACGATGTGAAATGGATAATCCAGCCAGATAATTGCTTGTGTACGACTCCATACAATATCTCTTACAACATGATAATTCCCCGCCATCACCCAACCCCGTTCGGCTTCGCTCAGGGCGGGCTGTGAATTGGTTGCTTTTTCAACACGCTCACGGAATATTTCATCAGGCGCCTCCACCCAATTCGGTTCCCAGTGAAGCGAGTCAAGGTCAATGAATTCAGCATGGATTTTATCC
Organism: Anaerolineales bacterium; assembly: GCA_038250295.1. Lineage (GTDB taxonomy): Bacteria > Chloroflexota > Anaerolineae > Anaerolineales > Villigracilaceae > Villigracilis. The sequence continues at coordinate 14,007 of JBBSCM010000025.1, read as the reverse complement.
GCGAGCCGATTCGCCAGCGTGGATTTGCCCGAGCTGGTTGTTCCAACGATTACGATGCGTTTATATGGAAAAGTGGAATTGGAAATTTGGGATGCCAATGCAACTCCCCGATTAAATATCTTATCAATCAATCACGCTTTCTCACGCCATTCAAATAAATATTGACAATGTCGTGAATGGTCTTGGTTGGAAGCGGAGAATCCCCTGTGTGTGCCGGATAAAAATAGGGATACATCATTCCCAGCAGCGCCCAGGTGGATACCTCGGCATCAAACGCTTGAAACTCTCCACTCTCAATGCCGGCCTTAAAGATCGCAATCAGTTTCCCGATGAATTTATCGTGATAGATTTTGCCGAATATTTTGCGAGATGAAGCGCTGAGTTGTGACATCTCCTGGCTTCCCAGGCGGGTTACTGCGCGCTGGTCGGCCGGTTGTTTCAAAATATATTCCGCGAACAGGCGGATGTGTTCAGTACTTGAAACTGGTGTGGCCATGATTTCGTCAATGGCGGCTTCGATCTCATTCAGATAACCGCTTAGGATGGCGAGAAAAAGCTCTTCCTTATCCTTGAAGTGATAATACAAAGCGGCTTTGGAGACGCCCAATGCGTCTGAAATTTGGCGCATGGCCAACCCATGATACCCCTGCTGGATGAACAGGCTTTTTGCGGTGGAAAGGATTTGTTCGCGTAAACCAGGCTCGGAAGTCGTCATAAACTTATTGTAACCTCTCTGTCGTAATCTGTCCTTTGACTGCGCTCACGCATCATATATCAGTGCGGAATGTGAGCGCAGTCAAAGCGTAAATGCATAAGGTCAATTGTTTCACGCCTCACTCGAATGAGAGGGTTTTTGTGTAATCCGTTCTTATTCAAATACTTCCACTTTTTTCTTACTTAGGCGCATCCTGAATATATTCAAAGCGACAATAAGAACCAGAATTCCGATCCGATAGATCGGCAGGATTGGAAGGGAAAGTCCCACGACAAGAATCAAGACTCCTACGATGGCATGGGATAGCAGGTTCTTCCAATCCTTTAGATAATTCAAGACCGCCTCAACTACTTTTTTCATTACTGTAAATATCCTTTTTGATGATGAGATGTTCTTTACAGGGAAGGCAACGCTTGCGAAGCAATGACTTCCCTGGCTAAAGATAATTCTGTTAAAACCTTCGGACAATGGGCATTTACTCGGTTGCGGGGATTGACTGTCCGTTGTGTTCAAGCATACTTAATTCCTGCTGGCGATTTTTCAATCCAAGTGTCAAGATGACCATAATGCCCGCGATGATACCAACCACCATGTAGGCTGTGCTGTAGCCTTTTACGCCGCCGCCCATGGATGCCGCTACTGCGCCAACCAGCGCACTGCTGGTGAGTTGTCCAACGCTGGTGAAGAGTGTGATCAGTCCCTGTGCGGATGTGCGCTCAGCAACCGATGCTTCGTTGAGCATGATGTAACGCATTGGTGCGCCAAGCAAGGAAGAGAGTCCCAGCCCGATAACTGCCGCGGCGGCGATGAAGCCCCAAAGGACGCTGGTCAGGTTACTGCTTAGCATCATCATGCCGATGGCGAGCAATAATGTGCCGCTAAACACCATCATCTTGGAGCCGAATTTATCCATCAAGCGTCCAACAAGCGGCGAGCCAACTGCCATGGCAAGCACGACGGGCATCAGCAAATAACTGGCGTTGTGCGTGTTGATGATGGTCGGCATGGCGGCCACAGCCAGGGCTGGGATGAAGACCATGCCCGATTCGCCCAACCCTGCCCCAGCGGAGAGCATACTCGCGAGCACAGTTTGTCGGCTTTTGAACAATCCCAAATTCAGAATCGGATCAACCGCTTTCTTTTCCACTTGCGGGAAGACGAACAGCAGGGCAATCCCAACCAGCAGGGGCAGCCAAACGTTGAGCGTAGCCAGACTACCGAAGAAGTTCTGCGTGTCAATTTGATTCAGACCGTACGCCAGGGAACCCAGCATGACGCCGAGGATTGCCATCCCTGCCCAGTCAAACGGACGGGTGGAGGCGGGACGGTTGACGGGCAGCACTTGCCAGCCCAAGAGGATGACAGCCAGTGCGATGGGCAGGTTGATGATGAACAGCCATTGCCAGCCTGTGAACGCCAGAATGACGCCACCGAGGATGGGTCCGACGAGGAAGGCGAGTCCAAAGACCGCGCCGATGAGACCCAATGCGCCGCCGCGTTTCTCAGGCGGGAAGGTGTCGCCAATGACTGCGCTGGCGACGGGGAAAATTCCGCCCGCGCCGAAGCCTTGCAGGGCGCGTCCGATCAATAACATGGCGAACATGTTTGCGGGCGAAAGCGCGACGATCAGCGAACCCAAGGCGAAGAGAGTCACATCCAGCGTGTAAATGGAACGGCGACCATACGTGTCGGATAGTTTTGCCATCAGCGGCGTGCCGATCAAGTTGAAGAGGACGTAGATCGTGAATGTCCAGGTGAGGATGCGGTCGCCAACTGTGAAGAAGGCTTGAATAGAAGGCAAGGCGGGGGCAACGATTGCAATATCCAGCGCGCCCATTAGAACACCAAGGAAGAGTACAAGTAATATTTGATTGCGGGTTTTGTCGTTCATAATTTCTCCTGAATGATATGCAGTCTTTACTTACTGACCGCTCGGTAAGTTGATAATATCAAAAGCACGGGAGGCTGTCAAGTTTGGCGGCGTAAGAGTTGTGTATGTTTTTGGGAAATAGGTTTGATTTGGCATGGGTTTATAATTCGTCAATCGCAAATCCAAAATCGTAAATCTAAAATGAGGTGATATGTTTGATCTTCCTGACGATGAAATTCTCCCCCTTTCCAAGGAACATGTCTTTTGGACTTGGTCTGCTCAAGCCAAAGTAAATCCGATTGCTATCAAAAAAGCTAAAGGTGTCTACTTTTGGGATGTGGATAATAAGCGCTATCTTGATTTCAACTCGATGACGATGTGTGTGAATATTGGTCATGGAGATGAACGAGTGATTAAAGCCATGCAAGAGCAAGCCGCAGAATTGCCTTACGCCGCCCCAGGCATGACCACCAAAATCCGCGCACTGGCGAGCAAGGCAGTGGCAGATGTCACGCCGAATGGTGAATTGAGCAAGGTGTTATTCACGCTTGGCGGCGCAGATGCGAATGAGAATGCCATCAAACTGGCACGTGGATATACCCATCGACACAAAATCCTCGCGCGCTATCGTTCCTATCACGGCGCGAGCGCGGGAGCCATGGCCGCTACAGGCGATCCGCGCCGCGTGGCATGGGAACCGAATTTGATGACGGGTGTGGTGCATTTCCTCGACCCGTATCGTTATCGTTCCACCTTCCATCGCATGAATCCAAATATTTCAGAGGAGGATTTTGCGCGCGATTACGTCAATCATTTGGAAGAGATTATTTTATACGAAGGCCCTGAGTCCATTGCGGGGATCATCATGGAATCGGTGACGGGCACGAACGGCATCATTATCCCGCCTGATGGATATATGCAAGGTGTTCGTGCGTTGTGCGACAAATACGGTATCGTGATGATCGCGGACGAAGTCATGAGCGGATTTGGCCGCACGGGCAAATGGTTCGCTATTGAACATTGGAATGTCGTGCCAGATATTATGACGATGGCAAAAGGATTGACATCTGCATATGCGCCCCTCGGCGCGGTCGCGATGAAGCCGAAAATTGCTGCGGCTTTCGATGAGCATGCTTTTGAAAGCGGGCTGACTTATACATCACATCCCATTTCGTTGGCGGCGGCTATGGCAAACATCAACGTGCTCAGGGAAGATAAACTCGTCGAGCACGCGGCAGGTATGGGCGGAGTCTTGAGGCGCATGTTGACCGATCTCGGCGAGGCGCATCCGTCCATTGGTGAAGTCCGCAATATCGGTTTATTTGGCATCATCGAGTTGGTCAAAGATAGAAAGACAAAAGAGCCGATTGTGCCGTGGAATAGTTCGTCACCTGAAATGATCGCGTTGAAAAAATATTGCGCTGATCATGGATTGTTTTTATATACACATTGGCATACGCTCTTGATCATCCCGCCGTTGATTATCAATGAAGAACAGTTAAAGGAGGGCATGGATATTTTGGATAAGGCTCTCGAAATTACGGATCAAGTGCTGAAAAAATAAGTGCGATTTTTTTATGCTTGATATAGGTTTTAGCACTATACTATTAGTATAATAGAATACAAACCAACTAAAGGAGAATGTCACATGGAACAAATGCCCTCTAATACACCTGTCATGGAATCCAAGCCCGGCCCCGCAGGCTGGCTCCCGGTTTGGATCAAGGCTGTTACCAAGCCTAATGAGCAAACGTTTGTAGAAATTACTGAGCATCCAGATATGAGTTCGAAAACGGCCTATATCTGGATATTCATTGCCGGGACCCTCTCCGGGATTATCCAGGCAATCGCAACCACAGCTCGCGTGGCAATGGGTCTCGGTTCACCTTTTCAACAAATACCCGGAATGGAGCAATACATTCCACAATCTACCGGCGGAGGCGCTGGAACCTCGCTTATTGCCGGGCTTTGTGCATCACCTGTAGCAGGTTTGGTCTCAGTAGTGGTCTTTGCCATCATTGTGGCTATTGTCCAGTGGATCGCAAAATTATTTGGCGGCACCGGAACATACGATAAGTTGCTGTATGCCTTTGCGGCCATCACTGTGCCGGTCTCAATTGTTTCTTCCCTGCTATCTCTGCTTACTTTAATTCCGTTCATTGGGGCCTGTTTTGGGATATTGTCATTTGGGCTCTTTCTTTACAGCATCGTGCTTCAAGTAATGGCGGTTAAAGGAGTGAATCGATTAGGCTGGGGTCAAGCCACAGGATCAGTGCTCCTTCCTGGATGTGTAGTAGTGTTTCTATGCGCCTGCGTGGTCATAGGCGGGTTAATGGTTTTGGGACCTGTTATTAATAATACATTTCAACAGATTGACCCAAACTTCGCCCCTTAAACCTTATTCATAATAAAAAAAGTCCCCGTCGAAAGACGGGGACTTTTTTTATTAGCATTGGGCGGAAATTACACGCCGCTGAGGCTTGAGTTGACTTTGCTGAAAACGCCGCCGATGATTGGGCCGAGGATCATAAGGGCCGCAATAACGACAATAGCTACCAAAACAAGAATCAAAGCGTATTCAACAAGACCCTGACCTTTTTCTTTAGGGGAAAATAACATGGGGAAAGTAATCTCCTTTCTAGTGGATTTCTTCGGAAGGTCTCCGACGATTGACTTCATTTTACACGGTCTATGGAATAAGGCAAGAGGACTATGCTCATCTCCCTTAACAGTTATGTTAGCCTCGCGATAAAGAAAGTCTCAAAAATTAATGAAATCCCAGTAAATTGCGCATTTTATTGATCTGATTGTTACTTACTTTGTGTTACCGCAGGCGGCGGGATGCGATGTACACCTGAAAGCAGCGGCATTTCAGCCATGGAATAAGCGTGATCGTATGCTTTGTCTCCTCCGCACTCACCTTCAACTTGCTCAATAAGTTCATTTTCATTTTGATCAACGCCAAAGAGAACCTGGTTTGAGAGTACTGTCATCTCCTGAATTAGCGGCTCCATCTGCGGGCCGAAGGTCATTTCTTGTAATTGCAAGGCCCTTTCAAGCAATTGCTCAGACCACGTTTTCATATTTTCCACACAAAGCACCACCGTGAAACTGTGTACTTGAATATTTTCAGTGGCATCAAGGGACTGCGAAGCGAACTGCGCATGAGAAATCGTGTTCAAGATGTAGCCTTGACTGCCGTTCGCCAGCAAACCAAATCCGTCGGCGGGATCATCGATCGCGCCGTTCCCGTTCCAGTCACGATGCTGATCTGTGTTCGCATTCCCAACCAGTTGGTTGATGATCTGCTCAGTCTTTAATCGAACAAGCTCTTCATCCCCATTTTTGAAAGCATCCCGTAATTCGAGGGCATTTGTATCAATGCTGTCTGCGGTGTTCCATAGTCCTTGAATAAGAGCAATTCCGTTTGGGGCATTCTGAAATGAGACATCCAGATGCCTCACATGAATTAATGCGAGCGGGGGAAAAACAGAGGATGCAACAACATCACCGGAAGATTCTTCGGGGCTGGGATCATTGTCCGCTTCGATCGTGACTTCAAGCTGGTCATATTGCGAAAGAATATTTTCCTGACCCGGGTCATTGAAAACCAACTGCCCTTGAGCCGCAGCATCCATTTTCACTGTGCCTACATTGCGTCGCGTTTCACCCCCTTGAGCGAGATACCAAACTTCGTAATGAGTACCAGCTTCCGGCGCTGGGAGAGCGGAGAGCGTAATGGTTGATGTGTCCATTAATGCGTTGTAATCTGACAAGGATACGCGCCCAACAGATTGATTTTCACCTGGCGGAGGAGACAACGTAAGTCGAAATGCAACAAACGCTAACCCAATAAGCGCCAGCGCACCAATGGCTGCCCATGTCCACGGGAACGGACGAGGCAGTGCTGGCTGAGCGCTTCGTTGAGCTATTTTTGCCAGGTCTGCTGTTTTGATGGATACGGTTTGACCGTTGAAGACATCAATAAACTCAACGGCGAGCTCTTTTGCCGAAGCGTAACGGATCGAGGCATCCTTTGCCAGCGCTCGGTTCATTACGGTTTGCAGGTCGGAGGAAATATCCTGAATGGGGGGAGGGGGGTCGTTGATGTGTTTCATCAGCAGCCCAAAAGATGACTCCGCGTCGAAGGGAACTGTGCCTGCAAGCATTTCATACAGTACAACGCCGAGTGAATAGATGTCAGTCTTGCGATCTACTTTATCGCCGCGCGCCTGTTCGGGACTCATATATGCAGGTGTGCCCGAGACGGTACCTGTTGAAGTTTGGATGGATGAATCCAGGAGGCGAACCAGCCCAAAGTCAGTGAGAACCGGTTCTACATCCTCAGGTAAAGGTTTGTCGGGGTCGACAGGTCCGCTTGCCGAACGCAATAATATATTGGCAGGTTTTATATCTCTATGAACAATGTGTTGGTTGTGGGCATAATCAATTGCGGCTGCAAGGTCGGAGAGAATGCGCGAGACCATATCCAGCGGGAGTTTTTCGCCGCGCTGATGAAGAGCCTTTAGATAAGCTCCGAGCGTTGCGCCCGGCACCAGTTCCATGATGAGGCAGGGTTGCCCCTCTACCAGTTCGTAATCAAACATTTGGATGATGTTGGGATGGCGCAGACTTGCAACCACGCGTGCTTCACGTTCAAAGCGCGACTGAGTTTCAGGATCTGTATCCACATGATCGCGCATGATCTTTACCGCTACTTTACGGTTGAGTGAGGTGTGCTCCCCCATATACACCTCGGCCATGCCGCCGCGAGCGATCAATTCGCCGATCTGCACCCTGCCAAGCGTCTTTCCATTCCAATTGGGCATTTTTGAATTATACCCGATAGTATAATTCGATAAATTGTGAGGAGCTTTTAATGACAATCAACCTTGAAGAAGTTTTGCGCGAGCATATGCATACACGTGGTTTGAAACTTGCCGCCGCCGAATCCTGCACCGGCGGGTTGGTTTCAGACCGGATTACAAATGTATCTGGTTCGTCAGAATATTTCCCCGGCGGCATTGTGGCTTATTCATATGAAGCCAAAGCCAGTTTACTGGGCGTGTCGTGGGACACACTGAATACACATGGCGCGGTTAGTGAAGAAGCCGTTCTTGAAATGGCGCGCGGAGCACGCAAACTGTTTAATGCGGATATTGCTGTTTCCATCAGTGGGATCGCCGGCCCAACCGGCGGTACACCCGAAAAGCCTGTCGGCACAACCTGGTTTGGATTATCAACAAATGACGCCGAGTGGGCGCGGCATTTAATATGGGATGGGAATCGTGAGGAAAACAAACATTACTCATCCGAGGCGGCGTTACAATTTGTCATTGATTATTTGGAAGGAAAGCTCCCATGAAAACACTTGTGATCGTTTCGGCAAATTCTGAATGGCGTGTGGTGAAGGAACTTTATCCCAGCCTTGAAATTCAAAATTCACCTTATGGCGAATTTGCTCACATCGTACCCGAAGCTGCCTCTCCAGATTCTCAAGCTAGCAGCCTTCTTTTATTTCATGGCGGTTGGGGAAAAATATCCGCGGCGGCTTCGGCGCAATACGTGATCGACCGTTTCAAGCCTGATTTGATGATCAACCTGGGCACATGCGGCGGATTTGAAGATCGCATTGAACGAGGAATTGTTATTTTGGTCGAGAAAACAATTATTTACGACATCATCGAGCAAATGACAGACTCGGATGAAGCGATCGAACATTATTCAACTGAATTGGATCTCTCATTTTTGCCGAAGGTGCTGCCTTTCCCTGTTTTGCGCGGATTATTGGTTTCTGCCGACCGCGATATTGTGATCGATGATATTCCCTCGTTGATAGAAAAATATGATGCTGTTGCTGCAGATTGGGAGTCAGGGGCAATTGCGTGGGTGGCAAGGAAAAACGGGATCAAGTGTTTGATTCTGCGCGGAGTTAGCGATCTGGTGAGTTCGGAAGCTGGTGAGGCGTACGGAAATTACGAGTTATTCAGTCAACGCACGAAAGAAATAATGAGGAAATTATTCGAGCAGTTGCCGAAATGGCTGGAAGCCATCGAAAAAGTGGAACAGGGATATCGCGGGTATTAGGTGAATCTTCGTCCTGAGCGAAGCCGCGCCAGCGGCGAAGTCGAAGGACATGTTTGCAAGCGTGCTGCGACTACGATGCAAAACAGCATCTCAGCCAGCACGAAATAATTATTTTAGAAATATTTAACCAGTTCATACCCAAAAGATACATGGTTGAATTTGTACAACGAATCATTCCTATGTTTGAATTTTCAATTGTTCAATCATACGGGCTGATTCCTTTAAACGTTTGCTCAATTCTCTCATCACGGCCAAACTCACATCAGGGCGCTCACGGATAAGCCCGGAGAAACTTTTGTGGTCAATGCACAAGGTGCGTACATCACCAAGTGCAGTCAAAGTGGCCATGCGCGGCTCATGACTGATCAACGCCATTTCGCCGACATATTCGTTTGGTTTGCGCCGCGCGATTTCCACTTCTTCCATACCTTTCATTGTACAAACACGGACTTCGCCGGAGATGATGACAAACATCGTATCACCCTGTTCACCTTCCTGGGCAATGATCTCCCCATCCAGAAACACATCCTCAGTGGCGATGGCAGATACTTGTTTTAGATCTGATGGTGATAGATCGGCAAAAAGCGGCACACGCTTGAAGAATAATATTCGATCCATTAAAGAGAGGGTGGCGATTGTGTCCATTTTAGTTTCTCCAATATTCCTGTAAGCATACCCGGCGCATTCACGGATCCACGGATCGTTGTCTGAGAGCAGGCGCTCCCAATTGATATTTGCATCTTCTACGTGATCATCTTCCCACAATCTCATCAAAGGCTGTATCATATCCCGCCATTTTGAGCCGATCGAATCCAACGCTTCGAGTACATTTGCCCGTTGACTGGCATCGGGGGCTTGCAAATTTTCGATGGCGAGACTCATAGCCTCGCGATCACCCAACAGACCAATGGCTTGCAGGGCGCGGATGCCATATTCATGTGACTTGTGATGCAGCGAATCAATTAATAAATTAACCGCATCATTCTGGACCTCAAGCCTGATTCCCCGCCAAAGGGCATCATATTCCATTGCGCGGGATATTGCCGCGCGCGCATATTCTTCAATAGGTTTTGACGGCGGCCGTGGGAGAAGGTCAAGCGCAAGCAGGGCGCCTTCCTCGCGAGTTGGATCCTTTAATGATTCCAATACTTGTTCCAACGCAGGCGCGCCGATTTTTCCAAGCAATACAGCACATTGAATGCGGAGAGTTTGATCTTTGTCTCCAAGAATATTGATGAGGTGTGGAATCGCCTGCTCAGGCTTTACATAAACCAGCGCAGTCGCTGCGGCGCGTCGGATGGGCGCTGGCGCTGTTTGATCGTTCAGTTCGTTTAGGATGAAGTTGAAAGCTTCCGTATCTCCCCATTCTCCCAAAGCCGTCAAAGCATGTGTTCGTGCGCTTAGGTCACCTTGTAAGGCCGTACTATACAGAAATGTTTTGGCTTTTTTATAGAGTTCGCTTCCATCCCCGTTGTTTATTTTGGATGATAACTTTAGTATGGATAAGGCGGTCTGCGTGCTTACTCGCGGATCGTCATCTGCAAGTAAGGGGGTTAGCTGGATGCTCAAACCTGAGGAGTAGCCCGCCAAAGCTGAAAGGGAGGAAACCGCCTCGAAGCGCACATCAGGCTCAGGGTCATGTAGTGATGCGGCGATATCCAGTAAAGCGGAAGTTGCCTGGGCTGAGGTCAAAGCTCTTAAACACGCCGCACGCACCAGCGAGTCCGAATCGCTTAATCCATTAACAAGCATTTCTGTTGCTTCAGGAATGGAGAGATGACCGAGAATTTCCGCAGAGACACGCCGAATCGCGGGGTCGGGATCGCGCAGCCCATTCATCGCAGTTTGTACCGCAGCTACATCCTGGCGAAATCCACCAAAAGGTTGTTCTTCGCTGAAGAATAAATGCGGACGGCCTGCGCGCAATGCATCGACAAGGGCTGTGTTATACCCTTGCCTTGCCCGGAAAATGACATAGGTACATAACACGGCGGCAAAGATACCAATGAAATAAAGTTGCTGCGGCGCAAGAGTCTGTTCACCGATGATAAGGATCACACCTGCGATAAATGTACCCGCCTGTTCAGGGACACCGCCAATAAAAGTGCGGACCTGGTCGCGCCGCTCGGGAGGAACCACATTGAACATGGCTTGATAAGCGGGGTCGGCAATGCCTGAAAGCCAGAGCATTTGCACGAAACGAAAACCGATCACAATGGCAAAGACAGGATAAATCGCAAGGCTTCCAAAACCAGCGAGATATATGAGAGGCAGGGCCAGGATGCACATCATGATGCCAATTCGTGCAAAGAGACGGTTGGCGAGAAAAAGGGAAGCTCCAAAAGCGGCGGCTGTGCTCAGGCCGTTGAAGAGACCGATGAATGAGGCCAGCTCTTCTTCCCGTGGAAATTTTTCAGTAATGGTTCGCGAGAAAGGCAGCGCGATGGAAAAATATAAGACCGAGAATAATATTGCGGCAAATGAAACCCAACGCATAAGCGACGAACCGCGCACATACCGATAACCGCGCTGCATCTCTTCGATCAGGGCCGGTTGTTTTCGACGGGATATTTTCGGCGTTGTTGATGGGATGGAAATGTTTGCAAGCAATGCGCGGATGAGCAGAAATGCCATTAACATAGCGCCCGCCCAGATGGCGATCAGATTTTCTGTGCCGACAAAGCCGACCAATATACCTATGACAAACCCACCAATGACTTGTCCCAAAATGCGGCTGGCGTTGAACAGCGGAAAGAGACGCTTGGCCTGACGCGTGTCGCAAACCGTACTAGCAATTCCCCAGATAAGAATTCCGATAAGCGAGTTGAGTATTTCCTTGCCCAGCCAAAGCGTTGGATACAACCAGTTGAGATTCGTCAGCAGTGCAAAGCGGGCGATCAATAGAATCATCGCAATGAGCAGCGGAAGTGAAACATACAAAACTCCGCGCGGAATTTTCCCTAATGCGGCTGTGATCCCGAACGATGTGATCATCGATGTGACGCCCAGCCCGATGAACATATAGGGCAGGTAATCCACACCGAAGCGCGCAAAAAAGAGCGCCTCAATTGCGGTTCCGCCCAATGAAGCGCCTGCTGCAGTTAATAACATAACCCCAATCGTCAGGGACGCTGTTCGGCCTTCGCCAGTTCGGATCGAAAGGAGATTTCCAAGGCGGTTGAACGGGTTCATGAGTTTATTTGGTTATTTATATAAGACGGGGTGCATTATTCAAAACGTCCCGAAGGTTTGATCAACTAACAAGGTATTTCCAGGAAACCTTCGGGACGTTACGCAACATGAGTTGTTTTTTCTAAATTATACCAGTGAGCATTCTCAACTTTATCGATATATTGTCAATGCTTTCGCGATACCTTGTGATTACATAAAATCTAAAATGAAGAGCGCGTTATAATCCCCATTCGCTGTTCATACCCCTATGCTAAATACTCCCGAAGAACAGGAAACTCAAAAGCGTAATTTTCGTTACGTGCAAATTGACGCGATTGGTGTAAGCATCTCAAATGTTGCCGCGCCATTTCTGCCGGTCTTCCTCACGCGCCTGGGCGCCAGTAATTTTCAAGTCGGCTTGCTCACATCCATGCCCGGCGTTACCGGGCTTCTCCTCGCGATCATCGTTGGTCGATTTCTTCAAACGCGCTCCAACATCGTTCCCTGGTACAGCCTCTCACGATTGCTCGTCATTTCCTGTTACGCGTTGACGGGCCTGCTCACATTCGTACTATCAAAAGAATATGCGGTTATTGCCACGCTTGCCATTTGGGCGTTCGCAACGCTTCCACAAACTGCGCTGGCTGTCGCGTTTTCTGTAGTGATGAATACAGTTGCCGGCCCTGAAGGCCGTTATGCTTTGCTCAGCCGTCGTTGGGCCATCTTCGGCTTGACCAGCGTAGTGATGACATTCCTTGTGACACGTGTGATCGATCTGGTTGAGTTCCCGCGCAATTATGAAATGATGTTTTTAGGGTTATCGCTGGGAGGATTGATCAGCTTTTATTTTTCGAGGAAGATAAAACTCCCGCCTCATACCCCGCCCGTGCCTGCTCCATCCTCATCGGTATTTGATTCAGCTCGAAATTATTTCTCATTAATCAGAAGCGCGCCCGCGTTTACATCCTTCGCCACGAAGAAATTTGTCTACTATTCTGCCATTGCATTGAGCGCGCCAATCATGCCGTTGTTTCTTGTGCGCGAAGTCAAAGCTACTGACTCACAGATCGGCACGATCACCATGGTGATGACCCTGGTCATGCTGGTTGGTTATTTCCTCTGGCCTTGGTCATCGCGTAAATACGGCGGACGATTTGTTTTGCTTGCCACGACATTTGGCATGATCTTCTATCCTGCCCTCACCGCCGCCACTCCTCAAGTGCCTCTAATTATCCTGTACGCCGCCATTGCAGGACTCTTTCAGGCAGGCCTGGACCTGGTCTTCTTTGACGAGTTGATGAAAACTGTTCCACCGGAATATGGCGCAACCTTCGTTTCATTGGCACAATCCATGCAATATCTCTCGGCCATCGTCGCTCCTTTGGTTGGCACGTGGCTGGCTGATTCTATTGGACTTGGCGGTGCGTTGTGGGTGAGTGCCGGGCTTCGACTGCTTGGCTTTGTGCTGTTCTTAAAAAAAGACACACGGGCCGATTAAGTGCCAGTGTGTCTTTGAGGTTGATTTGTTTATTATGGGCCGATGATCGGAAGAATATCCAGATCCATGTTGCAAGAGACAAACTTCTCTGAGTTGGCAACCCAACCCGGCTGCTCGATTCCCTCAATCCTTACACTGATCCATTCTCCGTTAAGGCTGAGTCCCACGGGTTCCAGAATGTCGCCTTCCGATAAAGATACGATCGAAGCGGAGTTTGTGCCGGGTCCACTTCGCACGTTCAACCTCGAGGTCGCATGGACGGTGCAGGTTCGTGGTGATTCAAACTCCCAAACGCCGAGCGCATCAAAATGGATGTGTACCGTGGGGCTGTCGAGGGTCTGAACGTAGAAGCCGGCTTCTCCGCTGGCATAATCGGGGTCTGTGAAATGACTCACCAATCGGCCATTTACGTGTAGGTAAAAGGTCGAGCCTTGTGTATCCACACGCAGGATGTCGTCTACGTCAGCAGCATGGAGACTGTTGTCTGTGCCTTCGGCCAGGATTTCGAGTTTATTCGGACTATTTTTGAGCAAGTACCATTTTTTAGAACGCGGCGAAATCGTAAATGCATAATATAGATCGCCAGAGCGGCGGAAAACCAGGCCATAGCGAAAATCTCCTGCCGGGTCTGTTTTTGTTGAATTTGTAAATACCTTCAATTCAAGG
>JBBSCM010000024.1:0-22533 GCA_038250295.1 Anaerolineales bacterium | reverse complement strand
TTCCCCTTCTATTTTATATTGCTGATAGAGCGAGAAGACCAGTAACTGTCCAAAGGCATAGGCGTAGACATAGAAGGGCGTGTGATAAATATGTGGAATGGAGACCCACTCCCATTTGAATTCATCGCTTAGTTCAATTGAATCGCCGAATTGTTCTTTTAGATTCTCCATATACGCGGCGCACAGTTCATCGACAGAAGCATTCTTCTGGATCATTTCATGCGCCTGCTTTTCGAACATCGCAAAATAAGATTGGCGCATGATGGTCGCGTACGCATCATCCACCTGTTTGAAGAGGATGTCACGGCGCACCTCTTCATCTTTTTCTTCGGCAAGTAATTTATCCGTAAACATCATCTCGCCAAACGTGGAGGCTGTCTCTGCCAGCGGCAGGGATGATTGGAACGTAAACGCGCTGTGATGAGAGGCCAGCATGGAATGAATGGCATGTCCCAGTTCATGCGCCATGGTGGCAACATCACGCGCATTGCCCTGATAGTTCAATAAAACATATGGAGTCATCTCAGGCACAACAGACCAGCAGAATGCGCCGTCCCGTTTGCCTTTGCGGACTTCGCTATCCACACGGTTTTCATCGAATACACGCCGCGCAAGCTCACCCACTTTGGGGTCGAACGCGCTGAAAGAATCCAATACCATATCTGCGGCTTTGCTGTAATTATATTTCTTGTCTGAACCAGCCACGGGCGCATAAATATCATAGCGGCGCAATTTCTTCACGCCAAGCGCTTTGGCTTTTAGTTTGAAGTAACGCTGAAATGTAGCCGCATTTTTGCGCGCAGTTACGAGCAGCGCATCCACGGCTTCGTTGGGAATATCATTCGCCAAATTGCGAACGGAAAGCGGGTCGCTGAACTTGCGCAGAGAAATATTCTCGTTGTGCCAGTCACGTGTGATGGTCTGGTAAATTTGCCCGAGGATCGTCCCCGCCTCGCCGTAAACACGGTACAGTTCCTGATAAGCAGAGGCGCGCAGTTTCGAGTCACTGCCCTGGGCAAAGCGCATTAATTGTCCGCGTGTGAGTTCCTGTATTTTGCCTTTTACTTTCAATTTGTAGGCATAACGACTTGTGATCGAGTCATAAAGCGTGGTCAATGAATTTACGCCCGTCACATTTTTCAGGTTGATTATTTTTTCTTCGGGTTCGCTCAATGTGTGCGGCTTGAAGAGTCGCATGGCTTCGAGGTAATAGCGATAATCTCCCGCAGCATCCATCAGGCGTTTGGCATTGGCTTCGTCCAATTCCTTCCACCACAGGTTGAAAAACAGAGTTCGGTTTTCGATCTCGGCCAAGAACTGCTGTGCGCGTGATTGCAAGGATTGCGCGGCCTGGTCCTGTGTATCCGCTGTGAAAGACAGTCCCGCAAACGCATAAAGTTTATTTGCAATACGGTTCGTGTCTTCGCTGGCGCGTATGACCTGTATAAATTGTTCGGTTGAAATATCGGGGGTGAGTTTTCCGCGCACACCTTCAAACGAAGTGACCTGTTCTTCGATCATGTCGAACGCGTTTTGTAATTCGGCACTCTCATAACTTGGATACAGCGGAGCCAGGCTCCATTTTGAGATTTTATATGCCATGATGTTCTCCTCTTATTTATGTCATTGCGAGGAGGACGCACTTCCCGACGAAGCAATCTCCACTGCAATAGGAGATTGCTTCGGGCAAAGAACAAGAACGCCCTCGCACATCGTCCCCGAATGGGGAATGACAGGTTATAAACTGGATCGCACGTGCATGATATCGCCGTCCTTAACTGGATATTCCTTGCCTTCGAGTCTAAACTTGCCTTTGGCCTTCGCTTCATTCATGGACCCGAGGCTGATCAGGTCTTCGTAGGCAACCACCTCTGCCCGCACAAATCCGCGCGATAGATCAGTGTGAATCTCACCTGCAGATTCCTGCGCGGTTGCGCCGCGGCGCGTCGTCCATGCGCGCACTTCATCTTCGCCGACAGTGAAGAAGGTTTGCACTTGAAGCAGATCATAGGAAAGGTTGATCATTCTGTTGAGACTTAATTCCTTGATGCCATATTCTTCCATAAAGACAGCGGCGTCATCAGAACTAAGCTGGGCAATTTCCATTTCAAGTTTGCCCATCAACGCAACAGACGGATGATCGAGTTTGCCGCCATCGGGAGCAGGCTGTCCCTCGCCCAGGTTGAACACAGTCAGGATCGGTTTGCGTGTCAACAAGCCGAAACTGGCGAGTTCTTTTTGCTCATCGTTCGTGAATTCCATGCTGCGTAAAGGCTTGTTATCTGAAAGTGTTTTATTTAATTTCTCAAATAATTCTGTTTGTCTTGCGTTGACAGTTTTATCGGTGCCGCCTTTTTTGCGTTCATCAATTAACTTTTCAAGTTTTCTTTCGACGGCGATCAGGTCATTGAGCAGGAGTTCGGTTAACATACTTTCAGCATCGCGCATGGGGTCAACGCTTCCGCTTGGGTGCATAACGTTATCGTCCGTGAATCCGCGCACGACCAGGATCAAGCCTTCCATTTGATTCAGTTGATTCAACAGTTGCCCGGAAATGCCGCTTTTGGCGGAACCAGCTTCCAGTCCGGCAATGTCCGCGTATGTCACTTTGGTGTAAATGGTTTTCTTCGGCTTGAACATATCCGAGAGCAGGGTTACGCGCGGGTCGGGCACATCCACAACTGCTGTGTGAACTTCGATGCGGCCGGCCGATGCTGTGGTGGGAGTGTTTCCACGCGTGAGGGCGTTATAAATGGTTGTCTTTCCAGATTGGGGGAGTCCTATGATTCCAAGTTTCATGCTTGACCTTATTGATGGGGATTTGTTATACTAGCGTGCGCTCAACAAATTGAGCGAAAAGCCGGAGTGGCGGAATAGGCAGACGCGCACGACTCAAAATCGTGTTCCCTACGGGAATGAGGGTTCGATTCCCTCCTTCGGCACTGCGACATTATACCCTTTAACCAAACGTCCTCTCAATGCGAGAGGACGTTTGAGTTTTATATGCGCGATATTTCGATATGTTGACAGTCTTTTTTTTGAAATCGTTGAATAGGATCAAGGCAACTTATGGGGTTGCAAGAGCGTAGATACTCTTACAACGTCATATGAGTTCTACTGGAGGTACGCATGATGAAACTTTATCTGCTTTTTGCCGTGATCGATCTGTTGATATTGCTGGTTTATCCCATTGCCTATGTTGCTAATCATCTACGAAAGGTGATGGCCGCAAAACATTAGCAGTTATCAAAAAAAACAGTAAAATAAATCCAGGAGGTACCCATGCCCACATTGAATGATGTCCTGGCTGTGATCTTAGGTGGAGGCCGCGGAGCGCGCCTGTACCCACTAACACAAATGCGTTCCAAACCGGCTGTTCCAATCGCAGGCAAATATCGTCTCATTGACATCCCGATCAGCAATTGCATTAACTCGGGGATCTACCGCATTGCGGTGCTTACGCAATTCAATTCAGTATCCCTGCACCGCCACATTACGAATACCTATGATTTTGACGCGTTCCACACCGGCTGGGTGCAGATATGGGCCGCGGAGCAAACCATCGAAAGCGCGGATTGGTATCAGGGCACTGCGGATGCGGTTCGCAAACAAACGCTTGAAATACAATCCAGCGGGGCGAAAAATGTATTGATCCTTGCCGGCGATCATCTTTATCGCATGGATTACAAGGCCATGGCTGAGTATCATTGGGAGAACAAAGCAGATATTACAGTGGCCGTGCAACCGGTGCCAAGAGAGGAAGTAACACGACTGGGAATATTAAAACGTGAGAAGGATGGCCGTATTTCCTCCTTTGTGGAAAAGCCGAAGGATGTTGAAACCCAAAATAAGTTTATAAGCCGTGACGATCCCGAGCGTCCATTCCTTGGTTCGATGGGGATCTATATGTTTAAGACCAGGGTGTTGATGGAACTGCTTGCAAATTTCCCAAGCTACCACGATTTTGGCAGCGACATTATCCCGCAGTCCATTAAGTCTCATAAAGTATTTGGATTTGATTTCAATGGCTACTGGCAGGATATTGGAACGATCCGCTCTTTTTACGAAACCAATCTCGCACTGACCACTTCAGAAACCCCGTTCAATTTTTACGACCCGAAACTGCCCATGTATACCGACAGGCGTTTCCTACCCGGTTCGATAGTCGAAGACAGTAAACTTCGCGATGTGCTGATCGCGGAGGGCAGCCGTATCCTAAAATCTGACATCACCCACTCGATCATTGGCATTCGCAGCCAGGTATCAAGCGGATGTATTATCAAAGACAGCATTATGATGGGGTCAGACTATTATGAGCGAGGCGAGGAAGGCCTGCCGATTGGAATAGGCGCGAACTGTCATATCGAAGGCGCCATATTGGATAAGAATGTGCGCATCGGCGATAACGTCGTCATCCGCCCGTTCCCGCGCAATGCGGATATTGACAATGAAAAGTGGTATGTGCGCGATGGAATTGTGGTAATTCCAAAGGATGTTGAGATTCCCTCCGGCACGAAGATCTCACCGGAATAATCCGGGCATGTTTCCTGAACTGTAACTTACTTGTTATCCTCTCCATGCGCGAGTCAATATTAAAATTATGCTATACTCGCATTATATGAAGTCACCGCGCGAATACTGGCCGCGCTGGGCAGAGACCTTGCGCCGTTATCAACTTCACGAATTCACCGCCTCGCTCCTTGAAGCTGGAAGCCCTCTTGCTTTGCTTGGAGCGCAGGCGCTTTATTTTGGCCGGGTGCTGATCGAGAGTGACCAACTCACCGCTCTGGCTGAAACGCTTGAAGAAGAACAGGAAGCCCATGCATTTGCTTCGTTTCTAACCAATCAAGGGGATGCATAATGATCGAATTAATCATCATCGCGCTTAGTCTATTTCTATTGTTTATCATTACATTGTGGAAGCGCAGGTCCCCCGCAAATCTGCGGGAGATTTCCGCATTTACGCGTTTATATCGCACATTGGGATTAAGTATGGAGGATGGTACACGCCTGCATATTTCACTTGGACGTGGAAGTCTATTGGATGCGCATGGCGGGTCTGCGCTGGCGGGGTTGGCAATGTTACGCCACATTGCAGAACGCACCTCCGTGAGTGACCAGCCATCGGTTGCATCTGCGGGTGATCCCGCGCTTGGTTTGCTCGCGCAAGACACACTGCAAGCCGGGTATCAAGCCGCGGGTGTGGAAGAGTTATACGTCCCTACCGCCGGACGGGTAACCGGGTTAAGTCCCTTTGGTTTTGCCGCCGGCGCAATGCACATTGCGCAGAATGAAAACGTTTCTGCAAATATTATGGTCGGTCATTTTGGTTCGGAGGCCGCACTTCTCGCCGAGGCATCGGACCGCGAGAGCGTGATCATGATCGGGGCCAGCGATGATCTTATCGGCCAGGCAGTGCTTTTTGCCAATACACAGGACGCGTTGATCGGTGAAGAGTTATTTGCAGCCGGCGCTTATCTTGGCGCCGGTGTTTCACATATAGCCAGCCTGACCGTGCAGGATATCCTGCGCTGGCTGGTGATTCTCACTTTGCTTGGCGGGGCTGTGGCAAAGTTTTTTGGGCAAATCTAATGCGAGTATTTACTGCTGTCATCGCCATTGCCGCGGGTATCTTGATATTAGGCGGATATTTTCTGCAGAATATCTTTCCTGCGCTTGCAGACGTACAAACCCTTTTATTAAATTGGGCGATCATTATGGCCGGGGCAGCTACCCTGGTGGGAATTTTTAATTTGATCTCAGTACATACAGATAAGGTCCGCCGCCGTGAACAAGGGAGTATCTACAGCGCGCTCCTTGTCATCTGTTTGGTGGCCGCGCTATTATTTGGCATGATCCTGCGTCCCGATCACAGCGCCATGAAGGTTGTGATGAGCGGCATCATTATTCCTGTTGAGGCCGCATTGATGGGTATCTTGACCATCTCATTGCTTTATGCGGCGATCCGTCTCCTGCGCCGCCGTGCAGATGTGATGAGTTTCATCTTTTTGATCACGGCCGTGTTGATCATTTTTAGTTCAGTTACTCTGCCGTTTGCAAATATCCCCGGGCTGAACACCTTTGGGCGTTGGATGACTCAGATATTGGCGCTTGGCGGCGCGCGCGGAATCTTGATCGGCGTGGCCCTCGGCACACTCACCACCGGTTTGCGTGTATTGTTTGGCGCAGACCGTCCTTATGGGGGCAATTAATGTCTGACGTTATTAAATGCCCCGTTTGCGGTGAAAGCAACCTTCCAGATCAGGAATTCTGCCGGTATTGTCAATCCCGCTTGCAGCCCTTAACCGGTACTCTCAAGGGAGCAGATGCTGCCATTAAACCCGGTCAGGTTCCAACAAAGAAAAATACCGCCGAGCTTGAGCCGATCCTGCCGCAATGGTTAAGGGATGCGCGCGACTCGGCACGCAAATCCGCTGAAAATGATGCCGCGCAAGCCGGCCGCCAATCGCAAGAATCATTTTCCGCCTCTTCAACACCCGACCTGTTGGCTGGTCTGCAATCCCAGGCAGGGAATGAAGAAGAGGAAACCCCGGATTGGCTTGCCAATATTACCGGTGCGGCACCGAAACCTAAAAAACCTCAAGCGGATTCGCCCGAAGTGCGCTGGGTGGAGTTGGGTGGAGCAAAAGATTTTGCCCAGGAAGAATCTGACGCTGAACCTTTTACACCCTCCTGGCTCGAAGGGTTAGCGCCCACCGAGCCGCAAAGCGATGAATTGACCGATTGGTTTCAACAAACAGACAATTCACAGAAATCGGGACAACCCGAGCCGCAGAAACCTCCGTTTGATACTTCATTCTCCGCGCCAGTGGAGCCGGCAGCCGAAAGTGGTGATACGCCGGATTGGTTAAAGAAGATGGCCGCAGAAAGCGCGCAGAGCAATGAAGCGCTATTCGATGATTCAAGCAAAACTTTCGATGCCCCTTCCACTGATACGCCAGACTGGCTGCGTCAAATGGCTGCAGAGGCTGGCGAGCAGACCAACGATCCAAATGTGCCTGCTTCCGATGCATCGGATTGGTTTCAGCAAATCGCTGCGGATGATGGTTCGAAAAATAACAATGCACCAGTCATTTCAGCAGGCACGTTCGATGCTCCTTCAACACCTTCCAGTGATGCGCCGGATTGGCTGCGTTCGATGGGCGATTTTCAGGATCACCCACAGGGGGCTGTGCCAGCCCCAGGCGCCGAGGCTGCCGGTTTTTCAGAAGCAGGCTTCGGTGAGCCTGAAGCGGCTGCTTCATCCGCTGAAAATCTGCCGGAGTGGATGAAAGACTTCCCATCAATTGATAACGAACAATCCGCTCCAGGTGCATCGCCGTCATGGTTGAAAGGAGATGCACCTGCATCTTCAGCCGGAGCAGAACTGCCATCATGGTTATCCGGAACGCAAGCGCCTGAGCAACAACAAGCGCCTGCACAGGATGAAGCCGCATTTGGTGATATCCCAGGTTGGTTGAAGGCCGCCGCTCCGCAGTCCTCGGTTTACGAAACGCCTTCTGCAGAACCAACTCCCGCGCCTGCTACACTATCTTTTGATTCACCGGATTGGCTGAACGCATTCAAGTCGATAGATACACCGGATGCACCGGATGAAGTATCACCACCTGCTTTTACGCCGGATTCTCAAACAAGCGAAAACATGGATGCGTTATTTGCAGACATGCCTGATTGGCTTTCAAACGCGACGGACACTTCGCCTTCAACCAGCTCAACGCTTCCCCCCGCTGCCAACGCCGAGGAGATCACCCCCGGCGAATTGCCTTCGTGGGTGCAGGCCATGCGTCCGGTGGATACAGGAAGTTCTGCGCGATCTTCTTCAACATCTCTTTCAAGCGATCAAACGCTTGAGTCACGCGGCGCACTGGCCGGTTTGCAAGGCGTACTGCCATCGGTGCCGGGCTTTGCCCCCACCAGCAAACCAAAGGCTTATTCGATCAGGCTTCAGGCAAGCGAAGAACAACAGGCTCACGCGGCTTTGTTGGAACAGATCCTGGCTGCAGAGACTGAGCCGGTCCCGATCGCTTCCTTCTCCGCGCTTACAACTTCGCGAGGCCTGCGCTGGTTCCTGGTTGCCGCCGTGTTCGCAGTTTTAATGGCTGTATTGTTCATGGGTACTCAGATTTTCCCCATGCCCGTTGGTGTGCCTCCGGAAATCAATGGCGCGTTGCAGGTATCTCAATCCATTCCGGAAGGCGCGTCTGTGCTGGTAGCTTTTGACTATGAACCTGCGCGGGCCGGAGAAATGGAAGCTGCAGCCGCACCCCTGTTTAACTTGTTACGTCAACCGAACCTGACTTTTATTTCCACCAACGAGATCGGTTCGATCCTGGCTGAACGCTTCATTTCCGGACCGTTAGCTGACAGCGACAAAAGTGGATTTCAGGTTTTGAATTTGGGTTACCTGCCCGGTGGACAAATGGGGATCCGCGCCTTTGCGCAGAATCCAGGACTGACATCGCCTCAATTGGCAGGCATAACTTCACTTTCCCAGTTTATGGCATTGATCATCATCACAGACAGCCCTGACTCTGCCCGAATGTGGATCGAACAGACTTCATTCACGCGAGGCGCTATTCCCATGGTGGTTATTTCCAGCGCACAGGCCGCTCCGATGATCCAGCCATATTATGATTCACAACAAATCAGCGGATTGGTCAGCGGCTTATACGGCGGCGCAGTGTTTGAGCAAAGTAATGGCGGCATTCCTGGAATTACCAGAACCTACTGGGATGCCTACAGCCTTGGGATGCTGCTTGCAATGGTTTTGATCACAGGCGGTGGGTTATGGAATTTAGTTCTGGGCCTGCGTAACCGCACATCCATGGCGGGGGGAACAAAATAACATGGTCTTCTCTCCCGATCTGATCGCAGGCGTATTAAGCTTTTTATTCACCCTGCTTATCTTCAGCTATTTGCTTGGGGATAACCCGCTGTTCCGTATTGCAGTCTATATCTTTGTTGGCGTATCTTCAGGATATATTGCCGCAGTTGTTTTTTGGCAGGTAATTCTGCCTCGTCTCTTTACACCCCTGACAAACGCCCTGCTCTCCGGGTCGATGGCTGAGAAGGTGTTTATGCTGGTGCCATTACTTGGCACAGTGTTGATCCTCATGAAAGTATCTCCTCGCCTGGCAGGCATGGGACGCATTGCCATGGCATTTCTGGTGGGTGTTGGCGCGGCCGTGACCATCGCCGGCGCGTTGACCGGCACCTTGATCCCTCAGGTATTGGGAACCATTAATGCATTTGACATGATTGCCGCCACTTCACGCAACATCCAATCTTTTGAAGCGATATTCAGCGGCGCGTTCATCCTGGCGGGTACGATCTTTACGCTTATCTATTTCCATTTCGGAGCGCGCCCCAAGGCAGATGGCTCCATGCAGCGTTTTGGATTGATCGAAATGGCTGCCTGGGTGGGACGTGTTTTCATCGGCATTACATTAGGCGCGGTGTTCGCGGGCGTTTACGCCGCCGCACTGACCGCATTGATCGAACGCATTTCATCGCTTATTAACTTCATTGGGAATTTCTTTTAAATATGCCATCCTCACTGGTTGACGGTAATTCTCTTCTTGCAATAGATGTCGGCGCGGCAAATACGCGCGCGGTCTTGTTTGACGTGGTCGAAGGCGAGTATCGCTTCGTGGCATCCGGCACTGCGCCTTCCACAGCAGAAGCGCCATACAAAGATGTGAGCGAAGGCGCCCGTCACGCCATTATTAATTTGCAGGCGATCCTTGGGAGATCCCTGCTTGATTCATCACGCGGACTCCTGACGCCGAGTCAGGCCAACGGGTCCGGTGTGGATGCGCTGGTTGTCACACTGTCCGCAGGGGCGGCCATAAAAACAGTGGTTGTGGGATTGCTCAAAGATGTTTCACTGGAAAGCGCGCGCAGACTCACCGAGTCCACTTATGCGCGCATCGTTGAAACCATCGGCTTGAATGACCCGCGCAAGCCGGATCAACAAATAGACAGTATCATGCGCGCGCGGCCAGACCTGGTTGTGATCACAGGCGGAACCGATGGCGGCGCATCGCGTTCCATTCAGAAACTGCTTGAACCGATCGGTCTTGCCAGCTTCTTGTTGCCGCAGGAAAAACGCCCCGCTGTTTTGTTTGCGGGCAATGAAAAGATCGGGCCTGCCATAAAGACCCTTGTCGGTTCTCTTTCTCCCGCCCTGCACTTCAGCCCGAATGTACGCCCATCCCTTGAAACGGAAGACCTTGAACCCGCACAGCGCGAACTTGCGCGCATGGTAATCAATATTCGCAAACGCCAGATCAAAGGCGTGGATCTGTTGGACTTGTGGTCTGGCGGTCATGTATTACCAACAGCCTATGCCATGGGGCGCATGGTGCGCTTTCTTTCAAAAGTATACAGCACCGATAAAGGCATCCTCAGTGTGGATATTGGCGCATCGGCTTCCGTTATATCGGCAGGCTTCAAAGACAAATCCACATTAAATGTATATCCTCAATTTGGTTTGGGTGAAAATTTACCGGGCTTGCTGAATTACACGACATTGGAAGATATTCTGCGCTGGTCTTCGCTCGATATTTCAACAGGCGTACTGCGTGATTATCTTTACCAAAAATCATTATACCCATCCGCCATCGCAGCAACAAAAGAAGACCTTGCCATGTCCCAGGCAATTTCCAGACAGGCGCTTTATCTTGCGATGCAATCAGCCCGCCGCGATTTTCCACGCAATATTGCAAAGATCAAGCCGACTCTGACTCCGCTGTTTGAACCGATCCTGGCAGGCGGCGGCGCACTAAGCGACGCTTCACGCCCCGGCCAGGGCCTGCTCCTGCTGCTCGACTCGCTCCAACCTGTCGGTGTGACCACAGTCATCCTCGACCAAAATAACCTGCTTCCCTTGTTGGGGGCGGCCGCATCACAAAACAATATATTGCCCGTGCAAGTGCTTGAGTCTGGCGCATTCCTGAGTGTCGGGACAGTAGTATCGCCGGTTGTCTCCGCCGGTTACGGCACGCCCATATTGCGCGGAAAATTGGTTTATGAAAATGGCACAGAAGCGCGCGTGGAATTAAAGTATGGGACTCTTGAAACTTTGCCTCTGGCAAGCGGCGAAGCCGGCAAGTTGACCGTTCAATGCCTGCGAGGCGCGGATATAGGCTTCGGCCCCGGACGCGGCGGCACGATCCCGGTCAGCGGCGGCGCGCTTGGTGTGGTATTCGATGGGCGTGGCCGTCCGTTGGATCTTCCCGCTGATGCGGTGCGGCGGCGTGAACTCATCAAAAAATGGAACTGGACCCTCGGAGGCGAGTAGACCATGCAAGCGCCTGTAAATCACATTATCGGACTCACATCCATTGTACGTGAACGGCTTTTGCCGGTATCCGGTACCGTGCTTGTGCGCCTCAATCAAAAAGTAAGCCCGAACGATGTGATCGCTGAAACAAATTGGGCGCGCGAGCATGTGCTCCTGGATGTGGCCGGCGCCCTGCGTGTAAATCCTAATGTGGCAGACCGCCTCGTAAAATATAAAGTCGATGACCGTGTCGTGGCCAGCGCAGAAGTGGCAGTGGGGAAGGGGCTTTTCCCGCGCAGTGTCCGCGCGCCGCGTGAAGGGCGTGTAGTGGCAGTAGGCGGCGGACAAGTACTCCTCGAAGTTGGTGAGACCAAAGTGGAACTGCGCGCAGGCATCCCCGGCACGATCATTGAGATCATCCCGAACCGCGGCGCGATCATACAGACTGCCGGCTCATTG
This sequence comes from Anaerolineales bacterium, assembly GCA_038250295.1. Classification (GTDB taxonomy): domain Bacteria; phylum Chloroflexota; class Anaerolineae; order Anaerolineales; family Villigracilaceae; genus Villigracilis. The sequence continues at coordinate 10,769 of JBBSCM010000024.1, read as the reverse complement.
ATACAGGGAGTATGGGGCAATGGCCGCATAGACTCCGGCCTGTTGGTGAACATCGCCGAAAAGCCTGATGGCGTATTGACCATCGCACGTTTGGACGTAAGCCTGCGCGGCTCCATTCTGCTGGCCGGCATGGTCAAAGATGCGGAGACTTTGCAAGCTGCGGCTGAATTGCCCGTGCGCGGATTAATACTTTCCAGTTTGTATCCGTCTCTTATTCAACAGGCGCGTGAAATGCGTTATCCCATCATGGTGACGGATGGTTTTGGGCCACTGCCAATGAATTCCGCCGCATATAAATTGCTCAGCACCAATGCCAAACGCGAGGTCACCGTGAACGCGGAAGTTTACGATCGTTACACTGGCGCACGGCCTGAGATCATCATCCCGCTGCCCATTTCTTCAAGTCCGCCGGCGTTGCGGGAAGCGGAGACATTTGCGCCAGGGCTGCAAGTGCGTATGCGCCGCCCGCCTGCGATGGGAATGATCGGCCTGATCGTTGCCATTAAACCCGGCCTAACCTTGCTTCCCAGCGGCTTGCGCGCCCAGGCGGCCGACATAAAACTTGAGAACGATGAAATCGTTGTTGTGCCTCTCGTAAACCTTGAAGTTGTGGGATAATTATCCACAGGATAGGTATCCACAGGATAGGTATCGGCAGGATAGGTATCCTGTGGATAATTATTGTCCGCGGTACTGCGAGAGAAAACATATACATCTCTTCAAACTTGCGCGATCTTCGCGATGAAAAAATAATTAGGAGAGTGCTTCATGTCTTTTGATGATAATAGTTTTGATGATTCTGGTGATGCCCCCCTCCCCGAGGAATCAAACAACAACCGCACATTCATGGTCGCGATCGGCATCCTGGGCGGGATCATATTGATTTCTGTTGCATGCCTGGGTGGATTTTTATTGCTTCGTTCGAGGAGCACAAGCGCGACCCAACAAGCCGCAGCCACCGCCAGTGCAAATGGGACCGCCGCTGCGCTCGTCGTTATCGATCAGGCTTTGACCTCCACGCAAGCCGCGATTTTGCCAACCGCCACATCCGCTTTGCCTCCTTCACCAACGCCTCCTGTTAGTGTAGAAACAGCCACCAACACGCCTGACCCGGCCAATCCTGCCGCCCTCGCGCCTGGCACGTCCTCTGCGGCAACAGCAACTGTCGGCGCCGCGTTGACCCAGGCCGCCGTTGCCCAGCTTACCATCGTGGTCACTACAACTGCCCTGCCCAATACCGGCTTTGCAGATGACGTGGGCCTGCCCGGGCTTGTGGTGATGGCGCTGGTCTTTGTGATCGTGATCCTGCTTGCCCGCAGATTACGCGTTGCCCCAACTACAAACAGATAAGTATAGTTTTCAGAAAAAAAACGGGACAGCAAATTCGCTGTCCCGTTTTTTTGCGTTCTTTTGGAACAACTTCCATAAAGAATGGGTTATCTTATTCCTGCCAGCAGAGTGGCAATGATAATGGAGAGAAAGAATATTCCTGCACCCAACAGAGTTCCCGCAGTCACGGCAACAATGACCGCGACAATTTTATTCCAGTTGAATTTTGAGATCAGACGATTGGTTACCCAGGATACAAATATCCCAACCAGAATTATCGCTGCACCCTGACAAACAAGAGAAAATATTAAAGCAGTCGTTCCCTGACTCTCACTCGCGCCATTGAGTGCAATTAATTCAAATAGAGCAGACACTACCCCAAAGATGATGAGCAGGATAACAGTCAAGATGACGGAAATGATGGCAGGTATTCTATTGGACATTTTCTCTCCGAAGATTTTTGAATGGACGGAGTATATCAAAGCGGACTCGACTTGTGCGAATCAAAAGTTGAGTTTCCTCATCAGACTTTCATTAACCTCCCCATTCATCCAGTTGCGTGATTGGTCGGATAGTCTTATAGTCAGATGATACCATAGGGACACAGCGGAGAGTCTTATGGCTTTGACGATTAATCGTCTCGCTGTGTCCCTACATCTTACAACTATTCAACTACGGAACTACTCAACCAGGAGAACTACCCCATGCACTTCAGCGGCTGGTATCAATACATGCGTTCAGGGGACGAGAAACCCAAGGTGACTCGTCAATTATTGCTGCGCGTCCTTACGTATGCGCGCGGATATTGGTGGCATATCGCGGGCATGCTCGTGACGATCTTGCTGACGACAGGCTTGTCCCTGCTGACGCCGCTCATCTTCCGCAATATGATCGACGTGGTTATTCCTGCAAAAGACACGAATCAACTTATTCTTTTGGCTTCATCCCTGCTTTTGATTCCCGCATTTACTGGTGTGGTCAATGTGATTCAGCGGCGTTTGAATGCAATGGTCGGCGAAGGCGTCATCTATGACCTGCGTTCCACTTTGTTCGCGCGGCTGCAAAGAATGTCACTGCGATTTTTCACGAATACAAAATCTGGCGAGTTGATGAGCCGCCTCAACAACGACGTGGTCGGCGCGCAGAATGCCATCAGCAATACCATCGTCAGCATTGTTACAAATATCATCGAAGCTGTTGCGTTATTAGTCGTTATGCTCACGCTTGAATGGCGGCTTACTCTCATCAGCATTTTGATCCTGCCGTTGTTCATCATTGCCGCGCAGAGATTGGGTGTTGTCCTGCGCGATATTGCGCGCAAGGCCATGGACATGAACGCGCAGATGAATGCTCACATGAGCGAGACTCTCAACATCGGCGGCGCATTACTGGTCAAATTATTTGGACGTGCCCGCGAAGAAGAGCAGCGTTTCCGTGAACGCGCCGTGGGCGTGCGCGATATTGGCATTCGACGCGCCGTGGTTGGCTCATCGTTCTTCGTCATCTTTGGGCTAATCACCGCGGTGGGCACGGCGCTCGTCTACGGCCTCGGCGGCTGGTATGTCATTCAAGGTTCGTTCACCGTCGGCACCATCGTGGCTTTCGGTTCTTATTTGGGAAATTTATACGGCACGCTTCAAGGTCTCGCAGGTGCGCCCGTCGAATTCAGCACCAGCATGGTTTCATTTGAACGCGTCTTCGAGATCATTGACCTGCCGCACGACATTGAAGAGAAAAAAGATGCGCTCGTTCTCACTGAGTCGCAAGGCAGACTCGAGTTTGAAAATATCAACTTTAAATATGCGGTCAACGAAAACACCATGCTCAAGGAAGTCAAACGTTATGGAAGCATGGCGAATGTCACAGCGGTGATGTCTTTGACTGAAAACACCAAAGGCGGGAATGGGAGGAAGAACGCCGAATCAATCGTCGGGGAGACTGATCCGAAATCCCAGGCACGCGAGGTCGCTTTGGAGGGAATCTCCTTTACCGCCGCACCCGGACAGTTGATCGCATTAGTCGGCCCTTCCGGCGCTGGCAAAACCACGCTGACGTATCTCATCCCGCGCTTGTATGATCCCACCAGCGGAGTCATCCGCATTGACGGGCATGACCTGCGCGATGTGACGCTCGATTCGCTGGCCGCCGCGATCGGCATGGTGACGCAGGAGACGCATCTCTTCCACGATACCATCCGCACGAACCTGACGTATGCGAAAATGGACGCGACGCAAATTGAGATCGAAACCGCGGCGCGCGCCGCCAACATCCACGACTTTGTGATGGGGCTGCCCGACGGATACGACACCATCGTCGGCGAGCGCGGATATCGACTGAGTGGCGGCGAAAAACAACGCGTAGCATTGGCGCGTGTGATTCTAAAAGACCCAAGAATTTTAGTTTTAGATGAAGCTACAAGTTCACTTGATAGCGAATCTGAAGCCTTGATTCAAGACGCATTGAAACGAGTCATGGCGGGCAGGACAAGTATTGTCATTGCCCATCGCTTGAGCACGATCCTCGCTGCTGATCTGATTCTGGTAATGGATAGAGGCAGAATCGTTGAACAAGGCACGCATTATGAATTACTCGAGACAGGCGGGTTATATAGTCAATTGTATGAAACGCAGTTTAGAGGGGAGAGGATGTAAAGAAATTTCCGTCATTGCGAGGGCGTTTTTCCCGAAGCAATCCCCAACACGTTGAGGGAGATTGCTTCGTCGGGAAGAGCAAGAGCCCTTCTCGCAACACTTGCGCCGCACGCTAGTGCAGGTGTGACGAAAACATGGACAGAGGCAGAATCGTCGAACGAGGCACGCATTATGAATTATTCGCGACAGGCGGGTTATATAGTCAATTGTATGAAACGCAGTTTAGAGGGGAGAGGGTCTAGCCATCATCGTCCCGCTTTGCGGGACAACTCCCCTCGCTTTCGGGTGTGCCTTGACAGCCAGCCAAAAAGCCCTCCCTGTCAATAGCTGCCGAGTGAATGAAGGTGATGTGCAAATGCTTTCACTTCCTTCAAATCAGGGACAACTTTGATTGCGTTCACTGTCCTCTCAGCACTTGCTTGATCTTCATATCCTCCCCATTAACTTCGATCATCAAATCCCTGCCGCGTTGGTTGACGTAATTGCGCGGCCCATAATTGACCCGCCAGTTCAAACTATTATCAAATTGCTGTGAAATCGTGATGAAACTCTGGAGAATGTCCACGCCCAATTCGCGGGCGCGTTTGTTTGTGGTTGCGATCACGCGGGCGAGAGTCACAGCCATATCGTCCTGGAGAACATCAGCAGATAGTTTCACTATTGTACCTTCGCGATAACGTTTGGCATATCTGCCGCGCACTCACCCTTGAGCAGGGGTTTCATATCATATTCAGGGCGTAATTCATCTTTCATTGAACTTACTTTTTTCGCTTCTCCAACCACTTCTTGAAAGCCTTCTGGCTTTCACCTGAAGGCTTGCCAAAAATGAGATTTTCCACGCTGATGTCTTCGTCCAAATCGGGCCAGTGAATCCCTTCACCGTCGCCGATCAATCGCCAGTGATTGCGCTCTTCTGGAGTTCCATGCAAGAGACGCGGGAACCATGCCAGCGGGACGGAAACTGTGCGACCGTCGCTCAAGTCAACGGTTAACGAATCATCGGTCACAGTTACTTTTTGGGCTAAAGCCACGCGAATTTCAATCGCTAAAGTGGTCATTCCAACTCCTTAACAGTCTTTCCTGATTTTCTTCAATCAACCTTTGAATGCGATTAAGTTCGTTGCGGCTAAACCTGCCGCTGGTTTGCAATCTCACAGGATCAAGCCAAAATTTTGCCTTGTTTCTTTCACGCTCCACATGAACGTGCGGCGGCTCATCACGGTCACCGGAATAGAAAAAGAAACGATACGGTCCGTATTCCCAAATTGTTGGCATAGCCGATCAAGTTCTCTCGTTGGCGCGGATGGCCTTATCCATTTCCTCCGCATGTGCATCTGCATATGCCCACGAGTTAACCAAATCAGCTGCACGAAGAGAAGGGAAGTTTTCAAGAACTGCTACTTCCGTCCAGCCCAGACGGCGGTAATTTTCAAGAGTCCACACGGGGATACGAGTCCGCACAATGCAGGCTTCGCCGCCCGAAACACCGGCCGTCTTCTCAATCCCTGCCCAGGTGTTGCCAACTTCCTGCGCGAGCCGCTGTAACAACTCCGCTTTTTCAGCGCGGCTCAAACGGGAAATTTGGGGTTCGATATTTTGGATAGTCGTAAACACCTCGACTTTTGAGTATTATAGCACCTTCATAAAATATCAAAATCCTGGGATTGTTGGCAGGCAGCACGCACCCGCCAAAGGTTTCCCAAATAGACATTGAGATTATTTCTATGCAAAATATGGATTTAGTTTTACTTTTTTCGATCCACTACAGCTTTGACCAGTTTCACGGCAATACTGCCGCCCGGCACAAATGTCCCAAAGGCGTCGGCAGTGACGTCAAACAGGAGATCACGCGTGAGAATCCCTTTGATCTGGTCGCTCCACTTTTTTCCTCCCGTGCGCATTTCGCCGGTCAGCGGGTCAAATTCAATGACCACCTTTTTGTTCTTTGTTATCCATTCATATTCGAAGGCATAGACAGGCCGAAAGTTTAAGTCAACGACTTCGATATCGATTCGTTCCTCATGGATGGCCTGCGCGTTTTTCACAGGCTTGACGATCTCGCCCGTCACCTGCCGTACTACAGCCGTAGCCCGTACCTGAGGCGGAACGACCAGTATCCCTTCGGGAGCAAAAGAACTGAGATCGGTAATTTCAGATTTGGCAAAGTTTATATACTTCAGGAAGTCCGCTTTATTTCCCGTAATGCCGTCAAATGTCTGCTGTGTTTTGATCTCCTGGGCACAATGTTCGATGGCACCGAGTTTGAAGGTTGGCTCGCCCTTTGGCTGATGCAGGACGGATATGTCCTGACCTAATAAGCTCACACTTTTAACTTCTGCGCTTCCGGTAGTGACGGTGTATTCGGCAGTGCGGTCATACTTGGTGAGCGAGGAAGCAGATATCAGCCAGAAAGGCTCGAGGCGATTCTCCACGGTGGTTAATCGAAGTTCTTCCGGTTTGGAACGCGAGAGCAATGTCCCCAACATCCCCGCGACCAAATTCATTTTCTTTAGCTCCACACGGTCGCGCGCGATGTCCACGCTAAACTGGGGGATAAAGTAATAGGCATGTTCGGCTGCAAGATAAATATCCATAAAAGCCATCCTTTGTTGATGTTGACGGTTTGCTTTCTTGCGACAGTATAGCACCGTATGATGTCTGAAAATAAGCCTGAAGGGCTTATGAATTTAGATTAGCCGCTACCTTTCGATTGTCCCCATAATTGACGAGTAATCTGGATCTGCCCGAGATGAAGTGTGGAATGTTCCAGTGCGTGGAGCAGTGCCCATGCCACGGTGAACTCACGTCCATCTCTGGCTGAAACACGCGTCGTTTCCAGATCCTGTAAAGAAAACTTCTCCAGCGCGGTGCTTGCATATTCCAGCTTATCTGCAAGGCGCCTTTTCAAGATGTCCATCCCCACATCATGGACTCTGAATTCCGCATCGCGGTCACGCGCACTTGGTTCCTCGGCTGCGATATCTCCGATCCAGTACCGTTCCGCGCCTGTGAGATGAAACACCAAAACGCTGATCGAATTCATGTCAGGCCCGGGAGTCCAATCCAGTGCGGCTGATGGAAGTCCATCCAGCGCCTCGAGAATTTCGTTATGGCGTTCCTGTAGAAGGTTTATATAGTCTTCGAAGAATGTTTGCATTGATCCCCGATCCTTTCCAGGCAATTTATTTAGCATGAGCTGTGTGAAATCGATTGTCATCATGGCTCGCATTTCCATACATAGGTTGGATGGTCTTCCGAGTAAGGGTAGCTGGGTGACGAGAACAGAACGCCAACTTGAGAACTCTCGGGGAGAAAAACGAAACTCAGATCTTTCAACTCCGCATTGACGGGGATATCAAATCGAAGCCAGGCGTCCACTTCCTGATCTGGGAGTATGACGGGTTCCAGGGTCGTATAGTCTTTATGATCCTTGCGATGACCGTAGGTTGGCTTGAGTTCGGTTGCGGCATACAGCACGCTAAAGTGCTCAGGCAGTGGAATGTTAATTTGGTCCTGGCCCGTATTGCCCAGTTGAACATGAATCCAGAAAAATTTTTGACCCGGTGAAGGCTCTCTTTGAGAGTCAAACTCGGTGATAAAACTGTCGGTGATTTCGGCTTGCTCCATGGTCACTTGCAGGCCCTGCCAGATGATTGAATTGCTTGGGGATAAAGATGTGGGCAGTATCTTGACTTCTGCCGAGGCAGGAGGTTGCAGCGATGGTGTTACAACTGCGGGTGTAGTAGATGAGCAGGCGGTCAATATGACGAACCCAAGTAAATTACTTAATGGAATGCTTTGTATTTTTTTCATATGGATAACTTGAAATATTATATCGCTCAACACTATAAATTCCAAAACCAGAGACGGGCAGAGGCGAGCTGGAGGTCTTGATGTTTTACAAATCGCGCACGTAGGTGCGATGTGTTTTGTAGAAATCGATCCCAAAATTTTCCATTTCACGCTGCATGGCTTCATTCTCCACGCCGATCTGAACAACTTCGGCATGTTTGAATTGACCAGACTCTCTCACTGACTTGAATATTTCACTATAGAGAATCGCTGTTCCGCCTGAGCCGCGATATTCGGGGAGCAGTCCCGCGCCGTTGATGTTGAGCCAGTCGGTTCGCTTTAACTCCCGCAGCAGGGTCAGCCATCCGAAGGGCAGAATTTTCCCTTTGGTCTTTTGCAATGCTGCGGATACATCGGGGTAGGCGAATAAAAATCCAACAGCCTTGTCTCCCTTCATTACAAGCTTTATCAATTTCGGGTCAGCCAGCCAGAGGATCTGATTTGCAAGTGAATCCATTTCTTCATCGGTCAACGGTATGTTGCCTGTGGTGCCTTCAAGGGATGAGTTGTAAAGTTCCTTGATGTGTGGAATGAGCGCGCGTAATTCAGCGCGGGTATTGGAACGCGCGATGCGCAGTCCGCGGCGTTGGGCGATTCGCTCAGCGAGTTCGTGAACACGCTCGGGGAAAACGATGCTTGTGCCGAGGTAGCCTGAAACCGATTCGCCTTGTTTCGTGAATCCCTGCGCTTCGATCAGGTCAACGTAATAGGCGGGATTATATGGCAAACCAAAGGCGGGACGATGTTCAAAGCCTTTGACAAGCAGACCGAATCCGTCCAGCGGAGTGAAGCCTTTGGGGCCGATGATCTTATTTAATCCGCGCGCGCGTGCCCAATCAAAAGCTGCTGTGAATAATCCATTTGCGGCTTCTATATTATTTTCACATTCAAAGAGATGGAAGAAAGCCGTGGCTTCGTTGTTGTATTCGTTGTAGCGACGGTTGTCCAAAACGGCGAGGCGGCCGATGGGATTGCTGCGCTCGGTTGCGATAAAAAATGAGGCGTGGGAATGTTTATAAAACGGGAACCTCTTCGGGCTGAGTCTGATGCGTTCATCCATTTGCAGAGGCGGCACCCAGTGAGAATTATCCCTGTAAACAGAAAAAGGCAAATGGAGGAAATCCTCCACCTGCCTTTTGTTATTGAGATCAATCTGTGTGATTTTCATGAGAAATGTTCTTCCCGCAGTTAAGCTGCGGGAAGAACGGAACTACATTGCTTTTGCGCGGTCAGCCATTTGATTGCGGAGATCGTGCGAGTCTTTGTCTATGGTGAAAATTGCGCCGAGATAAAAGAGGAAGCACAAGCCCCATGCCACGGTACAGATGAGGATGATGGCGGTCTTTAGATCATACATATCTGCGATGAAGCCGGTGATGATCGGTGCGAAGGCCGCGCCCGCGTTCTCGATAAAATATTCCGCAGCCTGGGCCGTCGAGCGGACTTCCGGCACGGTGATATCATAAACCGTGGCGATGACGTTTGCCGAGGACAGCGGCATGAAGAGCGCGGTCAGGCACATCAGAATAAAAAATTGATTGGTGGCTTCGATGGGTGTGGTGATGGCGAAGTACATGAAGATCGCGCCCATTAATACGCCAACACTGGAAACGATGATGCGGCCTTTGTTTGTGTATTTAAAGGCAAGGTCGCCGAGTGCGCCGCCTACGAAATATCCCGCCGCGAGAATGAGAATAACGGGAGCCATGGTAAACAGGATGCTGTTCGCGTCGTAGCCGCGTTCTTTTTCAAGATAGGCGAAGAAGAAAAAGGTGATCACGTTCCATGGAAAGACGCCCGCAAAACCCTGCAAAAACACGAACCACATGGTCTTCTTCTTGAATATTTCTCTTGCCTCGGCCCATGAGAATTTGAAAGACTGCATTTCAGGCATATTCTCAAATTCTGGTTCGGCTTGTCCGCGCGGCATTTCTTTTACGCCGAAGTAGATCAATACCGCGATGACCAATCCCAATGAGCCAGTGATATAAAAAATGGAACGCCAGCCGCCGATCATGGGCGCGACAATTAATGCGAGGATCATGCCGGTCAAATAGCCGAGCGGTTGTGCAAGTTGTAAAATGCCGTAAATTTTTCCGCGCAAGCTGGGACCGAAATAATCGGCGATCAACGTGTATAGACCAGGATAGGATGAGTCGTCAATGCCGGTGGATGCGCGGGTGACGAGAAATCCGCCAAAGGTGCGCACGATGGCGTTGAGCCATGTGGTGCCGCCCCAAATGAAGGATGCAAGTGAAAGTAATTTGGTGCGCGAGAAACGGTCGTATAAATATCCCCAGATCGGGTAAAGGATGGTCGCCACGATCAGCGCGCCCGAATTGATCAAACCCCATTGCTGGTTATTAAGATCAAAATCCTTGCTAATCTGTACTTGCAGCGAGCCGATCATTAATTTGTCGGTTTGGTGCAGGAGCATAAAGAAAAAGAAAACAGCAACTACGAACCAGCGGTACCGTGAATTTTCCTTGGACATGAAGACCTCGTGTGCGATTTAGGATTTTAGATTTTCGTGTTGCGTGTTCCGTAATACGTATTACGGAACACGCAACACGTTTAAGTCCCTGTATTTTATCCGTTTACGTGTCTACGTGTTTCCCTGTTTATGTATCAAGCGTGTCTTCCGAAATAATTTCCTGCGCGAGTTTTTGCAATTCGTCTGCGTCTTTGGTTTTTGCGGCGTCAAAATATTGTGCCAGCAGATCGAGCGGACTCAAACTGCTAACCACCTGCCCCTCGGCAATTCGCACACGCGCTTCGCTTTGCGGGCGTTTTACGAGGTGAAATTCAAATACGCCGTCAACATATTTTCTTAAAGCAGTTTCATCTATTAATGTGTCCCATTCTCTTGGATATTCAACCGACAAGCGCACAATGGCCTCAGACATTTCCTTCGGGCTGGGCAGCGCGTCTTTAAGC
>JBBSCM010000023.1:0-23185 GCA_038250295.1 Anaerolineales bacterium | reverse complement strand
GGCAGCTTTAAGAACCTCTCCGAGATCGGGCTGAGTTTTGATAAAGACCTTAAGTTGACCCTCGACAGCGCAAAGTTTAGCGAGGCGCTCAAGAGCAACCGCACAGACGTAACTGCCCTGTTGGATTCGGGACTGGGCGAGATCAACACCCTGGTTTCTCGCTATGCAGGCTCCAAAGGCTCTTTGTCCAACTCACTAACCTCGATCGATGTTCAGCGTACAAATTATGATAATCGCATTGCCAAGTACAACGATAACTTAACCAAACGTAAAGAAACCCTGTATAACCAGTATCTGGGTTATCAGAATCAGATCGTTGAGTACGGATACACGGCGCAGTGGTTTGGCATACTTAGTGGTACGAATGTCAACACCTCTGGATAAATTGGTAATGCCTGGTTTCGGTAGGATGAGAGTGACGGTCGAGCATGAGGTTTGACCCGCTCCATTAGAAACATTTGTCAAGTCCCATGCAAGGATGCTGGGAAAGGATGTGTGCCATGAGTGATAATACGATTAATCCAATTAGCAATAACGTACCAGTGGCTGCAATGGCCAGCGTGGTTATCAAGGCGCAAGCCAAGGCTTCAGTGGAAGAGTCTTCAAATAAGGAACACTCGCCAAAGCAGGCGGAAGTCGAGTCTGAGCAAATTGGTAACCATTCCAATATTTCGGTCAATTTCCGCGTCAATGACAATGATGAAGTTGTCGCGTTTATTGTTGACCGCAGTTCACATAAGGTGCTGCGTTCCATACCGATCAGTGAATTTTATAAATTGCCGGCTGGTGAATTATTGAAACTGGCCGCATAAAACCTGACAATATCCGTAATGCCATCCTATCTTGTTGCTCTCGATCTTTTCAGATGGCGGGATGGTTATTGCGTTCTTTATAATTCCTTTGAATATCCGTCAGAAATTTATGTCGAATTAACTGGATGGCGCTCAAGATTGTGAGAAGTCTGCCGAAACTTATTTCATAGAATGATCACAGACAATAAATTCATTGAGGACCTGAACCATGTATCTAGCAGCTTATAATAATCAATATCAAAAACAAGATGTAATGAATGCCAGCCCGCTTCGCCTGGTAATTATGACCTACGATCTGGCGATCCGTTCCTGCGAACAACAGGATTTTAGTAAATCCATCACGACCATCAGCGCGCTCCGTGATGCCCTGGATTTGGATTATCCTGAAGTTTCAAGCGGATTGTTTAGCCTGTACCAGTGGTGCCTGGAATGCATCCGTAAAAGTGATTACGCTTCTGCCATCACCACGCTTACTGAACTACGCAGCGCCTGGGTTGTTACCGAACAGAAAATTGCCACCCGACAAATCCCCGTTAGCGTCAGCAGTGCCCCAGCATATTTCACTTCCCTGGGCAACATCTTAACTTGATAAGTCAGGCTCAATAGCCTAAAAATCACTCCCGGCATTGAAAATTGAAGCCTGACCGGGCAAATAAAGCACAAGCGCCTTTCCGCAAGGAAGTTGGCGCTTTGTTTTTATTCACATAAAATTTATTTTAACTTCACACTGCTTTTACTGTCGTGATCAGCCTCCTTTGATAATATCAGACCAACAAGGAGAAGATTATGAGTTTCTGGAATTCCCTCCGTATCGGTTTATCTGGACTTACAGCACAACGCCTGCGCCTTGACTTGATCTCGAACAATATAGCCAACGCGCAAACAACACGCACTGAAAAGGGCGGCGCCTATCAGCGTCAGGATGTTGTTTTTATGGCGGAAGATCAGAATGGTTTTCTACCCAAGCTCGTCGCGGCCCGCCGCAGCCAGGCTGGCAGTCCACGGGGCGGTGTCCGGGTGGCAGAAATTACCACCGATGCCCAAACCGGCGCAAGAGCGTACGACCCGACCAACCCCGATGCAGATGCAAATGGCTACGTCACTTATCCCAATGTTGACATTGTAGTTGAAATGACCAACATGCTCTCCGCAACCCGCTCCTATGAAGCCAATCTGGTATCTGTGGAAGCTTCAAAAAGAATGGCCTTAAAAGCCCTTGAGATCGGAAGATAAAAATGGCGATCCCACCTATTAGTTCCAACCCCATCCCTGTCATAGCGGATATCCACTCCACTCAGAAACCCTCCGCGAGCAGTAACACCAAACAGATCACACAATCCTTTGAGGATATGCTCTCCTCTCTCAATCAATCACAGCGAAATTCCGATAATCTTGTGGAACAACTGGCGCGGGGCGAAGATGTTGATCTGCACACTGTGATGATCGCAATGGAAGAAAACAACGTCAACTTCAACGTGGCGCTGGGCATCCGCGACAAATTGGTCGAAGCCTATCGTGAAGTCATGAGAATGCAAGTCTAAATTTCCCTGGGATCTTTATTATGCTTACAACTGTTCAACAGCAATTCTTAACTTTTTGGAAGAAACAAAGTCTCGCGAAACAGATCACCATTGGATCGTTGGTGCTATCCATGTTGATTCTTGCCCCGGTGCTTGTCAATTGGGCAAATACGCCGAGCTATTCTGTTGCTTATACAGGACTTAGCGAAACAGATGCCGCTCAGATCGTTCAAAAGCTGGATGAGAATGGCATCTCCTATCAGCTCAAGAGCAGCGGTACCATTGAAGTGCCCAGTGACCAGGTGTACACCACCCGCCTTTTGATGGCGCGTGAAGGACTGCCACAATCCAGCACCGTGGGATATGAATTGTTCAGCGGCACTTCCATGTTGGGGATGACTGAATTTTCCCAAAAGGTTAATTATCAACGCGCCATTGAAGGTGAGTTGGAACGAACCATTGGAAGTATTGATGCCGTGAAGGCTGTCCGAGTCCATTTGGTGATCCCTGAAAAAAGTTTGCTTACTTCAGGTCAATCCCTGACCACAGCGTCTGTCACCATACAGATTAACCCAGGCAATGTGTTGGATGCCGCCCAGGTGCGGGCTATTACCCATCTGGTAGCCAGCAGCGTGGAGGGACTTAAACCCGAAAGCGTAGTTGTTGTGGATAGTGATGGGAATTTACTGGCATCTGGTTCTGGCTCTGAGAATGAGTTGAATCTGACGATCAAGGATGACCAGCGCGCAATTGAAACGGCGTATGCCACGGAAGTGCAAAATCGCGTTCAATCCATTTTGGACAAGATCCTCGGCCCAAACCGTTCCGTCGTTCAGGCTACGGTGGAGATGGATTGGACTCAGCGTGAGGTCACATCGAACACATTCTCGCCCACTGAGGTTGCCCTGCGTAGCTCACAGATCATTAATGAAACTTCAAGCAACGGCGGAACAAGCGGTGGAGTTCCAGGAGCGGCATCGAACCTGCCTACTCCAGCAGCCACTACAACAGGGACTGGCACGGAAAGTTATCAACACAGTGAAGAAACGCTTAATTATGAAGTAAGCCAGGTGCAGTCTCATGAAATTAACGCACCGGGAGAAGTCCGCCGCATCTCCGTATCCGTAATAGTGGATGGCGTCAGCGACCCGGCACAAATGGAGATCATCAAATCTGCAGTACAGGTGGCAGCCGGTATCAATGCTGAGCGCGGCGACCAGCTCGCTGTTGAAACCTTCACCTTTGACCGAACCGCCATGGATGCATTGACTGCCGACCTGGAGAAACAACAACAACAGGAACTTTATGTACGGATCGGTATGGGCGTTGCTTCTGCACTTGTTGTCCTTGCCCTGCTCTTCTTTATTCTTCGTTTGATCAACAATACACGGAACGCTTCCAAGGAATCATGGAGAGCCGTTTTGCGGCCAGTGAGTGAGGTAGCCTCGCTTACCGACGCGCAATACAAAGATGCCGCCATGAGGTTGCAGGATGATCTATCCACCACACTTGCCCGCCTGGCAGACAAGGAAAGACCAGGCTCATCGAAATCTGATAACGAGGATGTTGTTGTTCAACTTCGTTCCAAGGGTTCGACCGCCCGCGTGACAGAGGATGAACAAAACTCCCGCATCATTTCAAGGCTGACAGAAGAGAATCCAGCAACAGTCGCAGAGATCATCCAGATTTGGTTGAATGAAGGCCAAAAGTCATGACAACTGGAATTGAAAAAGCTTCCGCGCTTCTTCTTGGACTGGGAGTTGATCGGTCATCCCGAGTATTACAGTACCTGAATGAGGGTGAGATCGAGCAAGTACTCATGGTGCTGGGCAAACCCGGATCGATCGCCCCGGAAATCCGCCATGAGGCGCTTCGGGAAGCCTGTGAACTCAGCTTGTCAGATACCTCCGAGATGCGCGGTGGGATCGAATACTCCCGCCAGCTTTTGGCGCGCGCAGTTGGCCCGCGCCGAGGCACTGAAATTCTGGAACGTATTTCCGTTCACCAACAACTTTCCTCCTTTGATATGTTGAAAAATGCCAATACGACCGAAGTAGCGACCCTGCTTCAGGAGGAAATGCCCCAAACAATCGCCTTGGTTCTTTCCTATCTTGAAGCCAAAGTCGCTGCCGACATTTTGACGAGCATGCCAAAGGAAATCCAGATCGAAGTGACCTTGCGTCTCGCAGCCATGGATCGTGTCTCGCCGCAGGTAGTGCAGCAGGTTGAAAAAAGCCTCAAGAGCAAATTATCCAGCGTTATCAATGAAGCCGATTTTCGGGCAACCGGAGGAGTGACTTTTTTGGTAAAGGTTCTTAATCAGGTGGACCGCGGCGCTCAGAAATCCATCTTTGATGCATTGGAAACAACCAATGCCAAACTGGTGGAGGAAATTCGTGCCAATATGTTTACCTTTGACGATGTCATCAAACTGGATGACCGCGCCATGCAGCGTGTCCTGCGCGATATCAACAAGGCTGACCTGGCACTGGCGCTCAAGGGCGCGCCGGATCGGCTTAAAGAAAAGATATTTGCGAATGTTTCAGAACGGGCGCGCGAAAACCTGAAGGAAGAAATTGACATCCTTGGCCCGCAACTGGCGAAGAATGTATATACCGCCCAACGAAAGATCGTGGATGTGTGCCGGTCGTTGGAAGAATCCGGTGAAATTGTGATCGCAGGTGGAGGTGGTGAAAATGAAGTCATTGCTTAAAGTAAACCCGGATGCCTCACTCCCGACCTGGAATCCACAGGAATTGAGTGTTGAGCCGTCCGCTGATTCACAAAATGCCCGCAGGGAAGAAGTGCTTGCCATTTTTCAAGATGAAGTTGAGACGAATACAGGCCGAAAAGTAGAAGAAGAAAAAAAATTGATTTACTCGAAAGGCAAAGGCAGAGGCTTTACTTCATGGCAGCCCGGCCTTTTAGGTCAACAGCCTTTATCTATTAACAAGAGTGAGTGGGCTTTCATCGAAGTGTCGGATACCCCCTTCGATAAATCGTGGAAGGTGCAAAGACCAAATTATTTTTCGGATGGAACCCAACCGGAAAATGAGATCACCACGCTTCTGGAACGGGTGCGCCTTCAAGCGCAGGAGATTATTCTCGCCGCCCAGGCAGAAGCAGATGATGTGCTCCTTCAAGCTCAATCGGAGATCGATGAGCAAAAAAAGGAAGGGTATCAGCAGGGTAAAACTGAAGCACTTGTTGAAGTTGAAGATACCTTGAACGCTGTACGGAAAATGTCGGAAGAGATCGAAGCCTGGAAAACCGAGTTTGTGTCACAGAGCGAAACGATCCTTGTTGAAATGTTGAAGGATATTTCAAGAAAGATGTTTGGCGATGGCGTGAAACTAGATGCCCAAAACCTGCATTCCAATCTCAACCGCATTATGGAAAATGCTCACGGGTTGGGGGCCTTAAAAGTTTTTCTCAACCCCAATGATGCCAGACTCCTGGATCCATCCTGGGATGAACAGCAAATGCTGAGTCTGGGTGAACAGGTAAAGATCGTCCCCTCTGCCAATGTATTACCCGGAGGCTGTTTGATAAAAGGAAATATCGGAACCGTGGATGGACGTGTGGAGACACAACTTAATGCCATTCTGAAAACCTTTGACGACCCGGAAACATCGGATAGATAACCCATGCAAAAAAGCAACCTCGATCTTTCACGTTTTCGCAGCGCCATGTCTCAGGCGAACCCGCTTTCCATTACCGGCCGGGTTGTTCAAGTTGTAGGATTGACCGTTGAGACAATGGGGCTGAACTGCCAGATCGGTGAAATTTGTGAGATCCAAACCAGTAATAAATCCTCTCTGATGGCAGAAGCCATCGGGTTCCGCAACAACCGTATGTTGTTGATGCCTTTGGGCAGCATGGAAGGCATTCAGCCGGATAGCGTTGTCCGCTCTGTCTCACAGGTATTCAAAACTCCCGTCGGACGATCCCTGATCGGCCGCGTCTTGAACGGATTAGGCGAACCCATTGACGGCAAAGGCCCGTTGAAAATATCCAGCCGCGCATCCATCAACCAGACTCCGCCGCATCCTTTGCAGCGCTCTATCATCGAAGAACCGCTGGTCACCGGCGTGCGCGTTATTGATGGAATGTTGACTTGCGGAAAAGGTCAGCGTATGGGTATCTTCGCGGGCAGCGGCGTTGGAAAAAGCACCCTGCTTGGCTCGATTGCCCGCAACTCTGAAAGTGACATCGCCGTCATCGCCCTCATCGGCGAGCGCGGACGGGAAGTGCGCGAATTTTTGGAGCGCGATCTCGGCCCGGAAGGTCTGGCACGCTCCGTCATCATCGTCTCCACCTCCGACCAACCCGCGCTGATGCGTTTGAAAGCCGCTTCGGTTGCCATGACCATTGCTGAATATTTCCGTGACGAAGGCATGGATGTCATGTTTATGATGGACTCTGTCACTCGCTTTGCCATGGCACAGCGCGAGATCGGGTTGTCCATCGGCGAACCGCCAGCCAGTAAAGGCTACACCCCGTCTGTGTTTGCCATGCTTCCCCGTCTGCTGGAGCGCGCCGGAAAAGGGGCGACCGGTTCCATCACCGGATTCTTCACCGTGCTGGTCGAAGGCGATGATTTCAATGAACCGATCTGCGATGCCGTACGCGGTATTTTGGACGGGCACATCATCCTCAGCCGAACATTGGCCGCCCGCAATCACTACCCGGCCATTGATGTGCTCAACAGCGTCAGCCGCGTGATGCCCGCCCTGACCACAAAAGAACATTTACAACTGGTTGCATTTGCCCGCAGGAATCTCGCCGTCTACGAAAAATTCCGTGACCTTGTCAACATCGGCGCGTACGTCAAAGGCTCAGACCCCGAAGCGGATACGGCCCTGCTCGTCATGCCGGAAATAAATAAATTTCTCCAACAGGATGTTTCAGATGTAAGTTCGTTCAACGACACCTTGCAATCTCTGACAGCGATCAGCCAAATATCCTCCGTAAGTTAGGTTGAGGCAAAAGCATAATGACACCTAAATTTTCACTACAAAACGTTTTGGAACTCCGCCACGGAAAAGTGGAATTGCTGGAAATCGAACTGGGTAAGTTGGTAGCCATCCATCAGGAAACTCAAAATTTGTATGCCTCACTGGAGCAGTACCAGGAAAGTCTTCTTGTCCAGTTGGGCGCAGCGCAAACAGGTGATATTGACCTGCCCAACTTAAATCTCCTGAGTTTGAACGTTTTACAGATCAACAAGCATATGGATATCGTGAAATTGGAATTGAAAAAACAAATCATGCAGATTGAAGCTAAACGGGCACAGCTCGTTCAAGCCAAACAATCCGAAGAAACCCTGGAAATTCTCAAACGGATACGCCATGAGGTGTATGCCGCCCAACAGATCCAGATCGAAGCAAACGCGCAGGACGATATTTATATCGCCCGAGCCTTCCGAAATCAACAGCAAGGAGCGTAATAATTATGGATAACTCAATCTTTACAGGTCAGATCCAGTCTGTCATGCAGAATCTCATGTTGTCTCTTCTCGACAGACTATTAAAACGACTTGATTCTAAAACTCAAAGCAGCGGCGCAACAACATCAACAAGCGGCGCTCAATCCACCTCAACGACCTCAACCGGTCAGGCAGTCAGCGGAAATTTTGCCAGCCTGATCAATCAGGCCGCCAAAAAATATGATGTTGACCCCAACTTGATTCAGGCCGTCATCAAGGCGGAATCCAACTTCAATCCTAATGCCACTTCCTCTGCTGGAGCGCAAGGACTGATGCAACTCATGCCAGCCACTGCCAGAGGCCTCGGCGTAGGCAATTCACTCGACCCCGCGCAGAATATCGAAGGCGGTACTCGTTTCTTAAGCCAGTTATTAAATCATTACAACGGCAACGTCCGCCTCGCTGTCGCCGCTTACAACGCTGGCCCCGGTGCGGTGGACAAATACAACGGCATCCCCCCTTACAAGGAAACTCAAACGTATGTAACTCGCGTGTTGGGCTACTTCAACTCCAGCAATGAATGGCAGGCATAGCCATGAGCGATTCACTTTTTTCCGATGTTTCTTCGGTTACAGCGAAGGCCGCGCTCACAGGGCTTAGCCTGCGCCAACAAGCCATCAGCCGCAATCTCGCCAACATCGATACTCCTGGATATCAGGCCCAGACCGTCAACTTTCAACAAGCCCTCACGCGCCTCGTTGACAACAATGTTTTATTGCCAATGAAAACCACCGACGATGCCCACCTGACCATCGCCGCAAGCAAACCCCTTCTCTCAACCTCATTGCGCCCGGGCGGTTCGTTACGCGCCGACCAAAACAATGTCGATATCGATGTCGAAATGGCCGACATGTCCGAGGCTGGTATTCAATATCAAGCCATCAGCCAGGCCGTCTCTAAGAAATTACTGCTTCTAAAAACATTAGCGAAGTAATACGTGATCATGTCTCTTAGTCTTCAACCCGCCGTTTCCACCTCTCCTGTAAATGGATTGCCCGCGCAACCCGTTGATGGCGCTGCACCTCAGCCGCTATCTTTTGGAGAGGTCTTAAAGGTTGAAGAAAAGAAATTGCAGCAGGAGCAGGAAATTAGCGCCCAGTCTGTTGCCGCTTTACTTGCGACGATGCAGCCGCCAGCCGTGACAGAATTCATCACCGAATTTATTGCAGGCGTTGAATCCATGCCCGCCCAAACAAACGATCAAACCGCCCTGAAAACTGATTCCGTCCAACCGGCCAATGCCACACCCAGGCAGGATGCCCCCACAACCGGCGCACAGATACCAACCGAGAAAACTGGGGCGGGAATTTCCGTTCACAAGCTGGAAAGTAATTCAACATCAACACCTGCTTCATTCAAAGTTAACATCACGCCGCCACAACCGGAGACTGCGCCTCAATTAACCTTTAAAACTGAAAAGCTGATCGTTGCCAATCAGCATGAAACCACACCTGCCGTTATTGATGGCGAGGCAAAAGTATTTGCATCAGAAACCTGGTCCGTTGAACCCGCACAAGCAAATACAGTTGCCGCTGAAATTTTACAGCCTGCCAACAAGATGAACATCTCAACTGCCAAGGCAGCTTCCTCGAACATCAGCGGTCAAGGCAAGGTTGTGCCCGTTTTCCTGGAAGGTGAGATTCAATCCCCCCGGAATGCGCCTGCTTTTGAAATTCAGCAACCTGTAGAAAAAACCATGAGCCAACTCAAGAATGTCATCCTGAGTGATGGCGCAGCATTCCCGGAAGGGGAGGGATCTCTGCTTCAGAATAACGAGACTCTTCAGCCGCAAGGAACACTCCCTCAGAGCGACAAGCTCATTTTTGAGACAGTTTCCAATACTCCAGTTGTAAGAGCTGTTTCCTCAGAGGCCGCTACTCAAAATGAACCTGTACCAACGAAGTCAACGGTTGCCGAAAATTTGCAGACTCCAGGCAAGGCGAACACCATAGCTGCAAAAGTGACTATGGAGCAAGGCAAGAGCGAACCCATTGTTGCTGACACCAAACTTGAATCCAATCAGAAAACATTTACTGCCAAAACGAAACAGATTGAATCAGTTCAAGTAGGCACAACTGCGGATGAAGTTCTGCGATCTGTGAGCAAGACCACTAGCCCTGTCTCGAAAGCGACTGCCGGGCAACGCGAAAGTGAACCTGTTATCGTCGATACAAAATTTGAAACCATTGAACTGCCTCAATCAAAAGTAGCTGCAACAAGCCATCCTGAGAATGTCGTTCCGAGCGATGGAGAGGAATCACTATCCCGGAACTACGAAACTACTTTGCCGCAGCGAATGCTTGAACAGCGTGATGCGATTGTTTTGGAGACAAACACAAGCAATTTCGATGCTCCACTCTCACAACCTGCGGAAAAGACAAATACGCCAACGACCGCAGTCTATGAACCAGCAGCCGTTGACGAAACAACCAGAATAACCAGAGAACCATCTGCCGTAGGAGTAAATACAAGTACGCCAGATCAAACAAACATGCCTGTCTTTGAAACCTCTCAGCCTGCCGAAAAGGCCAACCTTCCACTGGCAGCAGCGCTTCCTTCAAACACCACAAATATGACACCCGATGTTGAGGAGCAGGTTGACGTAGAGCAAAAATCATTCGCCGCAGAAATAAGATCATCTGCGCCTGCAGAAGCGAACATCGCTGCTGAAAAAGCAACTATGCCCGCCAGAGCGGAAGTAAAAGCAGCCGTGTCAAACCAGGCGAACGTTCCGATAAATACAACTTCTCGATGGGTACAAGAGACTGTTGTTCCTTCTGTAAAGGCAGTTGTAAGCAACGAACAAGTCACAATAGAAAAGAAGGCGGCTGTAATTTCTGTGGATGTTGTCAACCAAAACAAATTTGAGGCAAGTTTCAGTCAGAGCGTTGTTGAAACTCCCCAACCTGCGGCAACAGCCGGAGTTTCAAACACAAAAGTGATTTCTTCAACCGTGCCCATTGCGACACCTGTGAAAGAGAAACAGCTTGAAACACAGCAAAAACCATTTGCTGTAGAGATGGAATCAGTTGTGCCTACAGACATGGGTGTTTCCACAGAAAAGAAAACGATACAGGTCAAAAGTGATCAGCCAGTTGCAGAGGCGCTAAAAACAGCCATACCTGTGCAAGCAGAGTCGCAACTGTTAAATGAAGTGTCTCAGCCTTCTAAAGCGGCTGCGGCGTTGAAGCCTGCTGCGTCAGCACAAGTGGGTTTATCCGTCAGTGAAAATTCTCAAGTTGCGAAAGAGACTGTTTCTCCCACGGTGAAGGTTGATGTGCAAGTTGATTCTGTTGATACAAAAATATCGGATGTGAAGGCCGAGACGAAAGTTACCGAAATATCGCGGCCTGTGACCAGCCCGGTTCCTTTGGTTGAAACGGAAGAATCAATTTTGAACAACAAAGATGGCAAGGCTGTGACTTCTCTACATGTCGGTGCTGCTACAGCGGAGAGTCACCTTGAGAGCGGGAGCAGCCCGCAGGTTAGGAATGAGGCGTTTGCTATTGGTCCGGAAAATGCTCCCGTGCAGATTCAGCCTAAAAAGGCCGCCCAACCGGTTCGCGTGGAAATCAAATCCGCTGAAAAGGTTGAGGCAAAAGAGCCAGGTTTGGAATTGGAATCAAGCGCCGCTATTGCTGGAACTGATAAGGGAATGGCCGCTGTGGATGTAGTGAAGAAATCATCTGTGGCACGGGTTGAACCGATGCTTAGTGATGTGATTGAACAAATTACGAGCCAATTGAAGGTTCGGATTAAAAGCGGAGAGACTTCGATACGCATGAATTTAAACCCGGAAACATTGGGCGCGATCGAAGTGCAGATGACTCACAGTGCGCAGGGGATCAGCGTGAGTTTCATCACAGAACAGTCAAGTACGGGCCAGTTGCTTGAATCACAAGTGAGTCAACTGCGTCAGTCATTGAAGGATGCAGGCGTGCAGCTTACAAACTTGAACATCAGCCAGCATCAACATTCGAATCAAGAAGGAGGTGGTTTTAAACAGAGCCAGCAGTTTGTGCAGACTTCACAGCGGGGTGTTCCACAGGTGGATGAAGCCATACAACCGCAGCGCGTTGGCCTGACCAGTGAAATAGATTATTTGGTTTGAAATAAAAATTAGTGGAAAAGGAGTAACCGTATGGAAGTAAATAGTGTACTAAGTAGTTATCAAGTTGCTGCGAACAATACAGCAGGCGCAAATACTGCAAGAAGTAACGAACTCGATTCGAGTCAGTTTATGCAGATTTTGCTGGCGCAGTTGACGCACCAGAATCCGCTGGAGCCGATGGACAATGCCGAGATGATGTCGCAGTTTTCACAGTTGAATTCACTTCAGGAATTGCGCGGAATCAACACCTCAATGGAAACCGTCTCTGCGGCGAGCCAGACCACGTACATGACCAGCCTGATCGGCAAGATGGTGAAAGCCAGCCGCGCGGACGGAAAGATCATCGAAGGCGTGGTGGAAGGTGTGATCACCGATATGGAAAATCCTCAGGTTTTGATTGGGGATGAAAGAGTGGACCTGATCGATGTTCTTGAGATAAAGGCGGAATGATTATGGCAGATCCATTTCACGTTCAACTCGGACGGGCAAATGGGGTTGGCGCACAGCCTGCAACTCAGGCCAGTACAGTCACATCCAGCGCATCCAGCACAGCCACATCCGCAGAGAGTTTGAGTTTTTTGGAGACTCTCGAAAATGCTCAGCGCGTCCACTTTTCCAACCATGCGCAAAGCCGAATTCAAAGCCGCGAGATCAATATGAACAGCGATAATGTCAACCGTCTTTCAGATGCAATTGACAAGGCGGAGAAGCGCGGCGGGAAGTCATCGCTTGTGATGGTGGATGACTTAGCCTTCATCGTCAACGTCCAGAGTCGCACGGTCGTCACGGCATTGGATAAAGATCAGCGTGGCGAAGGTGTGTTCACTCAAATCGACAGCGTCGTTTTTGCCGACCCGGCAAACGATAGCCCGAAGTCTTTGATCGATATAAAAGGATAATCCTTTTACAAATCAATTCAATCAGGCTGGCCCTCCTGGAGGAAGCCTGAAACTAATCACTAGGAGAAAATATAATGATTCGCTCAATGTTTACCGCTATTAGTTCTTTGAACCTGCACCAGAAGTACCTTGATGTCGTTTCCAACAATCTGGCCAATGCAAATACCAACGGTTACAAATCCAGCCGCGTGTTGTTCCAGGATCAATTCGCTCAGATGCTTTCTCCCGGATCTGCTCCTACAGCCACTCAAGGTGGAACCAACCCGACTCAGATCGGTCTCGGCGTAGGCATGGGATACGTGTCCCCCGACTTTACACAAGGCACGCTGCAAAGCACTGGCCGCAATCTTGACCTTGCAGTGCAAGGGGATGGCTTCTTTGTGTACGGGCAGGATGCGGGCCGCCGCTATTCACGCGAAGGCTCAATGGGTCTCGACGCTGAAGGGTTCCTCGTTAATGCTGCCACTGGGTTGCGCACGCAAGGCTGGCTGGCAGATGCCACTGGCGCAATTGACACGAATGGCACTGTGGATGATATTCAGGTCGACGCAAGCAGATCGCTTGCCAAGGCTACAGGAAATGTTTTCATGGGCGGCAACCTGAGCGCGAACATAGATGGCGCAGGTACCGCCAATTTGACGATGGGAGTGTACGACTCGCTCGGTGATTTGCAGCAAGCTGCCGTTCGCTTCACTCGCGGCGGTGTAGCGGGTGCCCCGACCAATGTTTGGACATGGCAGGTGATGGATACGTCCGTCACTCCGCCTGTGGCCGGGACTGGAACTGGAACCGTCACGTTCGATGCGAATGGACAGATCGACGCGGCCACTCCCCCAACCGTCACAACAGCTGCCACGATCCCTGGCTCAGCTGGTTCCACAACCCCGACGCCCGTGACCCTTGATTTCGGAAAGATGACCCAGTTGGCCGCAACCACCAGTGCCACAGTCACCAGCCAGGATGGTCTCGCGGCTGGCACCGTGACCGATGTGTATATCTCACCTAATGATGGTGCGGTCTCCCTCGTCTATTCGAACGGTTTATCTGAAGAGATCGGACAGGTAGCGTTGGCTCGTTTCGCTAATTCTTCCGGTTTGATGCAGAGCGAAGGCACGACCTTTATGGCAGGCCTGAATTCCGGTGATGCACAGATCGGCGCCGCATCCAGCGGCGGGCGTGGCGGAATTGCTTCCGGCCGCCTTGAAGCCTCCAACGTGGATATGGCGCAGGAGTTCACAAACATGATCCTTGCCCAGCGCGGTTTCCAGGCTTCATCTCGTGTCATCACGACGTCAGATGAAATTCTGCAAGAGCTTGTCAACTTAAAGCGCTAAGCGTATTAATGAAAATCCCCGATGCTATTTGGCATCGGGGATTTTTTTTGTAGTCACGACTTTAGTCGTGATATTCATGGGAAGGCGGCTGAAGTCGCCGCTACGCATTTACTATTTTTGAACTTTGTTCGTCACTCGGTAAATATAAGCCAAGACCTGAGCCACCACTTGATATAGCTCTGGGGGAATCTCTTCGCCGAGATTAACTGTGGATAGGGCGGAGGTTAGCGCGGTGTCTTCGTAAATGGCGATGTTGTGTTTTTTTGCTTCGGCAATAATTTGTTCCGCAATCTTGCGCTGGCCAGTGGCGACCACTCTTGGCGCGCCGCCTTCTTCGGAGTTATATTGCAGAGCGGTTGCTGTCAATAGCCTGGCTTCGTTCTCGTTTTGGCGCTTGATCCTAAATCGTTTGTATCCCATGTTATATCTCGATATTCACCGTCATCAAGTTGATGCTGCCCGTGCCGCTTTGGATCCTGTGGAATGGCTGCGGAGATTTCACATCCACTTGAAAATTTTTGAGGGTGTAACCAAGTTCGTTGAGCGCATCTGTCAATGACGGCAGTTCATTTTGCGCCTGCTCGCACCATGCAGGGTCTGACGACTTCACCAAAGTTTTTATCTGTTTGCCCGCGAGCGCAAGATCCACTTCCACGGTTTCGCCGGATTGAATATCCACTTGAAGGATCAGGCGGGCGTTGGCAGGGTTTATTTTATGGTTGTCTTCTTTGGGTTCGCGTCCAATGCGCAAACGCGCCGATGAAAATTTCTCGTCCGCTTTTTGTGCCGCGCTTTGAAGCATAAATCCGATCTCGGCCCATTCATCATATCTGCGCGAGGGTTCAGGCTTTACATTCATAAATTGTTCGCGATGAATGTCGGTTAGAAATTCCATGATCGATTGAGCGGTTTCCTGTTTGCCCAGCTGCCCGAGCATATTTTGTAACTTCACAAGCGATGCCAGACTTTTCTCTGAGATGGATTTTTCGGGGTTTTGGATTTGCTCCAGCAGGACATTTTCCAACGACCTGCCAAACGCTTCAACTGCCGCCTTGAGCTGGTCGGCCAACTGGGAAGAATTTCCGTCTGCTGTGAGGATGAGCGAGTTCAGAGTCTGCAAGTTGGAGGTGAGCTGTTTGAGGATTTCTTCGGGTAGTTCCCCGCCTTCGGCCTGGGTTAGTGTGGCTATCAGCTGGGATAATGTTTGGGCTGTTTGAGCAGGCTGCCGCGCGGAAAGAGCGAGGCTTCTTCCTGTCAACGGCAGTCCGGCAGATTTCATGGCCGCAGCCAAGTCTGCTTCTGCTTCGCCCCAATCGCCATAGCTTGAAAGTGCGCTTTGTAATTCGTTGAGCAGCTCCGGCGTTACGGGCAAATGCTGTTTGAGCAGGGAGCGGGTCATGATTAAGTTGGTGATTGTGATGGGGAGATTGTTGCTTTCAAGCATCCGTTCGGCAAGTTCGGGACCATTGGCAACGACGCCAACCAAAACAGATTGCGCCTGTTCGTTTTTTATAAACTTGAGCGTGACAGATTGGTCAGTTAGTTGTGTGACAATGAATTGCGCTGTGCTCTGAGATGCGAGAGTGGCTGCCTGATCGGAAGAGCTGAGTTGGGCGACAACGGGGTGCCCATCCACTTCGAGAATTGCGGTGGTGCCTGTTACTGAAATGATCTGCGCCGTGACGCGCTGATATGCACGCAGACCAATTTGCTGGTCGGTCGTGTTATGGATCGGCGAAATTGAAATGGGGCCGGGGAAACTCATGAACTCACCTTAAGCCACATCCCGCAATGTGGAACAAGCAGACTTTTTAACGAGTGTTATTTTTGCGGTTATACAAATCCTCAGACAGGATGCGAAGACCCTTGATGATCTCTGTTTGGCGGTGGGAGATGTATTGCAGGATCACCATTCGGCTTAGATCCTTGAAGAATACCTGTGCGCTGACACGAAGGCGGTCTGTTTCCAATTCAGGCCGGACGGCAATCACTTTTCCATTGGCGGTAATGACGATTTGTCCGTCCTGCCCGCCGGTTGGGTTTGCGCGCAGGGGCGCTGTCAGCACTTTCCGGCCTTCGTTTCTGCTTTCGCTGCCCGGCCGTGGTGGGAGTTTTTTCATTTTACGGGCTACGAAATCTGGGATTGAAATGGTCATCATGAATTCATTCCCAGGTTGACAATGCCGCGCAGGAAATATGAAGCTTTCAAAATAGACGCTGACTCCATTTGCTGAAATATCGGCCAGGGGGGCAAGGAACTGGTAGGAAGAACCTTTAAATTGAATGGAAACGACAAGCGGGTCATCAGGTTCGACCCGAATTTGTTCGCGTTTTCCAATGTTGTTTTCGGCTATTTCAAAATTTGTAAGGACGGCAGAATCTTGAGCCAGATTCAGGCTTTTCACAGTTGAATGAATCACGGCAGGCAATTCATCACCTTGCAAATAGGATTCACCCTGATAATACAAACAGGCGATATGGCTTTTACTGCCAGTCACCTGAATTTCGGAAAGGCTGATCGAAACGATATTGGTAGCATAAGAGATGGGTAAGCCCTTATAAATATTCAATAATCGGATTCCCGATCTATTTCTGGCGGCCTGTCTTAATACTTGTAATAAGTCCATGCTGGGTATGAAATGGGCGATATGCAGGCGGATACTTTTACGTACCGAGAGTCGCCGCTGTGGGATTGATGACGACATTGTCTTTGCGGATTTCGTAATGCAAATGTGGTCCCGTGGAGTTGCCTGTGTTTCCAGACAGGCCAATGGGAGAACCAGCGGCTACCGAATCTCCCACGGATACGGGAATGCTGGAAAGGTGGGCATAGTATGTTTTGTAGTCTCCATTTTCCACGATTACCAGATTACCGTACCCCTGATTGTTCCAGCCAGCGTAGGTGACTTTGCCGTCCATCGTTGCTTCAACAGGTGTGCCAACGACAACTCCAAAATCCAACCCATTGTGACCGGGATGAAATTCCTGGGTTAAGAATCCACCCACAGGGCGGCCGGATGGAATATTTTTTGAAACCTGAGCGGATGCTGTTGCGGCGGAGGCGGTTCCCGTTTGCATAGCGCTTTCAGGAACATCCAGATCCATTTGACTTTCGACAAGTTTTTCAAGCAGAATGATCATCAACAACGGTGTCATCAGATCGCCGATCCCGGAACCGGTTTGCTGTTCAGAAGACATCCCGTTATTCACTGTCATCATGGTTGACAGAATCTCCTTGAAGGAGGATAGAAAATCGGATGTTAAAGGATCTGTACTTGTTGTTCGCGCGCTTAATCCTGAAAGACCATAGGTGGTGGAGGTTTGATTAATGGTATTTATCATAGTACACCCATTCTACGAAGGAAGCCTGATAATGGGAGTAAACAGCGCATAAAATTTCTATTATTTGTGCATAAATTGTTTATCCCATCTTTACGCAATATTCAGAGATGATTTATAGGATAAGACTTATCCCTGCACTATACTAATCAAAATTGTAGATGGAAATAAAGACGGTTCTACGAAAGGCAAACCGTCACCGTAGTTATATGTGACCCACAATAGTTCAATTGGTGATGCCATGCAACCCGAATTAAAAGTTAGAAAAATTTTAGGTAAAACATACTTGAACGAGAATCGCCTCGCAGACGCACTGGATGTCTTTAGCAAGATATTGGTGGATTACCCGGATGATATTGAGACGCTTCACGTTCTCGGGAATTTTTATCTTGCAAGCGGCGATGGGAAAACAGCAAAAGGAATCTACCTGCGGGCTTTGCAGTTGGACCCGAATAATAAAGTATTCCAGCGCCAGGTTAATTTGGCAGAGGAGATCGGTGATACAGGTTTAGAAGAGCCTCTCCCCACAGATCTTCCCGCAGTGGCGCGACTGCTCCAGCGTTTAACCGGCAAAGCCCAAAGAATTAGCGAAGCCGATATTATGCGGGCGGCTGAACTGCTTGAGAAAATTATAAACAGCGAAAGCCCTGCAGATTTGGTTGCCATTCATCTGGATGAGATTGATGAACTCCTGCCTGCTCTGATCGAATTGAATATCCGGCAGGCGTATGCCGATAGCTGCCCCGAACTTGCGGAATCACTACGCGGTTTGCAGCTTAATATTGATTATCAATTGACCACCAAGGAGGAAGATGCATCCTTTTTGGAGAAAAACAGCGCTCTGTCCAATCCTCATTTCAACGGCAGCATCCTATTCCTGTTGCCAGAGTTGGAACACAAGTCCAATCGAATGGCGCTTTTGCAATCAACACTGGAATCCCTTGGCTGCAACGTCTTGGAGAAGAGGGAGTATGCCGCTACTCGTGATCCCAAGCCGGATGTTGTCATTACGAGTAACCCGCATCTGAACCCGGCGCTCCTTGCGGGCCTGTCTTCATTATCCACTGCTGGCGTGCCGATCATCCTGGATCTGGACACTGATTTTGAAAAGCAGCCTATTTCTCACCCTGAATACAATACGAAAGGGCTGGGCACTCGGGCACGAAGCAATGCCTATACCTCTTCGATCTCGCTGGCGCGGACAGTAACAGTCCCTTCTGAGGCCAATGCAGATTCTTTGAAGAATTTGGTGGAGAATGTCTGTGTGATCCCGGACGGGTGGTCTACTCAGAACAAACTTTGGAGAAAAGAATCCCCTTTGCGAAATACCATCAATATTGGCTGGGTGGGCACGAATGGTCAACTTGAAGATCTGGTATTCATCCGCCGCTTCATCATACGGATCATCCGCGAATTTCAAAATACACGCGTCGTGATCATGGATAATCCGCAGGCGTACCGTCTGTTTGAGAATTTACCGGATAACCGAAGGCTGTATTTACCGGCAGTTGCCCATGAAGAATTCCCCTACCTGTTAAGCCAGGTGTATATTCTTCTAGTTCCATTGCGTTCCACGCCATACAACCTCTCCCTGCCTGATACGCTGCTAATGGAAGCGGGAGCCAAAGGAATTCCATGGGTCGCATCTTCCATCCCATCCTTCCAGCGCTGGAAAAAGGGCGGGGTCATCTCCGAAGCTTTGGATGAATGGCATCTTAATATAAGACACCTGATTATGGATGAGGATCTTCGCCGCAGACTGGGGAATGAAGGCAGATCCGCTGCACAGGCCAGGGAGATGAAACATACCGGAAAGCTGTGGCTAAAAATGATCAATCAAGTAGCGCATCAGAGAGTGGATCTATTATCTGCTGCTGAAAAAACGATCCCGTCGTCTCTGGTGCATTAAAGTGATCGTCACTTATATCCATTCCAATCGCCCTGCAGATCAAATCAGAATTCAGGTACGATGCCGGAATCTGGTTGATGCAATTAATCGGACAGGAATTCACCGTGCAAACCTGCTGGATATGGCCTCGTTCGTTCAAAATACGGCTCAAGCTCAAAAGGTTTGCGGCGCGTCTGATCTGCTGGTCATTTATCGTTACCTCTACGGGTCAGTCCTTACTGCCGTTCAGTATTGGAAAGCGCGCGATAAGAAAGTGATTGTTGACTTTGACCAGGCTTTCAACTACCTGACGGAGAGCCAGCCAGCCTACTTCTTTTGGTTTATGGGGAAACCCTTGGATGGCCTCGACTTTGAGAACGCTGTCATTATAGACCCGCCGCCCATTGAGCAGTTCAAGTGGGGCCTTGCCATGGTTGATGGGGCTACGGTGTCATCAGTCCGCCTGGTGGATGATTGGTCGCGCTTCACAAATGTCCACAGGGTTGTGGATTATATAAACACTTATCACTATCCAACTTTGGATCAAACGCATGGAAGTGAAATTTGGGTCGGATTGGGAAGCCGCGTGGAGTATGACTGTTTTGAAAGAAGTGGATTGCTCGCTGCAATGGAAAGTGTTTGTCGCAAGTGTCCCCGGGTGAAATTCGTGTTGTCCGGAATGGAGGATGCATCCACGGCGATGGATATTAATTCGGAACAATTGAAAATATATTCTCCGAGTTCTTTTGAAGATTGGGTTGGAGTTTCGCTCTGCCTGGATATTGGGCTTATGCCCGTATCTGATGAGTACGATCTTTGTTTGGGCTCTTATGATCTGCTTGCGTTTATGATCTCCAAGATTCCGTGGATCGCCAGCGAAGAAACGCATTTTCATAATCTGTCACAATATGGACAATGGGTGCCAAACACACCAGCCGCCTGGGAGAACGCGATTCTCAACACAATAGAGCAGTTGCATGTCCATCGAAAAAAGGCGGTTGGTGAACCGTTTCTATTTGCACTCAACCAGGACATTAGCGTAAATATTTCCAGAATACTAAAAGTGTACGATTCTATTAGCAGCCACTAGGAATAAGGTACAAAATGACAGATTCAAATCCAAAATTAAATGCTGAAGGCTGGGAAGTCGTCCCAAGATCTCCTCATAAAATAAAGTCGTCCTCCCTGATCGAAATTCCTGCAGGTAGTTTTCTGATGGGAACCAGCGACGAGGATATTAAGTTGTTGCAAATAAAAGAATCAGATTGGGCATATGAATGGTCTGACAACGATTTGTTTACGGCCGAACAACCCCAGCATAGAATTTCCTTGCCTGCCTTTGAGATATCCCAGTTCCCGGTGACGAATGCCGAATATTACACGTTCATTTGGGATAATGGACATCGCATCCCGCGCAACTGGCCTGGATACACTTTCCTCGAAGGGACAGATGATCACCCTGTGGCGGGAGTTTCCAAAACCGATGTGGAAGCGTACATCCAATGGATCAATGAAAAAACGGGGATGATCTATCGCCTCCCAACAGAAGCGGAGTGGGAATACTCGGCACGCGGAAATGATGGAAGAATTTTTCCCTGGGGAAATACTTTTGATCCCTGGCGCTGCAATACGGTTGAAAGTATTAAGAAAGGCACCACCCCGGTTGGTTTTTATTCCCCCAGCGGCGATAGTATTTATGGTGTGGCAGATATGCTTGGAAATATATGGGAATGGACGCAATCGTTGTTCATGCCGTATCCCTACCGTCCCAACACCAATCGAGAGGAAGTCAAGCCAAACGGACGCTATGTTGTCCGTGGAGGAGCATGGTATTACTCACGCAAATTGGCCCGTTGTGCTGTGAGGGAGGGCGTATTACAGAATCATCTTTCCCCGTCCATAGGGTTTCGCCTGGCCCGCTCCATGGGTTAATAATTCTCGTCCCGTTGAATCTCCGGCAGGGTGATAATAAATTTTGTGCCTTTGCCAGGCTTGGTTTCAAAGTCTATCGTCCCGTGATGCTCTTTTATGACTTGAAGGCTTACAGACAAGCCCAGACCGGTTCCCTCACTGGCCTCCTTGGTCGTAAAGAAAGGTTCAAATATATGTTCCTGATGTTCCGGCTCAATACCTTTGCCATTATCTGAGAAAATAATGCGATATTCATGATTTTCGTAGCGGGTTGAAATAGAAATGACACCTTTTGCATTTTCAAAGGCTCCCAGGGCGTTTATGATTAAGTTGATCCATACCCCCTTCAATTGACTTTGATGGGCAACAATATTCGGCATTTCTTTGCTTAAATTAAGCTTGACCGTTACATTGCGGTTTCTGATCTCGAAATTAGCCATCGAAAGCGCATCGATAATCGTTTCGTTTAATGGAATTTCCTCAAACTCCTCCCTTTTTTCCTTGCGTGCGCTTTTAAGAAGGTCTCTCACTATTTTTGCGGCCCGGATACCCGCCGTTTCGATCAACGTGAGCGCTTCACTTGTATCTTCATCAGCATCGACAAGGTCACGCTGTAATAATTGAGCGTTCGCAATAATGGCGGAGAGAGGGTTGTTGATCTCGTGCGCCACATTGGCTGCCAACTGCCCGATCGTCGCCATTTTTTCTGACTGGATGAGACCCGCTTCCAGGATCCATTTTTCGGTGATATCCTCATCGAAGACGATGGCACGATTGATGACTTCGATATTTTCCCGAATCGGGATGGTGGTAATTTCCCAGTGGATGAACGATTCTTTTGGCCCCCATTCCCTCAAGTTACGGACTGCTGGTATTCCATCGAACGCCTCTGCAACACGGCAAAGGGCACATGGAGCAGTAATTCCATATAATCCTTCATAACATTTGGTGCCGACAAGTTCCTGCGGCGTTTTGTGAACCCTGTCACTACGATGACTGTTTATGATCATGATCGTATAGGAACGGTCAACAACATAGACATAGTCGGGGATGTTATCAAAAAATGTTCGCAGCGTATTGCGGGAGTTTATGATTTCCCACTGGCTTGCCTCCAGCGCAGCCTTGCTGATCGTTAATTGGCGGGTATGCTCCATGGCAAAAGAGGCATTTGCCACACCTTTAACCATGAGCTGTAAAAATCTGGTTCGTCTGTCGTCTTTTATAAAATCAATCAGAGGATTGATAAAGATCATGGCCCCCAAAAAGTTGTTATTCACACTTAATGGAGCCAGGATAATATTCCGGATTGGATTTGTAAACGTATCACTAAGAACCGGTTCCATCTCGCCGAAGGGATTGGCACTATAGTCGATCAGGGTAATGGCTTGCGGCATGGCGCCGCAAAGTTTGCTCTCCTTAATCAGAAACGTGTTCTCGTATTTCCAGACAGGCCCAGCACCCAGGATTTTCTTTGTTGCCAATTCGGTATTTTCAGAATCAAACACTACCAATAGGGCATCGTCTGCTTCGACGTATTCACGAATATGGCTAATGGCATTCGCTTGTGATGTGTTTTGGTCGCTAAAATCGTTTTGTTTGTTTACAAACGATTCGTAAAATTTAAGCTCAATCGAATTGTATAAAGTCTGCTGCCTGTATTGATTCAAGCGGGTTAAATTCTGAACACGGAGGCGCAGTTCGTGTCTGTCGAAAGGCTTTGTAACGAAATCATCTGCTCCAGCTTTGATACCGGCCATTCGCGATTCCTGGTCATCCAATGCCGTGACCAGAACAATCGGAATTTCGGTTAGGTATGGCATAGCGCGGAATTTTTTACAGACCTCAAACCCGTTCATGCCGGGCATCATCACATCCAGCAGGAT
>JBBSCM010000022.1:0-23227 GCA_038250295.1 Anaerolineales bacterium | reverse complement strand
CGATAGCGTGGAGTGCGTCGCACCTTACTTAATGGGATTCTTCCTCAGTTTGGATTCGTCCACTTAAGAAGCAAATCCTACCCGTCTGGTGCGACGCACCCTCTCATCGGCAACTGGTCTGATTACGAAACCATGATGACGGAAAAGCTTGGCAAAGATTTGACTCCGCATTGAGTGAAGTATAGAACTTTGAAGAGATAAACGTTAGGCGTACCGCGACACATCGTCCCCGAATAGGGGTTCATGTCGCCTTGCATTGGGTGGCGAGATAAATCTCGCGGTACGACGCCTCGGCAAGGATTTGACTCCGCATCGCGCAAAGTATAGAACGTTGAAAAGATAAAGTTATTCCGTCATTGCCACACCACCTGCTTCGTGGAATAAGGGCGGCTCGCAATGATATTTCAATGGAGACTTGTTCGCCTTTTGGTTTTATAATTCAAGTGCAACGAACTCACCAACCCAAAACTATTATGGCGACAAAAAAAACACCGAAAAACAAAAAACCGCCTGAGCCGCGCGGCAAGCAGGTCAGCTTTTCCGTTGAGCCGGGCGCAAAAGTGCAGATCACCGTTGACGTCGGGAAAAAGAGCGTCAAAGGGAAACTGCCGGTCACGGTTCATGTGGAACAGGTTACGGAAGAGCAACAGCAGGCCGGAGAAACACCTCAGCGGGCGCCTATTCCCACTGTCACGGCTGGCAGGCTCAGGGCGGGGTTCGAAGCGATAAAGAGTCATGTGGGGGCATATGATCTGGCGACGTGGCTGTTCATTGGCGCAGTGGTCCTTTACCTCGTCACGCGCCTGGTGGGCCTAACCCAATATCCCATTTACTTCTTTACAGACGAAGCCTTCCAGCCCGAGGCAATGGATGAACTGATCGCGATGGATTACCGCGATGTGGAAGGTACGCTGTTCCCAGCCTATTTCGGGAACGGCTTTGGTTTGACCGTTTACCTGCATTGGCTTCCACTCCTGCTCTTCGGCAAATCCGCGCTGATGACGCGCGCCGTCTCAGCCATCATTACAGTGATCGCGGCGATTTCGGTCGGGATCATATTGCGCGATGTCTTCAAGATCAGGTACTGGTGGAGCGGGGTCATCTTCCTTTCCTTTACTCCCGCATGGTTTTTACATTCACGCACCGCATTCGAGACGGCAGTGTTTGTGGCATTTTATGCCGGGGCACTCTGCGCTTATTTACTCTACCGTTATCGTTCGCCTCATTATTTGTATCTTGTGATCCTGTTCGCTTCGCTGGCATTTTATTCGTACAACCCGGCGCAGTTGATGGTGCCCGTTACGGCCTTGGTGTTGCTCGTTTCCGATTGGCGCTATCACTGGGAGAATCGCCGCATGGCAGTTAGGGGAGCCATCCTGTTGACGCTTCTGGCAATCCCTTACCTGCGCTTTCGGTTTGCTCATCCCCACTCTGCGAGTGATCTCCTGCATTTACTAGGCTCGTACCTCGTCAGCGACATATCGCTATCTGAAAAGATCAGACAATATGTTTCCGAATATTTCTTCGGTCTTAGCGCGTGGTATTGGTATATCCCCAACGACCGCGATCTAATTCGCCACTTGATGAAGGACTATGGCCATATCATGATTGCCACCCTTCCGTTTGCGATCCTTGGGTTGGCCTACATTTTAAGGCACCTGCGCGACTCAGCCAGCCGCGCTATTCTTCTCGTCATGCTGGTATCTCCCATTGGAGGCGCGCTTGTACAGATCGGAATCACACGCACCCTGGTATTTGTGATCCCCGCGGCGATCCTGGCAGCCATCGGACTTGATCAGGTGTTGCGATGGATCGAGAATCCGGGGGAATCGTTGAAGGAATCGGATAGCGGTTCACACCCGACCTTGAGACGGGTCATTGTATCCATGGACATTCTTCTCGCCGGAGCCATCCTCGCGAGTATGTTCGAACAAACTGTGGATCGTATCTCTGTCGCAGCTCTCGCCATGCTCCTTGGCTTTCACGGCTTGGGTCTCTTTGAACGACTTAAACAGGGATTGTTGCGCCTGCGTTGGATTACCACCTGGAGGGTATCTTATGTAACGATGTCTCTTGCAATATTCGCAGTCTTGTCGGGAGTTAATGTATACCTCCTAAGCGATGCACTGAAGAACGGACCCCTCTGGTGGAGGGAGTATGCAGAGATCCAATACGGGGCTTTCCAGATCTACGACATTATCGAGGACTACCATCAGGAACATCCCGAGGCGCGAATCATCTTCAGCTCCAACTGGGCGAATGGGGCGGATGTTCTGAATCGTTTTTTCCTGGGCATCCCGCCCTGGCTTGACGGAGGCAGTATCGAGGGCTACATGCTGCGGAAATTCCCCGTGGACGAAAATGTCGTGTTTATCATGATCCCGCATGAGTACTCCGCGGCCAAGGAGAGCAGTAAATTTACAGATGTCCGCGTGGAGAAGATGATCCCCAACCCGGATGGTACGCCCGCTTTTTACTTTGTCCGCCTGCGCTATGTGGATAATATTGATGAGGTGTTCGCCGCGGAAAGGGCGATCCGCCAGGTTCTACAGGAGGCGCCGGTGACCATCGATGGGCAGGAAGTCATTGTCCGCTATTCCTACCTGGATGCCGCCGTACAATCCGAGGGGATACAATATGTTTTCGACAATGATCCTTTCACGGTCATCAAAACATTCGAAGACAATCCCTTCGTCATCGAATTGACGTTCCCCTCGTCGCGCGAGCTCAATGGGTTTTCGATCATGATCGGTTCGGCGAACGCACAGATCACATTGAAGTGTTATCCGTCACAGGACGCGCAGCCCATCACATATATGTTTGAAGGCAAGGGGTCGGTCGAAGAACCTATACTTTCCTTTGAACTCCCCGAACCGGTGCAGGTAAAATTTTTGTATTTGGAAATGTACGATCCGTACTCGCCGCCCCCGTCACAAATTCACATCTGGGAGTTGAAACTGCGCTGATTCGACGAGGAAATTGTTTTGGGTGTGTTTCATTTCAGTTGAAACCGTCCCGAAGGTTGGCACAAACGACCAAATTTTCTCAACAAAACCTTCGGGACGTTCTTTTTGTCAACTCATTTGAAACACACCCAAATTGTTTTGCCAAAACAAGCTGCGTCGTTTTGGCATCCTTCAGGAGCATGACATATTTGTAAACTCGCATTTAAAGATAGTTTAGTATCATTGGCATAATAAATGGAGGTCATCATGCCACTTTCAGATCTATTCAAGAAACCCCCCAAGAAAGAGCCCGTCAAGGATAACCCCCTTGGCTCACCTGAATTATAAAAAGAGCGATATGACGCCGCAATGGAGTTCGTAAAGAATTTCCAGGAGAAAATGCCGCTGGTGGGCGGAAAGCCTCATGCCGGAACCGTCCTATCAGTAACAGCTCGTCTTGCGGGAACAAGCCTGTATCGCTCCCTCAACTATAAAAACAATGCGGCAGCGGGTGTTGTGGTACTTTCAAATGAGGTCAATGAGGCCTGGCCCCAACTAATGAATTTGTTTGCTTATTATTGCAAGCAAAATGGATTTGACGTGATGTCAAAGTCTATGATCACACAATTCCCTGAGAAAGATAAACCGCTCATGAACGTTGACCAGGTTCTACAGGAATATCAGGAGAAATATCACGAGATCATGAAAAAACATGGGCTGGATTATCTGGACGGTGCCCGGGCTGGGATGGTCGTGTCTTCGATTATTTTTAAATACCATTGTGCCACCGCCAAAGATATCGACCCGTATGTGGCGGCTGGGATCGTAGCCATGGGTATCGTGGAAGGAGCAAAGACAACGCCTCCGCCTTTTGGCGCGCCTAAAATGCCAACACAGGCCGGGAAAAACAACAATTGCCTTGTCTTGGGTGAACAAGCTGCCGTCATTCAAGAAGCTTTAAACAACGGTGGAGCGTTCATTGATATAGGCCCAGAAGTATTAAAAGGCCTGCAACAAGGTAATATTGACCCGTACCTAATTTACGAACGAGCGCTGAAAAATCAAATCGACGCGAAGGTTTCCAGAATAGACTTTGTCGGTGCAAATATTGACGATCAAATACAGATATGGAACGGGAAATCAGAAAACCTGACGCCAATCCATGTCAGGCTGGCGCAATGGCTGAAAGTTAATGCAAAAACCTATCGCTATGAGCAGGGCGGGAACAGTTGGGTTTTGAAAAAATAATCGGCTTAATTACGAAGCAGACTTGAAGAAACGGCTGGCACGGATGTCCAGCCGTTTCGGTCATCAAAGAGCATGTCATGGTTTGGATCTCATAAACAAGTTTTATTTGAAGGCTTTTTTATCCTTCGTCTTTTTATCATGGGTTGATTAACCTTCCACGACTGCAGCCTCCACCGATTGAATCGGCGGAAGGAAATCTGCCAGCAACTCCCAGTTGTCTCCAGAGTCTCGTGAATAAAATAACTGACCTGTATTTGTACCCATATAAATACCGGCATCTTCAAAAGTATCTGTAGACATTGCCTCGCGTAAAACGTCTACGTATGCGCGTTCTGGTAAACCTTTGGTAATCTTCTCCCAAGAGTCACCTGCATTCTTACTACGCCAAACTGCCAACTCGCCATCAATACTCATGTGATATTCATCGGTCTCTTCTAGTACAACATAAATTGTGTTCGGGTCTGTTGGGTGAACTGCAATTGGAAAACCAAAACGCGAGGGTAATTTATCTTCACCAATGTCAATCCAATCTTCGCCAGCGTTGTCACTGCGATATACGCCGCAGTGATTTTGTTGAAATAAAACATTCGGGTTACTTGGATGCATCGCCATCTTATGCACGCACTGACCATATTCAGGGAATTTATCGGGATGAAAATCGGCGCGCACATTTTTATTGAACGGTTTCCAGGTTTGCCCGCCATCATCCGTGCGATAACAGCCGCCGGTTGAAATCGCAATGTACATACGATTGGCATTTGTTGGGTCTAAAAGAATCGTATGCAAACACAGCCCGCCATTACCGGGAAACAATGTGCCGCGATGCGGATGGTCATACCAACCTTCATTGATTTGCCAGGTCTCTCCGCGATCTTTAGACATGAATAATGAAGCCGGTTGCGCGCCTGCATATAAAACACCCGCCTCACTCTCACGCCCGGGCTTGATATGCCAAACCTTGATCATTTTCTCAGGCTTGTCTTTTATGCTCTCGCCTGATTCAGAGTGGAAGGCTTCGTCCACGGTGCCAGCAGGCCTGCCTGAGTTTGAAGCGCGTGGGAGTGAAGGCACCTCCCGCGCCTGAGTCCACGTTTTCCCAAAATCATCTGAATAATGAGTGGTCGGGCCATACACATTATGACTAACGGCCACATGTAAACGTTGATCGCGTGGATCAAGCTGCATGTGCATTACGTTCCAGCTTTTAAATTGAATATCGCTCTGCTGCCATTTTTTTCGTTTCTCGTCACTATTGAAAATAAAACCGCCCTTGCTTGTCCCGACAAGTACCATAACCTTTTTGCTCATGGGAATCTCCTTTTAGCTAAAAAGAACAAATGTACTAATAATTATAGCATAAATATTGGACATGAATCGTCGGAATTTTACATTAATTTATCACACACTAAGGCGCAAACCACCTTGAAAGACGTATAATCCATTTGGAGGCATGCATGAAAAAATTATTGATATTTTTGTTCACTACGGTCCTTTTAACTGCTTGTAGCAGCAAAGCTGAACCTCCACAGGAAAAGCTGGTGATCTCTGACCCTGCCAAAAACCTGGAAGCTATTGTGGGAAATGAATTTAAGATCGTGATTGATTCAAATCCCAGCAGCGGTTATCACTGGGAGCTCGGCGATGACCTGGATGAAAGCATCGTAGAGTTCGTCTCAACATATTACAACCCCAAAAGCTCTGTCGCTCCAGGCTCCAGCGGACAGGATGTGTGGATATTCAAAGCCATGAAAGCGGGCGAGGCTCACATCACCCTTTGGTACTATTCACCCTCAAATGAGCTTGCAGACCCGCAACAAAAAGCGACT
Organism: Anaerolineales bacterium; assembly: GCA_038250295.1. GTDB lineage: Bacteria > Chloroflexota > Anaerolineae > Anaerolineales > Villigracilaceae > Villigracilis. The sequence continues at coordinate 17,208 of JBBSCM010000022.1, read as the reverse complement.
TTCACTGTTACAGTAAAGTAGACGAACAAGGCGACCGGTTTGGCCGCCTTGTGTTTCCAAGGAGGAAAAATGAAACGTCTTCTACTTATTGGGTTTCTCTCGGCTTTGTTAATGTCGTGCAATATAGCTGGAACAGAGCCTGCTGCCACACTTACACCAACCAGCCTGCCTACATTAAGTCCTGCCTCCACGCCTACATTGACACCCACGTCAACTCCGGTGGAGGTAAGCTTGCGCGTAAAGGATGAACTTATCAATTGCCGGCTGGGGCCTGGAACAAGCTATCAGCCAGTCAACGAACTGAGTCAGGGACAGTCTGCGCGGGTGGTCGGGAGAAACGATGCTTCCACATGGCTGTACATCCGCGACCCTGGTAATCCGGGAGGGTTCTGCTGGGTTTCCGCACAGGTAACCGAAGCACAAGGAGCAGTCAACGAATTACCGATAACACAGCCTCCGCTTGCAAAAGTAACCAATGTTACCCTGCGTGTGGAACCAACCCGCATTGTGGTGGGCTGTGATCAATTTCCACAGACTGTATTCTTTGAAGCGGAAATTACCGCAAACGGCCCGGCCTTAATGACATGGCAATGGGAAGCCAGCACAGGCGCCATATCCGATATTGGCACATTGGTGTTTGATGAAGCGGGCACTCAAGTCATCAACGAGTTCTATCCGATCAACGCGCCGAATGAATATTGGGTGAAACTTCACATCCTCACCCCAAATGAAATGGTGGAGCAGGTTAATTTCCCTGTGAGCTGCACACAGTAATAATTCTGGAGTCCATCAGCTTGCTGATGGGTTTAGATAAAACAGAGCAGCAAGCTGCTCTACTCCAAATAAAACGAAAAATACGCAGGCTGAAAAATCCAGCCTGCGTATTTTTATAAGACGGGAGAATTCTAGTAATTATCGAATATCACACTCTTATATCCAAGCGCGGTAAAGAACTTAAGCAAATATGCCTCGGCGTTAGTCTCACCCTGGGTAAGGATGCCATCCTCCAGCGCGGCCTTGCGGATCTCATCTTCCGCGGCCTGGCGCACAATGGTCTCAAGGTCAACACTACCCTTGGTCAACAGGCCGGTTTCGCGGTCATACACATAGGATTTTTCATTATCAAGTGTCGCGATAAAGATCTCAATGGGAGGCAGGCGCACGTATAGAACGCCGTTTTCCAACCGCATATCGCCGGGCTGTAACTTCTCCATATCAATGCCTGCGATCACAATGCCATGCGCCACGAATAACAATTTATCGCCAAAAGCAAATGCAAATGGCCCCCCGCCCACTTCGGCGGTGATCACTTTTTCAATGCTGTATTGAATGGTCTCAAGCCTTGCCAGTGCGCGGATCTCGTTGATATAAGTCACCGGGTCAGGTATGATGGTGGGGGTGGGATTCATCAACTGCGAGACTTGGGTCTGCAGCGCGTCATTTGCCTGGTTTATCCCCTGGAATGGGGCTGTCGCGGCGGCGGCGCTCTCGCGCACGGTTTGTACGATAAAATATACACCAGCCGCCAGCACGACCAAAATCAGGACGGACATAATTGTGCTAAAACTATTTTTCATGATCTTCCTTTCTAATCTGCCTAATTATAGCCATATAGTATGATTGTGCGCATACAATCTTGCAAGATGAAAAAATTCCTGCTAACGCTATTTCTCGCTATTCTTGGATGTTCATTCCCTGTTCAATTGACATTGGGGACGCCTACACCTGTGCCAACTCCCACACAGACGCCTGCATCCACACCAACGCCTCTCGCCCCGCCCGAACTGGGTACTGAAAAAAATCCCTTGATCCTGGCCCTGGCCCCTTCTCCGCGACCCAGTGCCGAGGCAATCGCGGCTGGAGAGGTGATCGCAGCCTTTTTACAGTCGCATACGGGTTATAAGCTTGTTACCGTTGCGCCGGTTTCTGAAGGCACCCTCGTGGATGCGCTTGACAAGGGCAACGCGCATATTGCATCCCTTTCGCCATTCGCATATTTACTTGCCCGCAAGAATGACTCGGTCATTGCAATATTGGCAAGCGCACGGGATGGCCAGCTTTTTTATGGCGCGCAATACATCGCGAATCGTGACAGCGGATTCGTTTCCTATTATGACGCCGCGCGCAATGAAAACACAGCCGAGGCCGTTGACGCGTTAAAACAATTCCAGGATAAAAAACCCTGCTGGAGCGATGCCACCTCACCTTCAGGGTATGTGGTGCCGTTCGGATTGCTGAATCAGGTCCAGGTCCAAACACGAAGCGGGGCATTCATTGAAGGCCAGCCCAGTGTGGTGCGCGCCGTCTATGCGGATGATATCTGCGATTTCGGCGCAACATTCATCGATGCGCGTCAAGTGCCGGCGCTTGAGGCAGATTATGCCGATGTGATGGACAGGGTCATGGTCATCTGGCGCCTGCCGGAAATCATTCCTTATGAAAATATTTCAATGGCAAATTCCCTGCCCGTCGAAATGCGCCGCGTGATCCAGCGCGCTTTCATTGATTTGATGATTACTCCCGAAGGCAAAGCCGCGATACAAACAGCCTACGGCATCGATGAACTGCAAGTTGTTGAAGATGCGATGTATGCGGAATTCGCTTTGTATGTGGATGCTTCGAAATTGGATCTGACGGATTTGCTCGAATAAATCATTTCGTCCTCCCGAAAGAGCATCGGGACGATGTGAGCGGAGTGACGAGTGTTCTTCGAGGAATGCAGTCGAAGGACGTATAATTATCAACAATGTTCAACAAAACAATAAGATTTCTCTGGCGCCTCATACTGATAATTTTCGTATTTGCTCTGTCAGGATTATTCCTGTCTAAATTAGTCGTTCTGCTGTATGCCTCGCCGCGCACATTCACAGTTGATGAAATCCCCGCAGGACGCGTGGCTATCGTATTTGGAGCAGGTTTGTTACGAGATGGTTCGGCTGGCCCCGTATTACGTGATCGTGTGGAAACTGCCGTGCAGCTTTATCAACTGGGCAAAGTGGACAAACTGTTGATGAGCGGTGATAATCGCTTTGTGGAATACAACGAGCCCGAAGCCATGCGTCAATACGCGCTCGTTTTTGGTATTCCTGATGAGGATATTGTTTTGGATTACGCAGGCCGCCGCACATACGATTCATGCTATCGCGCCCACGCCATCTTTCAAGTGGACTCGGCGATCCTTGTCACGCAAAGTTTTCACCTGCCGCGCGCTTTATTCCTGTGCAACCGGTTGGGCGTTGAGTCAACAGGCGTGGAAGCGAACAATAGCTATTTTAGAAAAATCTCGCGCTTGTTTTGGAATACACGTGAGTTATTCGCCAACTTTCAGGCAGTATGGGATGTGATGATTCTCAAACCTTTGCCTGTGCTTGGAGAACCTGAACCGATAAAATAACATGTCATTCTCCCAAAGGACACACCGCACTGGCGTACGGTGCAAGTGTCGGGATGATGTGAGCGTAGCGAAGAGTCTCTCATGAAGTTGGAGATTGCTTCGTCGGGGAAGGCGCCCTCCTCGCAACGACATAAATTTAATGAATAAATGGAGAAAATCAATGACCCGTGATGAAGCTCTTAATCTTGTGCGTGAATTTGTAAAAAATGAAGGCCTTGTACGTCACATGTTATCTGTGGAAGCAGCCATGCGTTTTTACGCGGAGAAATACGGCGAAGATGTGGAACTATGGGGGTTGATCGGTTTGCTGCATGATTTTGATTGGGAGATACACCCCACACTGGAGGAACATCCACAGGCAGGCTCGGCCATTTTGCGTGAGCGCGGCGTAAGCGAGGAAGTCATTCAGGATATTTTGGCTCATGCAGATCATACGGGTGTACCTCGCGACACCCTGCGAAGAAAAGCGATCTCTGCGTGCGACGAAGTAACGGGCTTAATTACTGCTGTTGCCCTGGTGCGTCCCTCGCGTTCTTTGTATGACCTTGAAGCAGCCTCTGTAAAAAAGAAATGGAAAGATAAAGCCTTTGCTGCAGGCACAGACCGCGCTGAAATGGAACACGCCGCTCAGGAGTTTGGTGTGGAAATTTGGGAGCATGTTGGCAATGTGATCACAGCCATGCGAAAGATCGCGCCTGAGTTGGGGCTGGTGGGAAATCTTGCTTAACTTACGCAGTGTCATGCTGAGCGACACCCGCACTGCACCACACCTGCCCTCCCACTCGCTCCGCTTCGGGGATAATAATGGCGGGCGGTGCCAGGGAACGCAGTGCGGTGCAAGTGTCGCTCCGCTCAGGAAATCACAATTGAGTGCATACGGAACAGTGCATAACATTGGATATTAATCAATCTCACACATGTCTTACTATCATTACTTGTGTCCCAGCAAGGATAATGACGCCGCTATCGCCGGGTCGGTTTCAAAAACGAAAGTATCCCAATCTCCAGGAGCTTCCACATCGGGAATGATACCGGTTTCCTCCCAATTGGCATGAGAGACAGCCGGGTCAAAAGTATCCTCAGAGATCCATAGACGCGAGCCGTCATCAAAATCATAGCCGTGTAATATTTCCACGTTCCCCAGGCTGGTTTGGCCTATGATCTGCGCGCGCCCGGAATCTTTCAGTACATCCGCAAATATTTCGCCGAAACTCACCGTCTCCTCGCTGACCAAAACAATGAGAGGAACATCCTGTGAATTTTGAATCGGGTCCGCTGATATTTGCAGCGAACTGGAATTTCCACGGCTTACAAATTGCCCGAGATTACCCGATGTAAAGAAACCCAGGATTGGTTCAAGCACATCGCTGCTGCCCCCGCCATTCAAGCGGTTATCGAGGATCAAACCATCCAGCGGACCGAAATCGTTCAAAGCATCCTCTATTTGCCGGGGAATGGTCTGATCGTAAAAAGTGGGGATGAAAATATAACCAATGCGGGATCCATCTGTGGTGGGCACGATACGCGCATCGATCAACAAGGGACTTTGAATCCGCTGGCGAACCAGCATGACCTCACGAGGCTCCTCCCCAGGTGACTTGACCGTCAAAACAGTTGCCGAACATTCCGGGCCTCTTGCCAGATAAGTATAGTTTTCACCTTTATCAACGATGGGCTGACCATCCACGGCCAGAATAGTATCGTGTGCTTTTAATCCGCTGTATTCAGCGGGCGAATCAGGAAAAACCGAAATAATGGTCCCCTGGTTTTTATCCAGTTGCGGCAGAACATACATTCCCACGCCAACATAATCATTGTCGCCCGCCAGATCGGCATCCGCTGCCGCAACATCCACCGGCGATTCAAAAGAGGAATGTTCATCCCCCAGGTCCGCGATCATGGATTGCATTTCGCTGTAGAAATTTTCAGTATCCAGCCCCGCATCTATTTTTTCCTGATATTTTGAAACAATGGCAGGCCAGTCGTTCCCGTTAAAGTCCGGATAAATGTAGACCCGTTCAATGGTCCCTACAACGTCATCAAAAACTTTTTGTTGAAGATCCTGGGAAATCTCAGGGTTGGCTTGAAGCTCCGGGGTGGGCTGGACAAGCGCCGTAGACGGCGAGATCGTTGCGAGGGCGATGTTCTCGCAACTCGAGGGGATGTAAGCCGGTGCCAGCGCTTCAGGCGTTGCAGTTAATATGGGAGGTGGGGGCGTTGCAGTAGGCGGAGTCAACTTGCTGGTTACGAAATTGCAGGCCAGCATCGTGGCAATTAAGAAGATGTAGCTAAAGCGTTTAATTTTCATGGCCATTACCTCTATGTTTAATGAAAAGCCCTGTACTATGCGGGATATTATATCGCCATAATCAAGGATAAAACAATTAGCACGGGGAATAATCCTCATATCATCAACAATTGCCCCCTGTTTCCTGTAGTTACGGATATATTTTATTTTATATCCTTGTCCGTCATGGAGGGATTAAATTCGGCAGTGGGACGGTCCCCGGAGCCAATCGGATTTGTATAAGTTTTGCCTATGTGATTGTCTTGTATAAACACCAGGTCGACCCCCGCAAGGGTGATGAGATCACCCGGGTAGAGCACTCCCTGGCCAACCCGCTGACCATTGATAAATGTGCCGCCCGTAGACTGCAGGTCAAATACCACAAAATGATCTGAGATAAAACGTATCTCCAGGTGACGCCGCGAAATGCGCGGGTCATCGATCACAATTGTATTGCCATGGCTGCGGCCAATGCTGGTAACAAGCTGGGTAAGGGGTATGGCTTTTGCGCCGTTAAAAATTAAAAAGAAATTTTCAGGGATGGAAATTTCCGTCCCCGGGGTTTCGTCGTTTTCCACAGGTATGCCACTGGTATCATCCATCCCTGTTAACCGGCTCTTTTTGAGCTGCTCCTTAAGAAAAGTATATAACAACTGATATGGGCTTTCAATACTTAATATGGAAAAGTAAGGAACTCGGGGACATGCAAAAGGGGGACGAAACCCTCGCGGACATTATCCAAACGGTCAATACGCCGTTGACCATCAGCGTGTTCGGGGCGTTGATAAAATAAAACGAGCAGTGGATTTTATGTCCGCTGCCCGTTTTTGATTCTCCGCATTTTTATATCACGGCGCATGTACAGATACAACCTTTGGCAGCCTCTCCAATTGTTCTTTATCTAATGTGACCAACTCTGCGCCAAAACGTAAAGCGACCGCCGCATATACCGCGTCGCTGCCGCGTAAACGATATTGCGCGGCAACATCGACTGCCAGGTCTGCCAGAATTTCATCCACGTCCACAAAAGTAGTATTAGGAAAACGCTTTAATTCCTGAACAAATGCCTTCCCCAATTCAGGTTTATTTTGTCCGCGTGCGAGCGTGGCGGATATTTCAGGCAAAACCAGCACAGGCACAATAATTGGGACAGCTTGCTCGCGTATGCCTTTCATAAATGCTTTGCTCGCCTGGTGAGCAGGTTCGGAAGGCGTAAATGCGCTCACAAAAACACTGGCATCAATCGTGACAGGTGAATTCATCGACGCATCTCTGAGAGGATTTCCACTGCGCTCTTCTCGTTTTGCCAACCCTTGCTCAGTTCTTCGCCTATTTGCATCAAGCGTTCCCACACTTCATCATCTGATGGCTTCCCTATAACCGCATCCAGAGGAATAAGGAGCGCAGCAGGTACACCGCGCTGGGTAATCACATAGCGCGCGCGTTTTTCCTTCACGGCGCGTACCACCTCAGAGGCATGTATTTTTAGTTCTCGAATGCCGATCTCTTCTGTTTTTTGTTTTTTCTGCTTCATGTGGTCACCTTTGTGACTACATGATACTTCCCCGCAAGTCAGCCGTCAAGCCCATTATTTTGGAGATAAAATAGAGATGCACAGGAGAACTTTCCATGACAGAAAAAACCTACATCGTAAATGACCGCCCCACTGATACCGGCGTGCTTGATTTCACGCCCGCGAAGCGTGTTGAATCCCTTGCGGACATTTTCCAAACGGGCAACACTCCCCTGGCAGGATGACGTATAATTCAAACATGGCAACACCGACTGTATTTCAAGTCCCTCCACTTAACCAGCGCAAGCGCATCCCAATGAAGGCGATTCGGGCGATTGCGAAACACATCGCGGAAAAATTTAACCCTGAGGAGATCATTCTCTTCGGATCGCACGCGTATGGAAAACCAACCGCATGGAGCGACGTGGATTTGCTTGTGGTGATGGATACGCCAAAAGGGGAAATGGATGCGATTCTTGAAGTTGCAGAATCCCTGCCAGATTTGGAATTTGGCGTTGATATTATCGTTCGCTCGCGGACGGTTCTTGAAAAACGAAAAAAACTGGGTGATTGGTTCCTGCGCCGAATCACAAAAAAGGGGAAAGTTCTATATGAACGAATTAACTAGAGAATGGGTGGACAAAGCCGAAGAGGATTTTTATAGCGCAGATTTACTTCTCCATGCAGGCGAAACTCCTCTCTCAAGCCCTGCTTGTTTTCATTGCCAGCAGTGCGCGGAGAAATATCTCAAGGCTTATTTGCAGGAACATTCTGTTGAGTTTGAGCGAAAACATGAATTACTTCCCCTCCTAAAGTTATGTATTTTATTGGATTCCGAATTCCAGACAATCAAACGTGACCTGGAACACCTGAACAGATATGCTGTAGTCGTACGATATCCTGGTGTTATTATAAAAGCCAATACAGCAGAAGAAGCCTTGATTGCGGCGGATAGAGTACGCAAATTTGCAAGAAGAAAACTCAAGATCAAATAAGGGGAATTTCCCATGCCATCAAACAAAACCTACATCGTCAATGACCAACCCACCGACACGGACACGCTTGACTTCACGCCCGCGAAGCGTGTCGAAACCCTCGCGGACATTATCCAAACGGGCAATACGCCGTTGACTATTGGCGTATAATTCAAGTAACGGATTTTATTATGCCAAGAAACATCAGGAAAATATTGCGCGAATTAAAAAAGGGACTGATCACTATTTATGGTGACCAATTAAAAGCCGTGTATCTCTTCGGCTCCTTCGCGCGTGGGGAAGGCAAACTGCCTGATTCAGATATTGATGTGATGATTGTAATGAATGGAGAATTTAATTACAGTGAGATTGAAAAACACTCGTCAGAATTTATTACAAGTCTTTGTTTAGAGCATGATGTTGTCATTTCCTGGTTTTTTGTAACAGAGTCGCATTATCAGCAAAGTAAAATGCCGTTTATCTTAAATGTTAAGGATGAGGCGGTAGCAGTATGAACACAGTGGAAATTAAAAAATTACTGGAACGTGCAGAAGAAAGTCATGCTGCCGCAAAAGTTCTGCTTGAAGGAAAACTTGCCAATTATTCTGCTGCGCAATCTTATTACACAATGTTTTATTTGGCAGAAGCCTTGCTCTATTCCAAAAACTTGAGGTTTTCAAGCCACTCAGCAGTATTAGCCGCATACGGAAAAGAATTTTCGAAAACAAAAATTCTAGACCCAAAATTTCATCATAATATCCTTGTGGCTGAAAAACGCCGCGAAACAGGACATTACGGGATTGAAAAAGAGGTCTCTAATGAAGAAGCCAAAGAATCGTTTGAATGGGCAAAAGAATTTATTGATGCAGTGAAGAAATATCTTAAAGTGTAGTTTTGATTCAAAAAAGGGAAGGAAACACTATGTCGAAAAATATCAAAACCTACATTATCAACGACCAGGCGACCGACACCGACGCACTTGATTTCACGCCCGCGAAGCGTGTCGAAACCCTCGCGGACATTATCCAAACGGGCAATACGCCGTTGACCATCGGCGTGTTCGGCATGTGGGAGCGAACGATATGCTATACTCTCAAATGAAGCAGGAAGCAAAGGATAAAAAGGTGAAATATGATTGATTATCAATTTACCGTTGTGATCGAAGCGGATGAACACGGCTTTCATGCGTTTGTTCCCGCTTTGCCTGGTTGTCATTCATTTGGCGATACAGTGGAAGAAGCGCAGGCAAATATTCATGAAGCGCTGGAGTTGCATGTGGAAGCCATGATCGAAGACGGCGAGCCTGTGCCTATGCAGCAAGGCCCCGTTTTTATCACCCGTATTTCCATTCCAGCCGCAGTATGAGCGAAAAATTTCCTCGCGTGACATGTGATGAATTAATCCGTGTTTTGAAAAAGGCTGGCTTTGTTGAAAAGAGACAAAAAGGCAAACACTTGACTATGTGGCGCGAATCGGACAAGAGACGCGCAACTGTGCCCGTTCACCCCGGGCGCGAAGTACTAATCGGCACATTACGCGGCATTTTACGCGACGCTGATATTTTAGCAGAAGATTTTCGCATCTTGCTTAAAAGATAAGGGGAATTTCCCATGCCATCAAACAAAACCTACATCGTTAATGACCAACCCACCGACACGGACGCGCTTGACTTCACGCCCTATGTCGAAACCCTCGCGGACATTATCCAAACGGGCAATACGCCGTTGACCATCGGCGTGTTTGGCACATGGGGATCTGGGAAAACTTCCCTGATGAAGATGGTGAAGAAAACCCTGCCCGCTGATTTTACAATCGCGTGGTTTGACGCATGGAAATATGACAAGGAAGAAACGCTCTGGCGCGCATTTATATTAAGTGTGCTGACCGCAGTTCGAAGCACAATAAAAGCGGGACAACCCACTGAAGATTTGGATTATTTGGAAACCATGCTCTACCGAGCCATTGAAATTGAAAAGGCTGGCGGAGTGACGATTGACCTTGCAAAACTTGGCGGCGCGGTTGCAAAGGGCAGCGTTCAACTGGCGCTTTCATTTATTCCGGGCGGCGCGGTTCTAAGCGAATTCGTTAAGAAAGTTCAGCAGCTTGGCGCTGAAGCTTTGACCAACGAAGCGACCGATGCAATTCAACGCGAGCGCACAAAAATACAAATCGAGCAGGTGCGTTTTCTTGAACAATTTCAGGGAAAGTTTCGCGACCTTGTCCAGCAGCATATCTCAAATAACGGAAAAAGATTGGTTGTCTTCGTGGATGACCTCGACCGCTGTCTGCCCGAAAAAGCGATTGAAGTCCTTGAAGCCATCAAATTATTTTTGGATGCTGAAAATTGCATCTTTGTGCTTGGCTTGGATCAGGAAGTGATCGCGCGCGGGATCGAGATGAAGTACAAAGAGTTTGGCGCAAAACAGGATGGCGACACTTCGCAGCAAAAATTTACAATTGAAGGTGTGCGCTATCTGGAAAAGATCATTCAACTGCCTTTTATAATTCCGCCTGTGGAACAGACCGACATGGGCGATTTCGTGCATGGATTGAGCGCGGACTGGCCGCACGAAGATTGTCCCAAAATATTTGCGGAGGGCTTGGGCGATAACCCGCGCCAGATCAAACGCACGGTCAATACCTTTTTGATGTTGTGGAAACTGGCGGACAAACGCAAAGCCAAATTGCAAGACCGCATCAAGCCAATTCGTCTGGCAAAGGTCGTGGCAATTCAAACCGTGTATCCCGACCTGTACACATTGTTGCTAAAAGACGAGCCGCGTTATTTGCGCGAACTGGAAGAATATTATCGCGCAGAAACTTCGCAAGAGAAGAAAGGAGAAATGGGAGAAGGAAGAAGTAAAAAGGGAGAAGTTGCAGATGAAAAAGCGATTACGCGCGCAGAACCAGCTCCAGCTCTCGTGCCTTTCCTTTCCCGCAGGGGCGCGGCGGCAGTCAAACGCATCCTCACTTTTCACAAGCCAGAAGTAAAAGACGCCAACTTTGCGGGCTTGCCTCCCGATGAGTTGAGATTTTATTTCACGCTCACCGCGCGCGCCGAAGCCCCGCAAGCCGCGCCCGAAGTGGAAGCCTCGCGTTTGGTCTTCGAGCCGCAAATGGTGAATATCCCTGCGGGCAAATTCCTAATGGGTTCCACAAAAGAACAGGCGGCGCAAGCCATAAAAGATGGACTTGACAAAAAATATGTTGAATGGGAACAACCCCAACACACCGTTGAACTCTCCAAATATTCCATCGGCAAATATCCTGTTACCAACCGCGAGTATCAAGCCTTTGTGCGCGATGCAAAATACAAACCGCCGCAAGGCTGGGAGGGTGACCAGTTCCCCGCTGAAAAAGGCGGACATCCCGTTATTTATGTCTCATGGGATGACGCAACTGCCTATTGCAAATGGTTGAACGAAAAAACAAGCAAGCCATACCGCCTGCCGACTGAAGCCGAATGGGAGAATGCTGCGCGCGGCGAAGACGGGAGAGTCTATCCCTGGGGAAATGATTTTGACCCAAAGAAAGCGAATACAAGCGAATCGAAAATTGGCGGCACAACCGAAGTGGGACAATTCTCCCCGCAAGGTGATTCACCTTATGGCTGTGTGGATATGGCTGGTAATGTATGGGAATGGTGCAACGATTGGTTCAATGAAAATGAATACAAGCGCAGCAGTCCTGTGGACAAAGACCGTAAAGATGCGAAAGACCCGCAAGGTACGCAATCTGGGACATCTCGCGTGCTGCGGGGCGGCTCGTGGGACTACAGCGGAGACTTCGTCCGTTCTGCGTATCGCGGCGACCTCACTCCCGACAGCTTCATCAACGTCATTGGTTTCCGTTGTGCCCGCTCACTTCCTGTGCTGTAATTCTGGGTTCTGGTTTTCTGATCTTCTGAAGCGGGTTTTGTTCTTGCTCTTTGCTTCTCGCCGAAGGCGAGTCGCGCAAAAAAAGTTCAAACCCAAACCTCCGAGGTCTTTCCCACAGGGCGCTTCGCGAGGAACTCGGAGGTTTTAGGGCGCAACTCTACTTCTTCTTTTTCTTCGCCACGCTCTTCTTCACAGGTTTTGAAGCCTTTTTCGCGGGTTTAGTAGATTTCTTTGCTACCGCCTTCTTCACTTCTTTCTTCTTTCCATCTTTCTTCTTTTCAGGCTTCTCTTCCACAGCCTTCGCGAGCTTCAAAAACCTCTCCACTGTCCAGCCTACCACTTCACTTTTCCTTCATCTTATAATAAGTATTCTTCCCCTTTCCTTCACGCTGGATCAATTCCAACTCGATCAGTCTATTGAAGTCCAGCCTGCGGGTCTGTCTTGCGCGGCGGACGATGCCCGCGTAGTCCCTGTCGGTGATATATCCCTTGTCCCTGATGAAATCAAGGATCTGTTGGTGATACGGTTTGAGTTCATCTTTCGGATTCTCACTGACACGCGGAAGGATCTTTTCCACGCGCAGGAGTTCGTCAATAATGCCGCCCGTAAAATACTCCAGCCAGGGACTGTAATCAATCTCTTTCCCTATCTCGTAATAATCTCCCCGCACGCCCACCATCTGAAAATAACGGGTCACATTTTGGTTGTAGTAATTTTCAAAACTGAACAGGTTAAAAGTATTCAAGCCCATGTTGGCAAGCAAAATTTTGGTGAGCAGGCGCGTGGTTCTGCCGTTCCCGTCTATGAACGGATGGATCACCACCATTTGTTTATGAAACAATCCCGCAAGGATCAATGGGTCCATGTTGGATTTGTTAGCTTCAACAAATGAGATCAGGTCGTTGATAAGAACAGGCACATTCTTAACATCAGGGGGCCAATAGATGGTTGTGCGCGTCCGCGGATCGTTCACAAAGACAGGGTCGGCGCGCAGCCTGCCGGACTGGAAGGCTGGCAATAATTTATTGATCACCTGTTTGTGAATTTGCAATATTAAGGTCTGCGTAACAGGGATGGCTCCCTTGGCAAGTTTCCCGTTGATCTCCTTCAACGCCTCGTTGTAGTTCAACACTTCCCGCTCGCTGTCACGAATATTTTTCGGCTTGTTCTTCAGTATTCTTTTTACATCCGTTAACGGCAGGGGGTTTCCTTCAATACTGGTGGATGCAAAACTTGAAACAGCTTCGGCATCCATCTGCAATTCCACAAGCACGGTATGTGGAAAGCGCCGCTGGTTCAACGATTGCGTGAGGCTGTATATCCTCTTGATATTCTCAAGCAGGCTATGAGTGATCTCGTATTTGGGATTGAACATTAGTCGAATTATAGTCGAATCATGGTCAATGGACGCTTAAAAATACATCCGAGTCTTTCATGACTCGGATGTATTAACATCACTTACCTTTTTTCTTTCCCTTCGAGGATACTTTCTTTATAGGCTTTGAAGTCTTTTTTGCTGCAAGCTTCTTCGCAGCATTGGGAGGCTTTGCCACCTTCTTACCCTTCGAGACGGCTTCGCCAGTCAGGGCAGCGCTTTTTACTTCCTTCTTCCCTTTTGGAGCTGATTTCTTCTCAGGCTTCTCTTCCACAGCCTTCACTACTTTCACAAACCTCTCCACCGTCCAAGCCACGATCACGGATGTAACCGCCTCGCCTGGCTTCACTTCCACAATGGCATCGCCTTTTGTGGATGCGCGCTTGCGGATCCCGGCGGCATCCAGCCTGGCGGACTTGGGTGCGCCTTTGCTGGTGTGGATGGTGGCGATGTGATTCGGTTTGCCCGAAGCAACGCCTGCTATCGTGACTTTCTTCTCCTTCGGGGACGATGTCGGCAGTGACCAGGCATTCACGCCCTTGCCGTAGCGTCCCTGCGTTGGGAATTCTTTTTCGCTGACGCGTTTGGCCTTGCCGTCGGAAGTCATCAGCAGGATTTCACCTTCGGCAGGCAGGATTTCCGCGCCGACCAATTCGATGCCATCATCCAATTTGATTCCGTTCACACCCGCGGCGACGAGTCCCATGGGACGCACGTCATCTTCCTTGAAGCGGATCGCCATGCCTTGAGATGTGACCAGCAAGACATCTTTCTTCAAGCCGTCGGTTAATCCCACCCAGCCGAGTCTGTCACCCTCGTTGATTCTGGCTAATACAAACGTCTGCGCGGAAGGGCCGGGTAATTCCGTAATGAGACTCTTCTTGACCATGCCATAACGTGAGACCGTGATGATACAAGTCTCAGGCGCGAACGCCGAACGTTTGGCGGGCAGGGAAAATAACGCCGCAAGTTTATCTTCGTCAGTTAACGGCGAGGCTTTGAAATATGGAATGCCATCGGATAAATGTCCGTTCGAGCCGATCTCTGGCAGGGTGTGTAATGCAATTGCGGCGGCTTTGCCATTTTCAGCAACCAAATAAAGCGTATCGGTAGATGAAGCTCTGACGAGGAAGTGCGGCGCTTCATTCCCCGATGGACGCGGCGCTTTGTCTTCATGTGTGCGCGCCATGATTCCGTCCGCAGTCACGCCGATCCAGACGGTTTGTTCGGTGATCAGGTCAGTCGCGACCAGTGACCTCGCACTTTTTCCGCTCTTCTTAAGATTCACAATTTGCGTGCGGCGTCGGTCACCATAGGCTGCTTTCACGCGCAGCAACTCATCCGATACCACCGCGCGCATACGCTTCTGCGATTTCAATAAGTCCGTCAGGTCTTTGATAACCGCGGACACTTCCTTGTATTCGGTTTCGATCTTCTTGCGTTCGAGTGCGGCCAGACGGCGCAATTGCATATCGAGAATCGCGTTGGCCTGCAACTCTGTCAGCTTGTAACGCTTCATCAGTTTTTGCCGCGCAGTCTCCACGTCAGCGGCAGACCGAATGATGTTGATGATCTCATCCAAATTCTTTAGCGCGATCAAATATCCTTCGAGGATATGCGCGCGCGCTTTGGCTTTATCCAGGTCAAATTCAGCGCGGCGTTTGATGATCAACAATCGGTGTTCGACATAAACGCGCAATGCCTGTTTCAAAGTTAAGGTGCGCGGCTCGCCGTCGACCAACGCCAACAGATTAATACCGAAGGTGGTTTGCATGGGCGTGCGTTTATACAACTCGCGCAGCACAGCTTCGGGTTCAACATTCTTCGTCATTTCGAGGACGATGCGCATGCCCTGTCTATCGGATTCATCGCGCAGATCGGACAGCCCTTCGAGATGACCATCGCGCGCCAGCTCGGCAATGCGCTCGATCAAGCTGGACTTGTTGACCTGATACGGTAATTCTGTGACAATGATTCGGCTTTTGCCGCGTTCCATCTCTTCGATGTGCGCCTTGGCTTGCACAGTCACTCGCCCGCGCCCCGAACCATACGCGGACTCAATATCCTCTTCGCCTTTTTCCTGAATGATAATTCCGCCCGTTGGGAAATCAGGTCCCTGCACGAACTCCATCAATTGCTCAACATCGATATCGTCGAGCTTATCCCACTTCTCGATCATATACACCAGCGCGTCAACGATTTCGCCAAGATTATGCGGCGGGATGGAGGTTGCCATACCGACGGCGATACCCGTTGCACCGTTCACCAAAAGATTGGGAATCGCGGCAGGCAGAACGCTTGGTTCTGCGAGCGTGTCATCAAAGTTGGGAGTGAACGCGACCGTATCTTTATTGAGGTCAAATAGAATATCCAGCGCGGCGGATGTAAGCCGCGCCTCGGTATAACGCATCGCCGCAGGCGGGTCGCCATCCACAGAGCCAAAATTCCCCTGACCATCCACGAGCAATGTGCGCAGGGAAAAATCCTGCGCCATACGCGCCATCGCTTCGTAGACCGCCGAGTCACCATGCGGATGATATTTACCAAGCACTTCACCCACGATACGAGCGGACTTCTTATAAGCCGTATCCGCGCGAATGCCCATGTCATACATCGCATACAGAATGCGTCTCTGCACGGGCTTGAGTCCGTCACGCGCATCGGGCAAAGCACGCGCCACGATCACGCTCATCGCATAATCGAGATACGACTGCTGCATTTCAGTGTCAATGTCTATTTTTTTAACGATGCCAAGTTCCATAGCTGCTCCAAAAATATTTTAACCACAAAGGCACAAAGGGACACAAAGGAAAAACAAACCTGCATGCTTTTTCTGTTCTTCGTAGTGAATGTATGTTCTATTGCGGGGCTTATCTTACGGGGAAAGAGAAAAGGCGTCAAGTGTGGAGTCAAAGTGAGTGCGTCGCACCAAACTTAATAAGGAGAATCTCATCAAATAGATTCCTCTTCTTAATCAGCATCGTCTTATCTGTCAGGTGCGACGCACCCTCTCAGCCTTTCAGGTGATTGCCCCATGTACTTGAGTCAGATACAATCTTTTCAACAGAGGAGACCTATGAGACTTAATTCAGCAAAGGAAGTTTGGATCGCACGCATTATCGCCTGGGTTGTGATCGGCGCACTATCCTGCGGTATCATTTTTATGACCACCTTCATGGTCGGGCCGACTTTATTCAGCGGCCAAAGCACAGCGAATAAAATTGCACTGGCAATGTATTGCCCCGGCGCGGAGTCATCCTCCCTGCAGGAAGGCGCATCCACGCCAACAACATCTGATCCCTCGGGAACTTATGGCCATACCGTTGAGGTCACCTGCTATTTTGCAGATGGAAGCACGAAGATAATCAGGAATGAGCAGTATGCGATTGCATCCATTGGCGGCATGTTTGGCCTCGGCGGGTTGATCGGTGTTGTGGTCTCCATTCCGCTTTTTCTTGTGCCATTCTTTCTAATAAGAAAGAAAAAGGAAAATTAATTCTCTATCGCACGTCGTTGCGAGGGCGCTCTTGCTTTTGCCCGAAGCAATCTCCTGTTTTAGGAACTTAGAAGTTAAATGCTTGCTTTTTGTACAAGAATTTTTTGAACCACAAAGGGTCACGAAGGGTCACGAAGGTTTTTTTAGGTTTTCCTTTGTGTTCCTTTGTTGCCTTTGTGGTTGCATCCTTTTTGGTTTCGGCTTGCCCGAGTTAGAGCTTAGAAGTTAAATGCTTGCTTTTTGTACAAGAATTTTTTGAATCACAAAGGGTCACGAAGGTTTTTTTAGGT
>JBBSCM010000021.1:0-25003 GCA_038250295.1 Anaerolineales bacterium | reverse complement strand
TGGAGATTGCTCGGGCACACCTGCCCTCTCACTCGCTCCGCTTCGGGGATAATAATGGCGGGCGGTGCCAGGGAAGAACAGGAGCGCCCTCGCAACGACATAGAATGAAAAAATGATGGAAATACTGATTGACTTTTTGGCCGTCCTCTCACTGCTATTTTCCATCATCGGCATGATCAACAATAAATACTGGCTTCTCCTGATCTGCGCTGTGCTGGCTTTCCCGTTTTCTTATTCTCTGAGCAGCGCTCTAAATTTAGGCGCATTCATTTTTCTGCCGCTTTTTTATCTTGGTTCGGCAGCGGCCCTATTTACTAATAATAGATCTGTTGCATGGCTGGTGCTGATGCCCGTCTTCCTTCTGGCTTTCTTTCTTTTGACCATCGTTTTTGTTTTTACGAGTGGAGCGAAGTAGGAACCCAATGATCGATTTCCTCGTTGCAAGTTTCTTCGGCTGGCCTGCTGTGGTGGTCACGATCATTCTCGCGATGGTGGGCCTGGTCAGAAATAATCATCGCTTTTTGATAGCTGCTGCTATTCTGGCCCTTCCTTTCTCCTGGTTCCTGAGCGGATTCCCTGTGATTCGGTCACCTGTTTTTTTATTACCTTTGTTACTTTTCGGTTCTGCCTATTTCATGTATCGTGGAATGGAGATGTGGGCCTGGGTGCTGGTGGTGCCATATTTTATGACGATCTGGCTGTTATTGAATGCGATCGCGGTGCAATAATTTCGAAATGATCATTCCGTTTCTCTTCTGGTTATCCATTGCTGTTTCGTTGGCGCTGTCTGTCCTCGGCATACAGAAAGACAGGTATTGGTACTTGCTTATCGGCGCCCTATTTTTCTTTCCGCTGGCTTATTACTTTAATGGTTCCCCGTCGTTTCATGGATACGGCCTCTTCCTGCCCGTCTTTCAAGTCATCTCTGCGGCGGCGGTAAGGGAAGGAAATAAATTCTGGGCATGGCTGTTTTTATTGCCCGCATTTTTGATCGTCATTTGGATCGTTTCTTTTGCATTGTTCAATCAATTTTCGTAAAGGCGACCCGTCAATCATGTCATGGCCTATTGCGACCGCAGGGTGGGTCGCCCCTGTACCAAAAGGAGAAAGAAAATAATTCATGAACCCTCTTCTCAACCTGATTATTTTCGGCTGGCCGCTTTATATTGTTTCCATCATGGTGTCCATCACAGGTATTCTCAATAAAGGATATGGACTCGTACTTCTTGGCACGCTGCTCATTATTCCATACACTTTATTCCTGAATGAAACGCGCACGTTTTTCGGTTTCGCCCTGCTCATTCCGCTCTTCCAACTTGGTTCGGCATGGGCGGTAAAAGACGATAATGATTTTTGGGCCTGGGTCTTGTTCTCCCCCACGGTCATTACTCGTTTGTGGCTGTTGATCGTCACCTGGACATACACGAATTTGGGAACGTTCTAAAGCATAGCCAATGCAGAGTACTCTGGTTATTTTCTCTGGCTTGCCTGGCGCAGGCAAGTCCACGCTGGCAGATAAATTGGCGCGCAAGCTGCGCTGGCCGCTTCTGCGAATTGACGATGTGATCGGTGACGTACTCGAAGACCCCGGCATCGCATTCTGGGACGCGAAAGTGGATATTTTACTTGACCTGGTCAACACTCAATTGGAATTGGGTCTGGATGTGATCGTGGACTCGGTCTTTATGAATATGGATCGTCAACATGCGCAGGAGTTGGCTCGCAAATACGGTGCTCGTTTTCTCCCGATCTATGTATTTGTCTCTGATGACAAAATCTGGGAGCGGCGCGTGACGCAGCGTTATAACGAATGGAATCATAGGGACGTCGCCAGCTGGGAACGAGTCCAGCATCAACGCGAACACTTTCGCGAATGGGAACCGCAAACCGCACTGTTCATTGACTCGGTCCATTCGTTCGACCAGAATTTTGAAACAGTGTTTGAATTTGTCACAAATGACAATGTCCTGCTCAACCCTTTGTCTGAGATTCAATTGACAGCGGGTAGATATCACAGATGAACTGCATCTTTTTGAATTGGAGTAAAGCTAAATGACATCTTCCACAAAACTCACCCGTTCGCTCGTAGATGTTTCCATGGGACGTGCCCCTGCTGACCTTGTGATCCGCGGCGGCAAATGGGTGTGTGTGCAGTCGGGTGAGATCGTTCCGAATACAGATATTGCCGTGGTGGCTGGTCATATTGCATATGTCGGGTCGGATGCAGGTCACACCATCGGTAAAAAAACAAAGGTTATCGAAGCCAAGGGGCGTTTTCTTGTGCCTGGTTTGCTCGATGCGCACATGCACGTTGAATCAGGCATGGTGACGGTCACTGAGTTTGTGCGCGCGGTGGCTGTACGCGGCACAACTGGCATGTTCATCGATCCGCATGAGATCGCAAATATCTTTGGCCTCAAAGGTGTCAAGTTAATGGTGGACGAAGCCCGAAAACAGCCCATTCACGTTTGGGTGCAGATGCCTTCCTGTGTTCCATCAGCGCCGGGTTTGGAAACCCCCGGTTCTTCCGTGGGACCAAAAGAAGTTGCGGAAGCCATGAAGTGGAAAGGCATTATCGGCTTGGGTGAGATGATGAACTTCCCCGGTGTTTTCATGAGCGATAAAAAGATGCTGGATGAAATGTCTGCTACTCATGCGGCGGGCAAGACGATAGGCGGACATTACGCTTCGCCTGATCTGGGTTTGCCGTTTCATGGGTATGTGGCTGGCGGCGCGGAGGATGACCATGAAGGTACGCGCCTCGACGATGCAGTTGCACGAGTGAGACAGGGCATGAAGGCCATGCTGCGCTACGGTTCGGCCTGGTTCGATGTAGCCGCGCAGGTGAAAGCGATCACCGAAAAGAAAATGGATTCGCGCCGCTTCATTCTTTGCACAGACTACTCTCTTGCAGAGACCCTAACTAAAGAAGGTCACATGGATCGTGTTCTGCGTCACGCGATCTCAGAGGGATTGAATCCCATGACCGCCATTCAGATGATGACGATCAACTCTGCCGAGCATTTTGGCCTTACCAAAGAAATGGGCATGATCGCGCCCGGTCGCTGGGCGGATGTCATTTTAGTTGAAGACCTAATGAATTTCAAAGCTGATATGGTGATTGCGAAAGGTCAGGTCATTGCTGAGAAAGGCGAGTGGCAGGTCATATTGCCGTCGGTGAAATATCCCAAGTGGGTGACGAAGTCTGTCCATTTGAAGAAGCCTCTCAAGGCGCAGGATTTTACCCTTCGGACAAGAGCAGTTGACGGCGCGGAAATTGAAGCGCATATCATTGGTGTGATCGAGAATCAGGCGCCGACTCGTCACCTCAAAATGAAGGTCAAGGCTGAGGGCGGCGAAGTCAAATCAGACCTGAAACGTGACATCGCAAAGATCGCGCTGGTGGAGCGTCATCGCGCGACGGGCAGGGTGACTGTGGGGTTAGTGAACGGTTTTGAATTTACGAGGAAATGCGCGATCGGTTCGACGGTGGCGCATGACAGCCATCACATGATCGTGGTAGGCACGGATGACGAGAGTATGGCGATTGCCGCGAATGAACTGGCGCAGTGTGGCGGCGGTCAGGTGGTGGTGATGGATGGCAAAGTTGTGGGGCTGGTGGATTTGCCGATCGCGGGGTTGATGTCGAACGAGCGCGCGGATGTTGTCGCTAAGAAAGCTGGGACCGTGCTGGAAGGGTTCAAGGCTTGCGGCTGCGAATTGAATAACCCGAATATGCAATTGAGTTTGCTGGGTTTGGTGGTGATCCCCGAATTGCGAATTTCTGATAAAGGTTTGGTGGATGTGACGCAGTTCGATTTTATTCCTGTGTTGGAGGATTGAGAGAACATGTCGAATTTTCCGTTTCAACGCTTACAAACTGACCTTTCTGCATTGATCGCGCGCACGCCTGCGGGTCAGCGCCTGCTCTCTGAACCTGAGCTTGCAAAACAGCTCGGTGTTTCGCGCGCCACATTGCGTGAAGCCATGCGTACTTTTGAAACACAGGGACTCATTCGCCGCAGGCAGGGTTCAGGGACATTTGTAGTGGGCAAGGTTCAGGCGCTGGAAAGCGGACTCGAGATCCTTGAAAGCCTTGAGACGATGGCAAAACGTTTGGGGCTTGAGGTTTCCGTGAGCGATCTAAATGTTGAGACAGTCCTGGCAGATAACGATCTTGCGGCTGTGCTGAATGTTTCAGCGGGAACATCTTTAACGCGCGTGCGCCGTGTGGTGCGCGCAGACAACCGACCCGTTGCATATCTTGTGGACACGCTGCCCGAGGATGCCCTGCATATTGATGATCTGCCCGCCAACTTTCACGGCTCGGTTCTTGACCTTTTGCTGGAGCGCGGCGATTCTCTTACCTCTTCCCGCGCCAATGTGAGCGCCATCGGCGCAACCGCGGAAGTCGCAAAAGCCATTGAGATCCAGCGCGGAGATGTGCTGTTGCATTTCTATTCGCAGTTGTTCGATAGGAGCGGCAAGGTCGTGGATTATTCATTGAGTTACTTTATTCCCGGGTACTTCCACTTCCATATTGTGAGGCGGGTTGGGAATTAGTTGGAACGTTACAAGTTTTAACGTTTGAACATTCCAACTTGATAACTTGTAAACAAAAAAAGGAGAAAGTAATGACAGACAAGATAAAAGAAATACAACAACGTGTGCAATCATCCCGTGAAGATATTATTGAATTCATGCGCGAGATCGTTGCCATCCCATCCATGGACTCGCAGCTCAAGGATGTGGGTGAGCGCATCGCGAAGGAAATGAACAAACTCGGCTTCGATGAAGTCCGCTTTGACAAGATGGGAAACATTATGGGAAGAATCGGCAATGGCAAGCGTGTCATTGTCTACGACTCACATGTGGATACAGTCGGTGTCGGCGACCCATCATCCTGGGAATGGGACCCGTTCCAGGGCAAGATAGAAGACGGCGTTTTATACGCGCGCGGTGCCTGTGACGAGAAAGGCTCCACGCCCGGTATGATCTACGGTCTCGCCATGGCGCGTGACCTTGGTCTGCTCGAAGGCTGGACTGCCTATTATTTCGGCAACATGGAAGAATGGTGCGACGGCATTGCTCCCAATACATTCGTCGAGGTTGACCCAAAGATCAAGCCTGATTTCGTTGTCATTGGTGAGCCTACGAAGATGCTTGTCTATCGCGGCCATAAGGGTCGCCTTGAAATGAAAGTGACAGCCAAGGGAAAGTCCGCACACGCTGCCAGCAATCATCTCGGTGACAACGCAATCTATAAATTGTTACCAGTCATTGCAGGCATCCGTGACCTCGAGCCGAAGCTCGGCGACCACGAATTTTTAGGACATGGCAAGATCACGGTTTCAGATATGCACGTCAAGACGCCGTCCATCAACGCCGTGCCTGATGAAGCCATCATTTACATTGATCGCCGCATGACCTTTGGCGAAACCAAGGAAGTGGTCAAGAAGCAGGTGGAAGATTTAATTCCTGCTGAGTATAAAGACTCCGTCAAACTCGAAGAGCTTTTCTATGATGAGCCTTCATACACTGGATTTGTTTTCCCTGTGGATAAATATTTCCCAGCCTGGGCATTGGATGCAGATCACGCGCTCGTCCAAGCGGGACAGTTGGCACGAAAGACTATCGGCCTCGCCGAAGCCCCCAGCAGCAAATGGAACTTCTCCACAAATGGAATCTATTGGGCTGGCAAGGCAGGCATCCCGTCGATTGGCTTTGGCCCCGGCGATGAAGAGACTGCTCACACTACACTCGATAGCGTCTCGTTGGAAGACATGGTCAAGGCTACTGAGTTTTATGCCATTCTGCCGAGTTTGATTCCATAAGGCATGTCACCGCTGTGCCCCAACAATACATATGAAAACTTTAGAAATAAGAAGACATTCCATCCGCTCGAAACCCGGGGATCACCTGAATCAATCAGGTGTAACGCTTGCCCGTTTGGTGAGCCAGAATATCGGTCCGTTTGACCGAGTGGTCACGTCCACGCTGCCACGCGCTTTTGAGACCGCCATTGCCATGGGATTCGCTGTCGATGAACAAAACGAATTGATGAGCACCACTGGAAGCAGTGTGGAAAGAGAAGCGCCGTGGCCGCTGACGTTTCCCATTTATGTTGAGATCATTCAGCAGGATGGGCCAACCGCAAAATATGCGGCCAAACTGGCAAAGTATTATGCGGGCATCATGGAGTTTATTTCTGAAGGCCGTTCTGCGTTGGTTGTCAATCACGGCGGCATCGTTGAAATTGGCGTGATTGGCTGCCTGCCCGATAATGACTTTTCCGATTGGGGCGACGCTGTCGATTATTGTGAGGGCGCCAGATTGTATTGGGACGATGGATTTATCCGCGCGGAAGTGTTGCGCGTGAACAAATGAGCCTGGTGGTTGAGTAGGACTAAGGGATACCGAAGCCTGTACCGAAACCACCGATAACAAGTAAAAAGAAATTCATGGTGCGTCTCGATATGCCGCTATGCGGCTACTCGACCACCATTTGAAGTGAAAATAAAAACAAGGAGACTAAATTATGCAAACGAATTTTCGTGGTCGTGACTTTATAGGCGACCTCGACTTCACGAAAGAGGAAGTCGAAACTGTTCTGGAAGTTGCCTGGGATTTAAAGCGCAAGCGTGCTCTCGGTGAACCGCATCCATATCTGCGAGATAAGGCGCTGGCAATGCTATTCTTCTTCTCGTCCACCCGCACCCGTGGATCGTTTGAAGCAGGCATGGCTCAATTGGGCGGGCATGGCGCTTTCATTGACAGCAACACAACCCAGATTTCACATGGCGATACCCCCGTTGAAATTGGTGAAATTTTTGGCCGTTATTTTGACGGCATTGCCATCCGTCATTGTGATTATGGAGATGGGAATAAATATCTGAATGCAGTTGCGAAGAATTCACGCGCGCCAGTCTTGAATATGCAGTGCGATATTTATCACCCCTTCCAATGCCTGGCTGACCTGATGACTATCATGGAAAAGAAGGGCAAGGATCTGCGCAAGAAGAAGATCGTTGTTTCGTGGGCCTATGCCGCTTCTTATCTCAAGCCGATCTCTGTGCCTCAGTCCTTGATTTTGCAAATGCCCCGCTTCGGCATGGATGTCACTCTGGCTTATCCGCCCGAATTTCCTCTCATGCCCGAGATTGTTAAACAGGCTAAAGAACAAGCCAAGATCGCTGGTACTAATTTTGAGATCATTGATACCAAAGACGGCATGACCGAAGCCTGCAAGGATGCAGATGTGATCTACGCCAAGTCATGGGGCCCGCTGTTGACTACGACTGATAATGCTGAAGGTAAGAAGTTGCAGGATTTGTACAAGAACTGGCTTATGGACGATGCCAAATTAAAGGTTGCAAAACCAGGCGCGATCTACATGCACCCCTTGCCAGCTGACCGGGATGTGGAAGTCACCAGCAGTGTGTTGGATGGTCCTCAGTCTGTGGTCTTTGACGAAGCCGAGAATCGCCTGCACGCACAGAAAGCCGTGATGGCGTTGACGATGGCGTAGGAGTGTTCATGACCCATAAACTTGCAGTCGTCGCCATAGGCGGCAATTCACTTATTAAAGATGATAAAAAAGTAACTGTCGAAGATCAACAAGTTGCGCTTCGCGAGACCGCCACACACCTGGTGGATATGATCGAAGCAGGCTGGGATCTGGCAATTGGTCACGGGAATGGTCCGCAGGTCGGGTTCATCCTGCGCCGCTCAGAGATTGCCGCGAAGGCAGAAGGCATGCACGAAGTCCCATTGGATGTTTGCGGCGCGGATTCGCAAGGCGCGATCGGTTATGAATTACAGCAGGCGTTGCATAATGAATTCTTCAAGCGCAAAATAAACAAGAAGTCTTGCACCGTTGTAACCCAGGTCCGCGTGGATCAAAGCGATCCTGCTTTCCAAAAGCCAACCAAGCCGATTGGCTCCTTCATGGATGAAGCCGAAGCCAAACGTCGTGAAAAGGAGATGGGTTGGTCTGTTGTCGAAGATGCAGGCCGCGGCTGGAGAAGAGTCGTTGCCTCCCCAATGCCGAAGGAAATCGTCGAGTTTGATTCAGTCAAAGTTTTGCTGGATGCCGGTCAGGTGGTCATCACGGTCGGCGGCGGCGGAATTCCCGTTGTTGACCGCGGCGATGGCGAGCTTGTAGGTACAGCCGCCGTGATCGATAAGGATTTCGCGTCATCACTTCTTGCTCAAAGCATTAAAGCGGATATGTTGTTGATCGCGACTGCGGTTGAAAAAGTTGCCATCAATTTTGGCAAGCCCGACCAAAAATGGCTTGATAAAATGACCCTCCCCGAAGCGAAGGCATATCTTGCCGAGGGCATTCATTTTGCCAAAGGTTCGATGGCGCCAAAGATCCAGGCTGCGATCTGGTATCTTGAAAACGGCGGCAAGGAAGCGCTCATCACCAATCCCGAAAATATTGGCCGCGCGCTCAAAGGCGAAACGGGTACACGAATCGTTCAATAATGATAGCGGCGCATATCAAGGACACTCCCTTGATATGCGCCGCTAGGAAATAATATGTCACAAATTGAAACTTCAACTTTAGCGATACAGAGATCAAATGCCAAAGGCACTATGGATTCGTTTTTTGCCAAGCCAGCAGGAGGCGGTCCTTTCCCTGGCGTGGTCGTGATCCATGAAATATTTGGTTTGAATGATCATATTCGTGAGATTGCCCGTAAATTTGCAGAACAGGGATATGCTGCTCTGGCAGTGGATCTGTTTTCAAACCGCAACCGCGTACTTTGCATGATGCAGGTCTTTTACGGGATCATGTTCAAGCCTTTGGATAACCCCATGCTCGCTGATTTGAACTCTGCGTTTGAATTACTGAAACAAACGCAGGGCGTGGATGCGGATCGAATTGGTTCTGTTGGATTCTGCATGGGCGGTTCCTACGCCCTGCAAATGGCGATCACGGCCAAAGGGATGAAGGCCGCATCTGTTTTTTACGGTGCCAATCCCAAACCGCTTGAAGCGGTTGCGCAGGCTTGCCCGATCATGGGAAGTTATCCGGACAAGGACTTTACGACCAGGGCCGCGCATGAATTGGAAGCCAGCCTGGTTAATTACAAAATTCCTCACGACATAAAAATATACGAGAGCACACAACACTCTTTTTACAGTCAACAGCGAACCCCGTTTGAAGTGGATGCGTCAAAAGATGCCTGGCAGAGGATGTTGAATTTCTTTGGTGAGCATTTAACTTGAAAAGATATTTTGGCTTTTTAGAAAGAAAGATACATCCAGCGCTCTTTCTTTTGATCGTTGCCATCCTGACCTACGGGCTGTTCTTCTGGAAGCGCGGCTTTTATTGGGACGAGTTTCCCTGGGCCTGGATCTATTATCGCCTCGGTCCGGATATGCTCACGAAAACCTTTTCCACCAGCCGCCCGTTTTGGGGGATGATCTACCAACTCACGATGCCGGTCATCGGTCCCAACCCGTGGATTTGGCAATTGCTCGCCGTCTTCCTTCGTTGGGTTACAGCAGTTCTATTTTGGGCGATCTTGCGTGTGCTGTGGCCGCAGCATCCGCGCCCGGCGTTATGGGCCAGTTTGCTTTTTCTGGTATATCCAGGCATGGGGCAGCATTTTATCTCGATGATGTACAGCCATTTTTATATTGTCCTGTCATGTTATTTGCTGTCTCTTTATTTATCGCTGCTGGCATTGCAATCAAAAAAATATTCTGTAGTTTTGTTTATCGCTTCTTATCTGTTGGCGGCAGTGAATCTGCTCACCATGGAATATTTTTATTTCCTTGAATTTGCAAGGATGTTTTTATTTTGGCAAATATTGCAGGGTACGAATAGAGAACGAATACAAAAAGCAATTTTGTATTTTGTTCCCTACCTGCTGATTTTCCTTGGCGTGACATTCTGGCGAGCCTTCTTCTTCACATATCAGAATGCCAGTTACAAATATGTTCTGCTGGACGCCCTGCGTGCTGACTTCCTGTCTGGATTATGGCTGCTGATAAGGAACGTAGGCCTCAGTTTCTGGCGGACTGTGTTTGAAGTATGGCTGTATCCTTTCTTCACCATTGGCTTGACTGGTTTCGGTCCGCTCACATTGACCTTGATGCTGGCTCTGTTATTCTCGGTCATTTTATTGGTCGGGATATATTTATTCAAATTTGGCGCAATAGAATCAAATGATCGTGATTTTGCAAAGCAAGCAGCTTTTATTGGACTTGTGTTTTGGGGCTTATCCGGCGGGTCTGTCTGGGTCATCGGAGTTGTGCCGCAGCTTAATTTTTCGATAGACCGCTTCATGCTTCCGTTTATGCTTGGGGCAAGTCTTTTGCTAACCTGTCTGATTGCTTTGATAAAAAACCAGCGCACTCAAATGATCCTGCTGGCTTTATTGGTTGGTTTTGCTGTGAGCAGACAGTTTCGCCTGGAGGAGATCTATCGGGCTGACTGGGCCACTCAGCAGAACCTATTCTGGCAAATGTCCTGGCGTATGCCCAGTCTTGAAAAAGGCACGATCTTGATTTCCAACGATATACCCGTCACCTATTATTCAGATAATTCGTTGACCGGCCCGCTTAACTGGATCTACAGTCCGCCGGGCGAAATGAACGTCATTTTATATTTTGCTTCCGTGCGTGTTGGAAAGACACTGCCAAATTTGGAGGCGGGCCAGCCGCATCAGTTGTATTACATCGGCCCGACTTTTTATGGAAATACCTCCAATATCGTGATATTTAATTTTGAACCGCCCGGTTGTCTGCGTGTGGTTGACCCTGAGATAGATGAAGTGAATCGCCTTTTACCAGAGTCTTTACGAGAAATCACACAATATTCGAATCAAAATGTGATCGGGTTTAATCAAGAAGCGCAATTGCCTCATCAATTCTATGCCGATGAACCAGAACATGGCTGGTGTTTTTACTTTGAAAAAGCTGAGGTGGCGCGTCAACTAGGGGATTGGAATCAGGTGTCGGCTTTGGGTGATGCGGCTTTTTCCTTGGATGACCATCCGAATGACCCCGCTGAATATTTTGTTTTTATTGAGGGCTATGCCCACCTTGGTGATTGGGAAAAGGCTGTGGAACTTTCCCGGGTTTCGTATAAGATATCAAAAAAATACGTCGGCCCGCCCCTTTGTAAATTATGGGAGCGCATCGCCCGCGAGACTCAAAGCTCATTAGAGCGGAAAATCACCCAAATGGAAGTACAAAATAACTTTGATTGTGAGCATTAGAAGCTTATAATGTCACTTTCTTCACAAAAGCGATTGTTTCAAATACAATTGTTTAGACACAGGAAAGGAGGCCGAAGTCAAAAATTGATTTTGCATGTTTTGTCTGTAAAGTTCAAATTTTATAAGGAGAAGAAGAATGTATAAAAACATTTCCCGCCTCGCAATGATCGCGATGGCACTCATGCTCGTCCTTTCCGCTTGTGGCGGCGCCCCCGCCACTGAGAAGCCTGCCGCTACAGAAGCACCGGCCGCCACTGAAGCTCCCGCCGCTACCGAAGCCCCTGTTGCCACAGAAGCGCCGGCCGCAGACTCGGGCGGCTTCCAGATCCCTGAAGTTGAAGATGGAAAATTCAATGTTGCCATGGTCTTAATCGGACCGCATGATGACGGCGGTTGGTCACAGGCACATTATGAAGGCCTCGTGTATATTGAAGAAAACGTGCCCAATGTTCACACAGCTTATATTGAAAACGTGCCTGAAGGCGCAGACTCTGAACAAGTCTTCCGCAGCCTTTCCCGCAAGGGCTTCAACCTCATCTTCGGCACATCCTTTGGTTTTGGTGACCCGATGGAGGCTGTTGCTGAAGAATTCCCCGATACGATGTTTATCCATTTAACCGGTATCAAATCCAATTTCACGAATTTTGGTAATTTGATGGGCGCCATGGAAAACATGAAGTATCTGGCTGGTATGCTGGCTGGTGCGCGCGCCAAGCAGGATGGAAATCCCAAGCTTGGTTATATGGCCACCTTCCCGATCCCCGAAGAGATCCGCCTTGGCAACGCCATTGCATTGGGTATGAGGAAAACCTGCCCCGAATGTACTTTGGATATCCGTTGGATCAATACCTGGCATGACCCTATTCTCGAAAAAGAAGCCGCGGCTTCCTTGTTTGACGCCGGCGCGCAAGTCGTCTTCACCGGTGCGGATACCCCCGCCGTTGCTGATGTTGCCCAGGAAAAAGGCAAATGGGGCGTAACCTATGACTGGTACGGTTCCTGCAAGGTGGATGCCTGTCTGACGGCTCCCTACTGGGTTTGGGGTCCAATTTATTCAGGCATCACCGAAAAAGTGATCGCAGGGACTTATGTTCCGGGTTACGATTACTTCGACGCCGAGACCGGCGCTCTGGGCCTTTTTGGCTTTATGGAAGGCCAGGAGATGCAGCCCGGCGTAAAAGATCTCGATCCTGAGGTTATTGCCATGGTGGAAGATACCCTTGCCAAGATGCTTGCTGGTGAATTCACCCGCTTTGATGTGTTTACCGGACCCATCAATGACAACAAGGGCAATGTAGTTCTTCCTGAAGGTCAGGCTCTTGAGCAGGTTGACCTGGATGCATTCCCCGAATTTGGCTTGCCATGCAGTATTGATGTTTGTATGAAGTGGTGGGCTGAAGGCATTACCGCCGAACTGCCCGAATAAAATCTTATTAATATGGGCCAGGACCCTTGGAGTTCTGGCCCTATTTGTAAAACATCTGTGAGTGAGAATTCATATTGACCTTATCGCAGGAGTAACCCGGTGACCCATCAATCCTCCACAAATCACAGTCCGCCTTTGATCGTTGAAATGCGTGGAATTGTCAAGCGTTTCCCCGGTGTGCTGGCAAACGACCACGTTAATTTTGAGTTGAAACGCGGGGAAATTCATGGCTTGCTTGGAGAGAATGGCGCCGGCAAAAGCACACTCATGAATGTGCTGGCCGGGCTATATCGTCAGGAGGCCGGTACTATTCTCGTAAATGGCGAGCCGAAGATCTTTTCCTCGCCGCGAGATGCAATCAAGGCTGGCATTGGCATGGTGCATCAGCATTTCATGCTGGTACCGTCACAAACAGTTACTGAGAATATTTTGCTCGGGTTGGATAAACCTCGCTTTTTCCTGCGCCTGCCGGATTATGATAATAAGCTCGCCGAACTTGGGGAACAATTTGGCTTGAAAGTGGATCCGCGCGCAAAGATATGGCAATTATCGGTGGGGGAACAACAGCGTGTTGAAATTCTTAAAATGCTTTATCGCGGCGTGGATGTGCTTATCATGGATGAGCCGACCGCAGTGCTTGCGCCGCAGGAGATCGATGGATTGTTTAATACCCTGCGGGCCATGATCGCGCAGGGAAAATCGGTTATTTTCATCAGCCATAAATTACAGGAAGTCAGCGCCATTGCCGACCGTGTCAGTGTTTTACGCAAAGGCGTTGCCACGGCTTCCGGTGTTGCTTCAAAAGGTGTGTCACGCCAGGAATTGGCTCGTTTGATGGTGGGGCGTGATGTGATCTTTGTGCTCGATAAAAAACCCAGCCAGCCGAAAGAGGTTGTGCTTGAAGTGGATAACATCCACGCCGAAAATGACAAGGGCTTGCCTGCTTTGCGCGGCGTCTCATTAAATGTACGTGCAGGTGAAATTGTCGGCGTGGCCGGTGTGGCGGGCAACGGTCAAAGCGAAATTTCGCAGGTCATCTCCGGTATGCGCATATGTACGCAGGGACAGGTGTTGCTGAATGGGGACAAAGTCAGTAATCGTAATACTTTATTTGGCATTCAACATGGCATGGCCTATGTCCCCGAGGACCGTACCCATGTAGGCAGTGCGCCCAACCTCAGCGTGACAGACAATGTCATTATGAAAAATTATCGCAAGGCTCCCATTTCAAAAAATGGTTTATTGGATATGAAAGCGGCTGCAAAACTTGCCAATGAACTTAAGCTGGCTTATGACATTATTGTTCCAAATGTATCTACACCGGTTCGACTACTTTCCGGAGGAAATCTTCAACGTGTGATCCTTGCGCGCGAGATCTCAGGGTTGCCCGCTTTTATGGTTGCGGTTCAACCTACCCGTGGGCTGGATGTTGGCGCGATTGAAGGAGTCCACCGTTTGCTGCTGGCTCAACGAGAGGCAGGTGCGGCGGTTCTGCTTATTTCCGAAGAATTGGAAGAATTGCTTTCACTCTGCGATCGCGTTTATGTGATCTACGAAGGAAAAATTATGGGGGAGGTAATGGTTGAAGGCAGGGAACAGGATGAGGCGTTGGTGGATACGATTGGTCAAATGATGACGGGCACTCCGCTCGATCAAATCCAAAAAGAAGGAGTCGCCGCACATGGCTGAGTCGACATCCATTAAACGAAAAGCCGCTTTTCGTGTTCGTGTTGAACCGCGCTTAAGTGAACCTCCCGCCTGGTACCCAGTGACCGTGTCGTTTGGCGCGATCATCGTGGCCTTGATCCTTGGCGGTATTCTGATCGCATTTGCCGGCGGTGATCCGCTCCGTTCGTATCAACACATTGCCAGGGCTTCATTCGGCGATATTGGGGTGCTTTCAGACACAATCGTGAAAGCGACGCCGATCATCTTGGTGGCGCTGGCTTGTTCGGTTGCCTTCCGCATGAAGCTATGGAATATTGGCGCTGAAGGCCAATTCATCATGGGCGCATTCGGCGCGAGTGCGGTTGTGCTTACTCCAATGCTTCCCGCTGAAACTCCGCGCATTATTTTTATTCCGGTGATGATGGCAGCTGGCATGGCCGCCGGCGCCATTTGGGGATTCATTCCCGGTTATTTAAAAGCAAAATTCAACGTGAATGAGATCATTAGCACCCTGATGCTGAATTACGTGGCGGTGGCGTGGGTGAATTTTTGGATATTCGGTGTATGGACCGAAGGCGGTTTTCAAATGTCGCCCAAGTTTCCAAATACCGCCTGGCTGCCTCGTTTATTGGAATATGCCAAAGAATTCCCGACCTTGCGCGGGCTGACCACACACCTGGGCCTGGTGATTGGAATTGTGGCCGCGGTCATTATATGGTTTATCATCTTTCGCAGCCGCTGGGGTTATGAAATACGCTTGATCGGTGATAACCCGCAGGCGGCGCAGTATGCGGGTATTAATATCACGCGGAACGTTATCTGGGTCATGATGCTTTCCGGTGCGCTTGCCGGCTTGGGCGGCATGTCTGAAGTGACGGGTGTTGTCCACCGTTTGCAGACTGCTCCGATTGCGGCCGGGTACGGTTTTACAGGCATTATCGTGGCCTGGCTGGCAAAGTTGAATCCGCTGGTGATCATCTTCGTTTCCATATTATTTGGAGCATTGATCCTGGCCGGCCGAGAAATACAACCTTCGGGCGTGCCAAAAATGATTCAGGGAATTATTCTGGTCTGTCTGATTGCCAGTGATTTCCTGCTTCGCTATCGCATCGTCATCTCGCGCGGGGAGGAATAATCATGGACTTTACCATTATCTTGCAGGCGGGCATTGCCAGCGGAACTGTTTTGCTGTTCGCTACGATCGGTGAATTATTCTCCGAGCGTGCTGGAGTTCTAAACCTCGGTGTGGAGGGCATGATGTTGATCGGCGCGATGAGCGCATTCAGTACCACCATTGCGACAGGCAACCCGTGGTTCGGTGTATTGGTGGCTATGTTTTTTGCGGGGCTGATCAGCCAGATCCATGCCTTCATTGTGATCACTTTGCAGGCCGACCAGGTTGTCAGCGGCCTCTCGCTCACTTTTTTGGGAGCAGGCATCAGCCTGGTATTGGGCGAGGGCCTGAGCAAGGCTGGGACGGTTTCGCTGCTTCCTAATTTTTCGATCCCGTTTCTTACTTTAATCCCAATTATTGGAAAAATATTCTTCACCAATCAAAGTGTGCTCGTTTACATCGGATACCTGCTCGTCCCATTATCGTGGTATTACATCAATCGCACCCGCCCCGGTTTGCATTTGCGCGCCGTAGGCGAATATCCCTCCGCCGCAGATGCGTTGGGCATTAACGTTTTTCGTATGCGCTATCTATATGTTTTTGTTGGCGGAATGTTGGCGGGTCTCGCGGGCGCAACGATTAGCCTCGCTGTTTCACCGGGCTGGTTCAGTGAATTGACAACAGGCGGGCAGGGCTGGATCGCGATTGGCTTGGTGATCTTCGCGCAATGGGACCCGGTCCGCGCGGCTGTGGGTGCGTATGCATTCGGCGCACTCCGCCGCCTCATTTTGGATATTCAAGGGCCGACTCTGTTGTTGGGTTTTGCCAATCCATTTTTTTACAATCCCTACCTTGGATTTTTCCTGCAAATGCTGCCCTATCTCTTCACGGTTGTAGTGCTGGTGATCGGTTCGCGCGAAGCCATGCGGAAACGACTGGGCGCGCCTGCCGCGCTTGGCAACCCGTATGTCCGAGGTGAACGCGGGCGGTAGTTACGTTTTTTGATTTATAAAGATTCAGCTATTCTTCCACTTGACGTGCAATACTTCGAGTATTGCACGTCATTTTATTCACGGCGAGTAACTTGTGTTGCGGCAGTAGTGCTCACTTCAAGCTCGTTCAGAAGGATCCGCATCCGTAAATCGGTTTAGAGATTCTGGATAAAAATCATACTATTTCTATTACAAATTGTCTGACAACATTTGACTACATTCAGTATACTGAAACATAGGAAACATGGAGCTGCCCATGAAAAGATTGTTTCAAAGCGAATGGATACCCCGTCTGATTGATGGGTTGCTGCCTGTCTTTGCGGCCATGGCTGCCCTGCTCATCGGCGCGGTTATGTTGTTCCTCTTGAAGGTTAATCCCATTGAGGCGTACAAGGCTCTATGGGATGGGGCCTTCGGCAGTTCCAATGCCTTTGCAGAAACTCTTGTCAAGGCGACGCCTTTATTGCTGGTGGGAATTGGGATTTGTATTTCCTTTCGCGGCGATGTGATCAATATCGGCGGAGAAGGGCAGATGATCATCGGCGCCATTCTGGCAACCTGGGTTGGCCTTAATTTTACGGGTTTGCCGGGTTGGCTGGTGATCACGCTCTCGATGATCGCGGGATTTATAGGGGGCGGAATATGGGGCGGCATACCGGGTGTGTTAAAAGCCTATTTCAGTGTGAATGAAATTTTAAGTACTGTGATGATGAATGCCATCGCAGTCCAGTTGATGAACTTCCTTTTACGCGGACCGATGATCGATCCTTCGCAGGCCGAACTTGCTTCGAAAATCCCTCAAACAGCCCGCCTTTTGGAAATTTTCCGCCTGCCGCGCCTGGCGCCGACCCGCCTGCACCTCGGCGCTTTGATCGCTGTCATTCTGGCAGTTCTTGTTTATATTCTCTTGTGGCGCACCACGCTCGGTTATCGCATCCGCGCTGTGGGGCAAAATCCAAATGCGTCTCGTTATGCTGGAATAAAAGTTCAACGCTATGTTGTATTGGCCTTGTTGTTGAGCGGAGCTTTTTCAGGGCTGGCCGGGGCAACGCAAGTTTTCGGTGTCAACTATCGCATGATCACAGATGGATCATCTTCGGGCTTTACGGGCAGCGCCGGGTTCAATGGAATTGTGGCGGCTTTGTTCGGGCAGCTGCATCCGATTTTGACCATCCCCGCTTCGATCTTATTTGGCGCGCTGTTGGTGGGCGCCAACAAAATGCAGAGGGTTGTTCAAGTCCCATCGGCATTGATCATTGCTTTGAACGGCCTGGTGGTGGTTTTTGTTGTGAGCAGCGAGTTTTGGCGTCGGCGAAGACAACGACGAAGATTGGCCAGCGCAAAACAGGAGGATGATTCCCCGCACCCGACCGATCAGGAAAAACCATCACAGGTGGAGGCGGGCGCATGATTTCCGACCTGTTTACTGTCACTGTTTTAATTGGAATTCTCTCGTCTGGAATACGGTTGGCGACGCCGTATTTATATGCCGCCATCGGCGAGACATTCGGCCAGCGCAGCGGCGTGCTCAATTTAGGAGTGGAAGGGCAGATGCTGCTGGGCGCATTTGCCGCTTTTTACGTTGCCTTGACAACGGGAAGTTTATGGCTCGGTGTGCTTGCCGCCATGCTCGTTGGCGCGTTGATGGGATTGATGATGGCGTTTGTCACCGTTAATTTACACGCGCAGCAGGGAATCAGCGGGATTGGTTTTTATCTCTTCGGCTTGGGAATGAGTGACCTGCTTTTCCAAAAATTGATGGGGACAGTTGAAACGGTAAAAGGTTTTCCGCCAGTCAAAATCCCATGGCTGAGCGGTATCCCTGGCATTGGTGAAATTTTCTTTAGTCAGAATTTATTGGTCTATGGCGCGTATCTGCTTGTGCCACTTGCATGGTTTGTATTGAACAAGACAACGCTTGGGCTGAAGATCCGCTCGGTGGGCGAGAACCCGGATGCGGCGGATTCACTGGGTGTGAGCGTGGCGCGTGTCCGATACTTCACCATCATTCTCGGTGGGACATTATCCGGGATTGCGGGAGCATCTCTTTCCATTGCTTTATTGAATGTCTTTCAACAAAATATGACCAGTGGACTTGGATTTATCGCAGTGGCTTTGGTGTACTTCGGCGGATGGCGTCCGTGGGGCGTTTTGGGCGGCGCGCTTTTATTCAGCATGGTCAATTCATTGCAGTTATGGATTCAGGTTTTGGGCATTCCCATTCCCTCTGATATTGCAGTGATGATGCCCTACGTACTTACGATTTTGGTCCTGGTAGCTACTGTCTCAAGGGTTCGCGCGCCATCTGCGTTGACGAAACCCTTCGAGCGGGAAGACTGAACCTTTCTTGAAGGAGGTGTGACGAAACCCAGTAAACCTGAAACCTGTTTGTGCCAGTTCATTAAAAACATTTGATAATCACAATTGAAACAAGGAGAAGAAGATGAAGAAATTTACATGGATATTGACTTTGGTTATTGTGTTGTCCGTCCTTATGAATGCATGCGGCGCGCCCGCTGCCCCCGTCAACGATGCCCCAGCGGTTGAACCAACTGAGGCGCCCGTCGAGGTAACTGAAGCCCCCGTTGCCATCGAGCCGCCTGCCGCGCCGGCTGAACCGTTCCGTGTCGCTGTGATTATGCCCAGCGCCGTCAATGACCTGGCTTTCAGTCAGAGTATGTACGATGCGCTCCTGCGCGTACAGGAAGAAATGGGCGGACCCGACGCCTTTGACTTCGTTTACTCTGATGGCATGTTCAATGTGGACGATGCCGCAGCAGCCATCCGTGATTATGCAACTCAGGGCTTTAACCTGGTGATTGCTCACGGTTCACAATATGGCTCCTCCCTGCAGGAAATTGCCCCTGACTTCCCTGACACCAGCTTTGCCTGGGGAACCACGGCAGAAACTTTTGGCCTGCCCAATATTTTCGCCTACGAAGCGGCTTCCCAGGAAGGCG
This sequence comes from Anaerolineales bacterium, assembly GCA_038250295.1. Taxonomy (GTDB): domain Bacteria; phylum Chloroflexota; class Anaerolineae; order Anaerolineales; family Villigracilaceae; genus Villigracilis. Next base: position 5,606 of record JBBSCM010000021.1, on the reverse strand, counting down.
GCTATGTCAACGGCGTATTGGCTGCCACTCTCTCTACAAGCAAAGTGATCGGCGTAGTTGGCCCGATCGAAGTCGGCGATGCGAAACTCTATGTCGATGGTTTCAAAGCCGGTGTTGCGGCAACTAATCCTGCTGTCAAGGTGAACGTGAATTACATCGGTTCATTCTCTGACGTTGCGCTGGCCTCTGAAGCTGCGACGACTCACATCGCTGCCGGCGCCGATGCATTGACCGGCACTGCCCAGATGGTTGTAGGCGCGATTGGTAAAGCCGAAGAAGCCAATGCGCTCTGGTTCGGTACCCAATCAAATCAGACATCCCTGGCCCCGACAATCGTTGTTGCTTCACAGGTATATCACTGGGAAGTTGCCCTCAATGAGATCATCGGTCTCATTCAAAGCGGCACACTTGGCGGACAATTCTTCAAGGCTAATCTTGCCAATGGCGGCGAGGTTGTGGAATTCAACCCAGACTACGCCCTTCCCGATGATGCCAAGGCTTTGGCCGAATCAACCATTCAAGGGATCATTGACGGAACGATCACGATCACCCTTCCATAGTTGGTTAATTTAATATCGTCCCGCAGGCTGCCATTGAAAGTAAACCTGCGGGACGATTTTCAGGATGGCGCGATGACTGACTCAAATAAACTTCCTTCCGGCCAGGCCCGTATTGACAGCGTTGAACTGCGCGGGATAACCAAGAGGTTCCCCGGGGTGCTTGCCAGCGACCATGTGGACTTTGAGGTGAAGTCCGGCGAAGTCCATGCCTTGCTCGGTGAAAATGGCGCCGGCAAAAGCACACTGATGAAGATCCTTTATGGCATGTATCATGCGGATGCAGGTCAAATTTTGTTGAATGGAAAACCCGTCACCATTGCCTCGCCGAACGATGCGATCAACTTTGGCATTGGCATGATCCACCAACATTTCATGCTTGTTCCATCATTGACTGTCGCCGAAAATGTCGCATTGGGATTGCCATCCTCCCGCGGCTTGTTGACCGATCTTGACCGCGTATCAAAACGAATTCTGGAACTGGCCGGTATCTATGGCTTGAAGATCGACCCGCATGCCTATGTTTGGCAGTTATCCGTTGGTCAGCAGCAGCGGGTTGAAATTATCAAGGCGCTTTATCGCGGCGCGGCCCTGCTCATTCTTGATGAGCCAACCGCGGTCCTCACTCCGCAGGAAGTGGATGAATTTTTTGTCATCATGCATCAAATGGTAAAGGATGGCTACGCCCTTATTTTTATTTCTCATAAATTGCATGAGGTTGTTGAGATCAGCAACCGTGTGACTGTTTTGCGGAATGGAAAGAAGATCGGCACGCGTCCAACGTCCGAAACTACGAAACAAGACCTTGCCAATTGGATGGTCGGTCGCGATGTTGAATTTGCTCCCGATCGCGGCAAGGCGAATCTTGGCGAAGTGCGCTTGCAGCTCAAAGATGTATGCTGCGGCAGTGACCGTGGAACGCCCGGTCTGCGTGAAGTCTGTCTTGAGATTCATTCAGGGGAGATTCTTGGGATTGCCGGTGTTTCCGGGAATGGTCAACGTGAATTGGCGGATACCGTTGCGGGCCTGCGAAAAACAACCAGCGGAAAAATTCTCCTCGAAGGCAGGGATGTCACAGGTCTTGCTCCCGGCGACCTGACCGAACGACAGCTATCCTACATCCCTGAAGAAAGAATGCGCGACGGCATGATCAAGGATTTCACTGTTGCTGAAAACATGATCCTGCGCGAACATCACAAACAGCCATTCTCGAATTCTGGTTTCTTGAAACTAAAAAATATCTCCACTCATACAGATAAATTAATCTCGCAATTCCATGTAAAAACCCCATCGCAGGAAACACTCGCCAAGAATCTGTCTGGCGGCAATATCCAAAAAATAGTTCTTGCCCGCGAGATTTCCAGAAATCCGCGCGCCATCATCGCCGCTCAACCCACCCGCGGACTTGACATCGGCGCAACAGAATATGTCCGTGAGCAACTGCTCGAACAGCGAAAAAGAGGCGCGGCAATCATGCTCATCTCTGAAGATCTGGACGAGATCCTTGCCCTTTCAGACCGCGTTGCCGTGATCTACGAAGGCAGGGTCATGGATATTCTTTCAAGGCAGAATGCAACCCGCGAAAAACTTGGTTTATTAATGGCAGGTGTGCATCCTGAAGAAAAAGAGCCTGTCTAATTTTTAGTAGTACAATCTCATTCCATAGTTCGGTGGTCGTGGCGCTGGCGGTTGAGTACGAAGGTATCGAAACCCAGCGACGCGGCGTTGGGTAAAGCCATCGAAAAGTACCGCCGTCCGAATTAAGAAAGAGGACACCACCTATGAACCTATGGCAGGAATATAAACGGCCCGCTTCCATTTCAGAAGCAATTCAAGACCTCACATCTGCATCTGGTCCTGCAATGCCCATTGCGGGCGGAACAGATCTATTGCTGGATCTGAAACAAGGCCGCCACGCCCCCATCCACACATTAATTGATTTGACTTTTATCCCGGAGATGACTGTTCTCGAAGTAAGAGGCGACGAACTCTACATTGGCGCCGCCGTCCCGGTCAATCGCGTCGCACTGGACCCGCTAACTGTTACACATGCCCAGGCATTAGTCGAAGCCTGTGACTTGATCGCGGGCCCACAAGTCCGCAACACGGCTACGCTCGGTGGCAATGTTGCGCACGCCCTCCCTGCCGCGGACGGAACCATCGCCTTGACCGCCCTCGACGCGCAGGCAGAAGTTGCTGGCATTTCTGGGTCTCACCGTATGCCATTCACTTCATTATTCCTTGGCCCGGGCAAAACCGCGCTCAATAAAAACACAGAACTCATAGTTGGCTTTTATATTCCAATCGGAAAGACCCTAAGGGTTTCTAAAACCCTTAGGGTCTCCTCGTGTTTCAAGCGAATCATGCGCCCTCAAGGCGTTGCCCTTCCCATTTTGAATTGCGCCGTCTGGCTCGAACGAGAAAATGACATCGTAAGAGATATTCACATCGCTGTCGGCCCCGGCGGTGGGACTCCCTTCCGTGCTACAGAGGCAGAAAATATTTTGCGCGGACAATCCTTCAACGAAGAAACTTTTGACCAAACACTCGAATCACTGCTTGCTCAGGCTCATTTCCGAACCAGCGCCCGCCGTGCCAGCTCAGACTATCGCAAGCACATCGTTGGTGGATTATTCAGAGATACACTCGAAACTGCGTGGAAAAGAGCAGGCTAACCACTGAGACACGGAGACACTGAGATTCTTTGGGGTGATTCCTGCTAGGGTTAAACGACTTTGGTGTAAAGAGAAAGGATTGAACAATGCAACGTAACTTTCCTGTTCTACAGAATAAACATGCCGTTCCATTATTGGAGAAAGAATTGACCGATAAGATCATTGGTGCGGCAATTGAAGTCCATAAAGTACTTGGTCCGGGGTTGCTTGAGTCAGCGTATCAAGTGTGTCTTGAGCATGAAAGCACACTTCGAAACATACCGTTTGAGCATCTGGTGGATTTACCGCTAAATTACAAAGGCATCAACCTGGATGCGGGTTATGTAATTGATCTTATTTATGACAAACGCGTGATCGTTGAACTGAAAGCTGTTGAGTGAATTATCCCTGTCCACGAAGCGCAATTATTGACCTACATGAAACTCACAGGGATTCGTGTTGGCCTTCTGCTCAACTTCAATGTGCCAGTCCTGAAAGACGGCATCTATCGCCGAGTCCTCTAACTTAAACAGACTGGATTTAAAACCCCGTGTCCCCGTGTCTCCGTGGTTCAATCTTTTGAGGTGACTTATGAACAACCAACTTTCTCTTATCGTTAATGGCACCAAACATACTCTCGAACCCGTCCCAGGCGAGACCCTCTCCACCCTGCTCCGCCAGCGACTTCGCCTGACAGGCACAAAGATCGGCTGTGACGAGGCTGAGTGCGGCGCGTGTACCGTCCTTGTGGATGGCGAGCCGATGATGTCTTGTATTTATCCCGCTGAGCGTGCAGATGGGAAGACGATCGTTACGATTGAAGGACTCTCCGCGCTGAGCGGAGCGACCCGACAGGGGAGTGCAGTCGAAGTGGAGGTAGCAACTCATCCTTCGACTACGGACTTCGCAAGAGACGCTCAGTCCTCCGCTCAGGACGGAAGGCTTCATCCATTGCAGGAAGCCTTTGTGGAGCATGGCGCTGTCCAGTGCGGATTCTGTATCCCCGGGCAAATTATGACTGCTTATGCTTTGCTTCAAAGGAATCCAAATCCAAGCAGTGATGATATTCGTTTTGCGTTGAAGGATACACTTTGTCGTTGTGCGGGGTATCCTACGATCGAGAATTCAATTCTCGCAGCCGCAGAATCTTTGCGGACAGGTGAACCTGTCAAACCGCCGCACATTCCTGATTCAATTCACACTCACAACACGGTTGGTCATACACACACGCGTCCCGATGGGATTGAAAAAGTCAACGGCAAAGCTATCTACACAGACGATCTTGTATTTGATGGCATGTTATATGCCAAAGCCAAGCGCGCAATGATTCCGCATGGCTTCTTAACAAAACTCGATATTTCAAAAGCAAAAGCTCTTCCAGGTGTAGTAGCCGTTTTAACTGCTGAAGATATTCCCGGTGAACATAATCATGGACTGGTCATCTTCGATTGGCCGACGATTGTCGGTGTCGGTGAACGTGTTCGATATGTGGGGGACACGCTCGCGATCATAGCGGCAGAGTCCCAACAGATCGCCGAACAGGCGTCGGCGTTGATAGAAGCGGAGTTCGACCTCCAGCCCGTGATCACAAATCCCGTACAAGCGCGCCAGGCAGGACAGCCGCAGCTTCATCAAAATGGAAATCTGCTGAAACATATTAAGGTCCGCAAGGGTGATATGGACGCGGGCTTTGCCGAAGCGGATGTGATCCTTGAACATACTTTTCACACGCCGATCACCGACCATGCATTCCTTGAACCTGAATGCAGCATCGGCGTGCCCACGCCCGATGGCCGCATGGAAATATATGTCGGCTCGCAAATTCCATATCAGGATCGGACTCAGGTGGCGCGTGTGATGGGCTGGGATGAGTCGCGTGTGCGTGTGATTGGGCAGTTGATGGGTGGCGGCTTCGGCGGCAAGGAAGATGTGATGGGACAAATTCACGTCGCGATGCTGGCGAATGTGACGGGGCGGCCCGTGAAATTATTATTTGACCGTCACGAAAGTTTGCTTGTGCATCCCAAGCGCCATGCCACCCAGATCCGCGTCAAGATCGGCGCGAAGAATGATGGCCGCATCGTTGCATGTGAGTCAGAACTTTATGGTGACACGGGCGCGTATGCGTCGCTTGGCGAAAAGGTAATGACCCGCGCCACAACGCATTCCGCTGGGCCGTACGATATTGAACATGTCCGCGCCGATTGTTATGCCATGTACACCAACAATCCGCCCGCTGGCGCATTCCGTGGTTTCGGCGTTACGCAATCTGCTTTCGCAGTTGAGTCCATGATGGACATGCTTGCCGAGAAATTAAATATTGAACCCGTTGAACTTCGCCGCATGAATGCGCTGCATGTTGGCAGTGTGACGAATACAGGTCAACTCCTGCGCG
>JBBSCM010000020.1:0-26509 GCA_038250295.1 Anaerolineales bacterium | reverse complement strand
TTATGAAGATTACAGCCAGCTCAAACCCATCAAGGATCTTTTTTATGGGAATGTAGTAACTGTCATCGGCACAATTCAAAGTGTGCATACCCGTCCCATTCGCGGAGGCAAGTCTTCCATTATTGAAGTTGTGATCAGTGACGGCACAGGTTCGCTTCGCATTTCATATTTCAATCAGCCCTGGCTTGCAAATCGTTTCAAACAGGATGATGCCATTTCCGTCTCTGGCAAGATCGATCAGTATCTTGGCCGCCTCGTGATGAACAGCCCGGATTGGGAACCTGTTGAAGTTGAGAATCTGCACACGGCCCGCATCGTTCCCATTTATGCGCTCACAGAAAAGATCACGCAAAAATGGCTGCGCGGAATCATGAATCAAGTCGTTACGCATTGGGCCCCCGCAGTTGTGGATGCGCTTCCCGAAAAAATTAAACTTGCGGCGCGGCTTGTGTCGCTGAGCGAAGCCTTGATGCAGGTTCACTTTCCCGTTTCACAGGATCGACTCAAGGCGGCGCGTGAACGACTCGGCTTCGATGAAATTTTCTATTTGCAAATGGGAGTGCTGCGCCAGAAACGGGATTGGAAATCTGTGGAAGCCCGCCGCTTCTCCGTCTCAACCGAGTGGCTGGGTGAGCGGTTCACCAGTTTGCCTTTCGCTTTGACATCTGCCCAACAAAAAACCCTCGAAGAGATTCGCGTTGACCTGGACTCTGGCAGACCCATGAACAGACTCGTGCAAGGCGATGTTGGTTCAGGTAAGACAGTTGTAGCAGCTTTAGCCGCCGCGATCGTTGTTAATGCTGGCGCGCAAGCCGCGATCATGGCGCCGACATCCATTCTTGCAGAGCAGCATTATCGCAACTTCACGAGTCTGCTTGCAGGCGATGGCGGGATGATGCAAGGGAGTGAAATCCGCTTATTGGTGGGCAGCACGCCCGAGGCGGAGAAAGAAGCGATCCGTCAGGGTTTGCAGGACGGTTCAGTGAAAATCGTCATCGGTACGCACGCGGTCATTGAAGGGCCAGTCCAATTTAAAGATCTGCAATTTATTGTGATTGACGAACAACATCGTTTCGGTGTGGAACAACGCAAGGAACTCCGTGATAAAGGCACAAACCCGCATTTGTTGGTGATGACGGCTACGCCCATCCCGCGTTCACTCGCGTTGACCGTGTTTGGCGATCTCGATATTTCTGTCATTGACGAAATGCCCGTTGGGCGAATACCCATTGATACCTATGTGCTTCGCCCACAGGAGCGTGAGCGTGCGTTCACAATGATTCGCGGACAAATAAAAGAAGGCAGACAGGCGTTTATCGTTTATCCGTTGATTGATGAAAGCGAAAAAATCGAAGCCCGTGCCGCTGTGGATGATTTTGAAACTTTATCAAAGGAAGTTTTCCCTGATCTCAAAGTGGGACTCCTACACGGGCGCATGAAGCCCGCTGAAAAAGATGAAGTGATGATGAAGTTCCGCGACAAACAATACGATATTCTCGTTTCAACAACTGTCGTTGAAGTGGGCGTAGATGTGCCGAACTCCACCGTCATGTTGATTGAAGGAGCGGACCGTTTCGGACTCGCGCAATTACATCAGCTTCGTGGCCGCGTTGGTCGCGGCGCAGATCAATCCTATTGTTTGCTCATTCCCACGCACGAAGACGCGACCGAGAATGAACGCTTGCAAGCCATGTCGCGTACGAACAGCGGATTTGAATTGGCTGACCTTGACCTCAAGACACGCGGCCCCGGTGAATTTTTGGGTACGCGCCAGGCTGGTTTTGCATCCACGTTGAAGATGGCCAGCATTACCGATGTCGTCTTAATTGAAAAAGCGCGCACACAGGCGCAAGCCTTGTTCGAGCGCGACCCATATCTTGAACAACCCGAACACGCCTTGCTTGCTGAAGCCTTTGAAAGATTCTGGGGCACAGGCAAAGGGGATGTTAGCTAGATAGTTGGTTAGTTTTTAGTCGGTTAGTCAAAACCACCGACTGGGAGTAACGACTATCAGACTATTTGACCAAGGACTACGAGACTAAACATGGTAAGAGCATTATTTCCCGGTACATTTGACCCGATCCACCTCGGTCACATTGACATTGCCTCGCGCGCGGCGAAGCTCTTCGATGAAGTGGTAATGGCCGTCTATGATAAGCCGCTTAAGAGCCTGATGTTTTCACCCGAAGAACGTATTTCGCTGGTACAGGAAGCATTCAAGGATAACCCCAAGATCAAGGTCACGGGCTACAGCGGGTTGACCGTTGACTTTTCTCATAAAGTGGAAGCGCAGGTGGTTGTGCGCGGTTTGCGTGTATTTTCTGATTTTGAATTCGAGTTCCGTATGGCCTTGGCAAACCAGCGCCTTGCAAAGGATATTGAAACGGTTGCCTTGATCACAGCCGAACAGCACACATTTTTGTCCTCAAGCACGGTACGCGAGATTGCGACATTAAACGGCGATGTCTCCAGTATGGTGCCTGCCTTTGTGGAAAAAGCTTTAAAGGCAAAGGTACTTAATATGGGAGAGCACTCTCCTCCCAACTCACTTCGAGATTAATTTGTGCTAGAATTACCACTATTCAGGACAAGACCCTAAAGGTTTCCTTTGCAATCGAACACGAAATTTAGCAAGAATTTTTGATCAATGTTTCATGATATGAAAAAACAATATGATTTTTCAAAAGGCGAACAGGGTAAGTTTTATCACCCCGATGTGGTTTTGAAACTTCCAATCTATCTTGATGACGATCTGGTAGCTTTTATCGAAGAATATGCAAAAGAAAAAAAAGCAGATTCGCAGACAGTTGTAAATGATATTTTGCGTCATAATATAGAAATGCTTCAAGCGCTTAAAGTATAGCGATTGCTTGAAGGAGTGGAAAAATGGATATTCTGCAACTCATTGACCGTTTGGAAGAACTCTTCAACGAAGCGAAAGCCTTGCCTTTCACTCACAACGTTGTTGTGGATGAAGACCGTATGTTGGAACTGATCGACCAGATGCGCATTGCAGTTCCTGAGGAAGTGAAGAAGGCTCAGCAGGTGATGGCTCAGCGTGACCGCGTGATGGCGCAGGCACAGGAGGAAGCCAACCGTACTTTACAGCTTGCGCGCGATAAGGCTGATCAGATGGTACAAAAAGATATGATCGTTGGGGAAGCCCAGCGCCGCGCCGATCAGATCGTCAGTCAGGCGCGTGCCGAAGCGGAAGCCACCCGCGCCGATGCGGATAATTACGTGATCGATACGCTCATGCAATTGCAGGATCAAATTGCGAAATTAAGCGGCCAGGTCAGTAATGGCATTCGCATGGTACAGGAAGATCAGATGAGGAAATCATCCTCAATCCCAACCAGTGTTTCTGAACAAGCAGAATAATAAAGCTTAAAAATCCCCGTCAAATGACGGGGATTTTTTATAACCTTCTATCACGTTTCAGCAGATCATCAATAGTTTCGCGTTGAACGATTACTTTTGCTTTCCCATTTTCCAGCCATACTACAATGGGCTTGCGTGAACCGTTGTAATTGGATGACATGCTCAAATGATATGCGCCCGACGCTGGGATGGCAATCAATTCCCCCTCTTCGATTTTTGGCATGGACAAATCTTCAATGACGACATCCCCAGACTCGCAATAGGGTCCTGCGATGGAAACCTTCTCGCTTCTCTCCCGACCCGGACCTGATACCGTTAAACAAGAGTATCTTGCCCCATACATTGCATGGCGTGGATTGTCCGTCATGCCGCCGTCTGTCAATATCCAAACTTTGTCACCGCGTCTTTTGACCGCACCTACTTTATAAATAGCCACGCCCGCCCGCGCCACCAAACTACGCCCGGGCTCCAGATGCAAATGGGGGAGAGTTAATCCACGCCTTTTACAACCCTCGATTACATTCGCGGCAATCACACGGACGTATTCATTCGTATCAGGCTGCGGAAGTTCATCCTCGTGATATGCCACGCCCCAGCCGCCGCCTGGGCTGAAATGCCATTCGCCTTCGAATCCAATTTCTTTTGCGAGGTCAAGTCCCAGCTCGATTGCAGCTTTCAATGGAGTGGCATCACGGAAGTTGGAGCCTTGATGAAAATGGATACCGTTCAATGGCAGATCATGATTCTTACAAAATGCCGCGGCTTCCATAATTTCTTCACGCGTCATACCAAACTTGCTGTCATGTTGACCTGTTTGTGTGTGCGCGTGATGGGTTTCAACGGCAACGCCAGGGAGGAGGCGCAGCCAAAGGGATGTGGTGCGTGGTGCGTGGTGCGTAAATGTTTGCGCAATGCGAGACAGCTCTGAGAGATTGTCAACGACAATTGTCCCCGCGTTTTGCAAAGCAGAATTCAAATCAGCCGCAGATTTATTCACGCCATGTACAAGGATGTGTTCTCGTGTCACACCGCCTGCCATCGCAATAGCGATCTCACCTTCACCTGTGCAGTCGACGAATAAATTGTGGAATTGAGTCCATTGTGCAACTGCTGTACAGAGGAAAGCTTTTCCCGCATAGGTAACAGAAGCAGGCGCGGGGTAGTGCGCAGCGAGTGCGGATCTATATCCTGTTGCGGCGTCATCCATCGTGGCGCGGTCATATAGATACAAGGGCGTTCCGTGATCCTTTGCCAATGATTTCAGATCATGTCCTGCGATGCTCAAAGTGTCATTTTCAATTGTTATTGTAATAGGGAAAAGTTGAAGTCGATCCAAAGGGATATCCTAAATAAAATAAGTCGGGATAAAATCCCGACCTACACGGTTATTTGCTGAAGAATAGATTCCACCATACCTCCCAATTTTGCATGGGAGTGGGAACAGGCGGAGGCGTGGCAACGATCACAGGCTCGCTGCCCGGCTGGCTGATTGGGATAACGGGCTGATCACCATCCTTGACATAATGCCCCTCCGTACGCGCCCATTCATCCACGGCGGCAGTGGATTTCGAAAATGCCAATTGAGTTTGCAATGCCAATTGGGTTTGCATAGCCTGAGTTGCCACGCCGCGCACCTCCTCGCGCTGGTCGTTCAAGCGATTTAACTCTTCAAGACGTGAATTAAACTCAATGACCAATAAGATCAGAATAAAAACACCCAGAAAAGCGGCAACACGTCGAAGGTTGATGGGAATGGATGGCATGGCTTTATCTTAATCGTATTTGCCTGCATTGACAAGAAAGGTATGGTACAATCTGCCGCCGCAGGACGTGGTACCCTTCGTTCTGACTATCTCATTACCAGAAAGGGCTTGAAAAATGAAAGTAATGCTCGTTAAGGATGTTTATAAACTGGGTCGTGCCGGGGATATTAAGAAAGTAGCCGATGGTTATGGCCGCAACTTCCTCATTCCGCAGGGATTTGCCGTGCTCGCCACCGAAGGCGCTTTGAAACAAGTGCAGAAGATCAAGTCACAGGCTGAGGTGCGCCGTTCTTCACAAAATGAAGAACTCAAAGGCCTCGCTGACCAGGTCAAGGGTGTGACCCTCTCATTCCCCGCCAAAGCAGGTGATACCGGTAAATTATATGGTTCCATTACCACACAGGATATTGCCACCGCGCTAACCGAACAGGTGCGTTTTGAAGTGAAGCGCCAGCAAGTGGATATCCAGCCCATTCGCGCGCTCGGCGAATTCACTGCTCACATCCGCCTGACCATGGATCTTGTCCCTGAAATCAAGATCATTGTCCATCGCGAAGGTGAAAGCGTGGCAGACGCGCAGCGTGCCGCTGAGCAGGCAAAAGCCGAGAAGGCTGAAAAGCCTAAGAAGAGCGCTCATAAAGCTAAAGAAGAACCTGCGGCTGCTTTGCAAGAGCCTGCCGCAACAGCCGAATAAATACAAGATCACATCACCGGCGCAAGTCGGTGATGTTTGTAATACAAGGTGCTGCATACATAAACTCCCAGACCAAAATCTAAATTTTTTCCATATTTTGGCGCTTGAAAGTTTAGAAAATTATATGAAGGGCAGTACAATATTCCCATGTCTGAAACCATAGGCCAACGATTAAAGAAAGAGCGCGAAGCCCGTTATCTTACGCTTGAAAAAGCGTCTGATGAAACGCGTATTCGCATTGTCTTTTTGCAGGCGTTGGAGGCTGATGATTACTCTGTGATGCCATCCGCTGCGCAGGGCCGCGGTTTTTTGCGCAATTACGCTGAATATCTCGACCTGAATATTGATGAAATGATCGCAGAATTTCAAAAGAACGCCCCTCAACATTCAGAAGTCAGCGGACCTTTGCCGCAAGTGAATCTGGTTGAGACGGAAATTCCCCCATTAACCGATGTGCAGGATGAAAAACCAGCGCGGTCTTTCTTAAGCTCATGGTTTGGCCGCCGTCCGAAAGCAGAGTCAGCGCCCGAAATAGAATCCTCCGAATCTTTACAAGAAGAGACTCCCGCACCTGTCGTCGAAGTTGAAGTTGAGCAGCCCAAACCACGCGGTAGAAGGAAAAAGAAGGTAGAAGAAGAAACCCCACAACCTGTCATTCTTGAACCCGTGATTCAGCAGGAAGAATTGACTGAGACAAAAACCCAAGAGCTGAGTCAGCCTGTTGAGGTGGAGCAGGTTGAGGTCGGGGATGAATCGAAGCCAAATCTAATCTCAAAGCTTGGGTCGTTGTTTCGATCCCGCGTTCAAAAGCCCGAATCCGTATCCACATCTGAACCTGAAACAGGCCAAAGTACGCCGGTCATTGAGCCAGCCGTACCTGCTCAACCCGCAGATGCGATCTTCGCGGAAATTGGCGCGCAACTTCGCGCGCGCCGTGAGATGATCAGCCTGACATTGGATGAAGTGGAGCGCCATACAAAATTGCGCGCCATGTTCGTGAAGGCTTTGGAAGATGGCGCGCTCGATAAATTGCCCTCTCCTGTTCAAACACGCGGGATGCTTGCAAACTATGCGACATTCCTTGACCTTGATACCGATACCATTCTTTTGCGTTTTGCAGATTTCCTGCAAGCACGCCGCTATGAGAAATATGCCGAAACGCCGCGCGAAAAAATACAAACAGAGGTCATTACTTCCATGCCGTTTTTGCGGAGCTTCATCGCAGGCGACTTGATCTTTGGTGTGTTGATGATCGCCATTTTGGCCGCGCTTGCGATTTGGGGCGTGGGACGTGTGATCCGCTCGCAGGAAGTTCAAACTGTTGAAGCCACAGCGCCCTCGATCGTGGATGTGCTCGGCGGCACGTCCTTCCCAACGCCGACATTGGATTTGACCTTTGTTCCCGTTGAAAATAATCCGGTGGCTACGCCTGCCACTCTGGAAACACTGTCCACATCCGGTGTGAACGCGAATGTAGCGGTGAGCGTATTTGCGGTGGAACGTGTTTTCGTGCGAATTTCAGTGGATGGAAAAGTGGCTTTTGAGGGCCGCCTCGCGCCGCGTGAGACGAAAATATTTGAAGCCGAGAATCAAGTGATGGTCCTTACAGGAAATGCCGCAGCATTGAGAATTACGTATAATGGGAATGATCTTGGCTTGATGGGCAGTGTTGGCGAAGTGGTCAGCCGGGTATACTTGATCACGGGCGTTGTCACACCCACGGCAACGATTCCGCCGACGCCCACAAATACGCTGCCTGCGACGATCACAGAAACGCCCACGCTCACACCGACCGCTACACCAACTGCCACACCTCCTGATGGCGGATAATTTTAGAGTTAGGAAAATAAATTGTCAAAAAATACTTTTCATTTAGTCTCCATGGGGTGCGCAAAAAATACTGTCGATTCTGATTCGATGGCGCAATTGCTTTTGCGTGACGGCTATCGTTCGATGGATGATCCCGACAAAGCCGAGGTGATTATTGTAAACACCTGCGGTTTCATCGGCCCCGCAAAAGAGGAATCCTACCGTGTGCTTGGCGATTTTGTAAAAACAAAACACAATGGACAGGTCTTGATCGCGGCGGGCTGCCTCACACAGCGTTATGGCGTTGAGGTGGCTAAAAAAGTACCCGGCATTGACGGTATTCTCGGAACGCGCCGCTGGATGGATATTGTGCAGGTGGTGAAGGAAGTTCGCAAAGGTGCGCGCCCCGAGCCGTTATATCATTTACCTGAAGCGCCAGTTGTTGGTTCCGATGAAAAGGATGCCTTACGAGTCAGCGTTGCGGGCGCGAGCGCATATATCAAAATAGCGGATGGCTGCCGCCGTCCGTGTGCGTTTTGCGCAATTCCGCTCATCAAAGGCACGGCGGTTTCGCGTCCTGTTGAATCCATTATTGGTGAAGCGCGCAAGTTACGCGATGTAGGCGTGCGTGAGCTGATTCTCATCGCGCAGGATACAACGGATTATGGTCACGACCTTGGCTTGAAGGATGGTCTCGCTATTTTGCTTGAGCAACTGACAGACTCTGTGCCTGATATGGATTGGATCCGCGTGATGTATGCCTATCCTGGATATGTGACCGACCGTCTCATTGAAGTAATGGCGACGCGCAAACAGATCCTGCCTTATCTTGATATGCCGCTTCAACATGCGCATCCCAAAACTTTGTACCGCATGAAGCGCCCATCCAACATTGATTGGGTGCATAGGACACTTGGGAAAATGCGCTCAACGATCCCCGACCTTGCGATTCGTACAACGTTCCTGGTGGGTTACCCCGGTGAAACAGATGAAGAGTTTCAAGCTTTATATGATTTTGTAAATGAAATCCGCTTTGACCGTGTGGGCGCGTTCGAATTTTCATTTGAGCCTGGTACAACCTCCGAACCGCTTGGGGACCCCGTGCCTGCTTCTGTTAAACGAGAACGTTATGAACGCCTGATGGAGCTTCAGCAGCCAATTTCCCTGCAGATAAATCAATCTTATGTTGGCAAGACCCTCGATGTTTTGGTGGAGGGATTTGACAATGGCATTGCTATTGGCCGTTCCTATCGAGATGCCCCCGAAATCGACGGCATGGTGGTTGTTGAAGGACAAGCCAAAGTGGGCGATATTGTGCCAGTGAGAATTACAGGCGCGATGGTGTATGATTTGACCGCTGTGCCGGCCCGGCAGTTAATAACACTTTAGAAATTCCTCCTCGCTCCCGAAAAACCATACCGCACTGGCGTACGGCGCAAGTGTCGGGACAATGTGAGCGGAGTGAGGACATGTTCTTCGTCCGAACGCAGTCGAAGCGCGTGTGGAAACATAAACTTTTATGTATCCTGTCCTTCGACTGCGCTCCTCAAAAGGCATTCGTACGCTCGGTTTCGACAAGCTCAATCACCAGCTCAAGACGTAGATGTTTTAAATAAAAAGGCCGCTACTTTAATGTAGCGGCCTTTTCTATTCTCTACTCACTATTATCTTTTTACGATGTTCTTGCAACCGCAGTTGCACCCAGGATCAAGATGGAGAGAATTAGATTTGCCCTCAATAAAAGCACTTCACGTTTTTGCAGCCTGGCAAGTTCGTCTGCATTTGCGCTTTCTTTTTTCATGAGTGTGCGTTGGATGGCGGGAATGACTTCCCATGTTTGAATGGCGCTTACGACCACCATGATGACTCCCAAGCCGTGTTTAATGAGGATCGCCATTGACCATTGTGTGCTGAGGGAGGCAAAGCCGTCGTAGTGTGGGCTGGTACTCATTTGGATCAAGCCTGTGACCAACAGTAAACTGATACTGAACCAGGCCAACGGCTCGAGTCTTTTTTGAAGGGCTGAGATAAAGCTGAGTTGGTCGACCAGTTTCAAGGTCCGCTGTGATGCGGGCAGGACGAGCAGGTTGATGGCGGCGAGGCTTCCGATCCACGTGACTGTCGCAAGCATGTGAAGCCAGTAAATAATCGCAAGCACCCATGTCGGAGGTGTGGTCATGATTAAGGCGGTGGTGTCAAAGTGGGTGTTTCTGTTGGAGTGTCAATTACAACAGGCGGAGTTGTAGCTTCGGCAGGCGCAGTCGTTACAACTATGACGGTGGCGGTAGCGGGGAAACAAATTTTGGAGGCCTCGTTAAAATTTCTGGCAGCCACATCATCCAAATTTCCAATACCGGCAGCAACTTTATATTGTTCATAAGCGTCGCAGTAGTCCTGTCTTACAAAGAGTTCGTCGCCATAGCGCATGGATGCGTTATATAAACGTTGCGAAGCGGTCATGGTGCCATCCCATAAGGAGGGCCAGCCGGCAGCCACCTGACTGAAATAAGCAACCGCCTGTTTCCAATCCAATTCCCAAAAACTCGCACCCGTGATATATGCCCGCGCGCCTTCGCGCAATCCAACGGCGGTGTTATCCAGCGGGCCGAAGCGTTCCGCAAGGGTCAGGAAGTAAATACCGCCTTCGAGGTTGCCTTCTTTTGTGATGAGGGCATGCCCCTGGTTGCGGAGGGCGAAATAATACATTCCGTCCACCTGTGCGGTCTTGTAGCTTGGGTCGAGTTTACGAATTGTATCGAGGGCTGTCAGTGCGCCTGCCCAATCCTGTGCGAGGATCAGTTGTTGTGCGCGTGCGTACGCACTTTCGGCGCCGCTGAAATCAGGTGTGGATGTGAGGGTGGGTAATGGTGTGGGAGTGGGAATAACGCTCAATACCAATACTTCGGTGAGCTTTTCACTTGCGCCCGGGAAGCTCGGATCCGTATCAATGACGAATTCAAGGCGTTGTTTTGCGGTTTCGTAGCGGCCAAATTCCATATCCACCAGGGCCAATGTATATTGTTCGCTGGCTTGTTTTGCAATGATGGCATCTTCCGCTGATTCACGGATGCCAATGCCGGATGAGTATCCGCCAAATCCGCCCAGGCCGATGAGCAGGAGAAATCCTAAAATGCTAATGAGGATGGAACGCCAGCGAGGGGCCTTTTTGATCGGTTTGATCGGCTGGGTATCGTCCTCGTTTAATATTGGTTGAGTAGGTTGTGTGGTTTCAGACATGAGAATTATTATACTTCCCTTTGAATTGATGAAAAAATTTCTTATTTTATTCAAAGAGTCCCGAAAGGTCTTTAAGACCTTTCGGGACTTAATAACTCACCTTACGCGATTCGGTTTCATCCTACATAGGTACCGCGACATTTATGTCGCTCTTGAGTGAAAGGCGACATAAATGTCGCGGTACAGTATATGAGCAGACAAAACTGCGTAAGGTGACTTAATAAACTACAAATTAAAGATCTGTTTTGCATCTGACCATACGATAACCAGCGCGATTATGCCGCCGACGATCATGCCCATTAACGCAGTCACGATTGCGCCGCCGGGCAGATATAGCGCAATAGCATAAGTTACTACGCCTCCTATCCCTGCTGCCAACAACCCTTTGATTACCGAGCCGCCCACGTGGATCGGTTCGTGAGTGCGGTTGGATAACCAGCTGAATAAGATGATGGCCTCGATCAACAATGCGATCTCTGCAAAAGCGATGATGGGTGCGCCAATGTTTCTAAAGAATGAGAGTCCCACAAAACCAATTCCCAGGAACATCAGAATTCTTAGTAGCACTGCATAGAGCGGAAACAGCGGTTCCTTGCGCGCATAAAAGGAACGCGCGGCTACTTCATGGATCGTGAAGCCTGTGAGAGCCAATAAATAAGCGCGCGTCGTCCATGTGACCAAAGTGGAGGTGGCTTCGTCGAAACCGAAGAATCCACGCACGAGAGGATGAATCCCAGCGGACATGACCGCCGCGATCGGGATGGTTAGGGAGATCAAAACCCGCAGGGCGCGTTCTATTGTTGAACGGAACCCTGTCCAGTCGCCGCGCGCCGCGTATTCTGATAGAGTCGGCAGCATCGCGGTGGCAATCGCAGTCCCGAGAATGGTCTCAGGCACCTGCATGATCATCCAGCCGTAGGTGAGTGCGGAGACTGCGCCCACCTGGTCGAGCTGCGAAGCCAGGTTATCACGCGCGAGCACAATGAATTGAATGCCGCCCATGGTGAGCAAACGCGGCGCCATGAGTTTCAAGGCTTCGATCAAACCTGTATGACGGATATCCAGGGATGGCGTCCAACGGAAACCAAATTTGAACAGCGCAGGTAATTGGATCAACAAATGAAATGCCGCGCCGAGAATCACTCCGTATACGAGTCCGCGGATGCCATATCGCGGAACAAAATATATCGCGCCAATAATTTGTCCCACGTTATACAAACTGGGCGCAAGCGCGGGAAAAATAAAATGTTGATTCGCTTGCAGGGAAGCGGCTACCAATCCGCTGATCGAAAAAATAACCGTGCCGATCAAATTGAGCCGCATCAACTCGGCCAGCAGGGCCAGCTGTTCGTCGCTGAAGCCTGGCGCAATGCCAAGTTTCGCAATGGGCACTGCAAAAATGCTGATGACAATTGCAAAGGAAGTAGTTACCAGAAAGGCAATATTTGCCACGCGTGAGAACAAGTCCCATGCGGCGGCGCGGTCTTTGGTGGTGAGATATTCGGTCAGCAATGGGATGAATGCCATTGCCAGCGCGCCGCCAGAGATCAATGCAAATAATACGTCTGGCAGATTATTTGCGGCGTTGAACGTGTCGAGCAAATGCACTTCATCAGCATATCGATTCGTAATGATGCGTGTGCGATAAAAGGCGATTACTTTGTCGAATAAAAATAAAAACGCGATGGTCAAGGAGTTACGGGTAAGGCGTGAAAGTTTGTTCATTTAGTTTCCTTGATCAACGTTAATCCGCCTTATCTGAAATGATCTCAATGCCAGGTAATTTTTCCACAAGCGTGTGAGTTTTGTGGATCAACACAGGCAGGCATTGCGCGCAAATATATTTTGTCTCATTCTTGAATGTCAAATACAGCAGCGGAACCTGTTCATCTGTGCGGTCACAACTCAAGCAAACCTTTTTATTTTGATCGTTCATGGTTTCTCCAGTCGTAAATCAAATCATTCCTTTATATGCGCCCCCATCCACGCTCAGCATTGCGCCGGTGATGTAAGACGCGGCAGGGGAGACGAGGAACGCAGCAACATTTGCGATCTCTTCCGGTTGAGCCAGCCTCCCAAACGGACTCTGCGCCGCCTGCCGCTTCGTCTCTTCCTCAACCGTTGAACTGTTCGCTTTTGCCCGGGCAGTCATCAACTCTATGACTCTTTCCGTTTCTGTCCAACCAGGGATGATGGAATTAAAGCGAATGCCCTCGTTGCCGAGATCCAACGCCAGAGACTTGGTTAATCCAATGGTCGCCAAACGGATGCTGTTTGATAAAAGCAAATTTGCAATTGGCTGTTTGACAGAAATGGATGTAACCGTCAGCACGCTGGCTGCATCCGATTTTCGCAGCCAGGGAAGCGCAGCCTTGATTAAGCGGACATGCGCCATGAGGCTTATATCTATGCCCTTTTGCCATGCTGCATCATCCAGCGCATCGATCGAGCCAGGCGGAGGTCCGCCCGCATTGGTGATCAAAATATCCAGGCCGCCAAAAGCTTCGGAGGTCTGCTGGATCAATTTCGCAGGAGCATCGGGCAACCCAACATCGCCTGCCAAACCGATCACCTGTGCGCCAGTTTCCCTGCTTAGCTTTTCAGCCGCGCTTTTTATCTTCGCTTCATCACGTCCGTTGATGGCAACCTTACAGCCTTCTTTTGCCAAAGCCAGGGCCGTTGCATAGCCAAGCCCGCGAGAGGAGCCGGTGACGAGCGCGCGTTTGTCTTTGAGTCCTAAGTCCATTGATTCTCCTTATATTTCATATATCGTTGCGAGACGGTGCTTTTCCGTCGAAGCAATCTCCTCTTTGAAAGGGGAGACTGCTCACCTGCACTGCGTGCGGCGAAAGTGTTTCAAAAACCGCTCGCAGTGACATCAGATTACTTCGATTTTCTCATCAATGATCTGACCATCTTCCCAATTCGCTTCCACCCATTTTGCCACACTTTGCAGAGACTGTCTTAAGATGACCGCATCAGAATTGACCATGGCACATGTGATCACTGTCTCCTGCCATTTGTCTTGTAAATCCATTTCGGCTACGGAGACGTTGAATTCGCGATGCAAACGCGCGATAAGCGGCTTGATTCGTCCGCGCTTCTCTTTGAGGGAAGCACAGGTTGGGAGGTGCAGGTGGATGGTGAGGGTGGCTAGCATTATTTGTGTAGCCGAGATTGATAAATTTTTACCCACTCAGCGACAATATCTGGCAATCTCTCAACTACTTCATATCCGAACAATACTTCGTCTATATAGCCCATGTGCAACATATCAATGATGCGACATAAGTACGACTTTCCTTGCTTCCACCATGTGTCATGTGCATCTACAAAAAGATAATGTTTTATATCTATGTTTTCATGCTCTCGAAGTTCTTCTATTTCTAATCCGTCCAATAGAGTTTCGTAAATTCCATCTGCAACACGGCTTCCAAAGGTAGTAGTGTAGTAATATTCTTTGATTTCCCAAATTGCAATTGGATTAATGCTGCTTGGAAAAGCGCCATCTACTCGGCGTGCGAGTGTTCTTAAAGGTAAATTGTTTTTTGTGGCGGTAGTTAACTGATGCGGATCGTAGTCGCATGGCAAGCCGTTTGAGTTTTCTTCAACGAGCATATTTACAAGTCCTGTCAAATAAGCAGGTGTTCTCATTTTTCCTTTCTGCTTATTCATAGGAATTGGGCAAGAGGGTTGTAAATCTTTGTATAATTTTTTGAAAATTTTACTTGCCTTTGTTACATTCATTAATTGTGGTTCAACGAAATTATTCAATATGTCTGCACGGTAAGAAAAATAATCTTGCAGAAGATCACCAAAATTTCCAGAATTGGTGTCCTGCTCTCGCAAGCGATAAAAATTGATATCTAAATTTCCGAGTTTAGTGTTAATTTCAGCATTAGTTGGAATTTTTATTTGTCCCGTCGTTCTTTGGGTATAGCCAACTTCCTGGCTTATCAAGCGAACACATGCCCAAAAGCTTTTTGGCAGATTCAAAAAAATATTATTTGGTTTCATTTATTTTTTCCTCCAACTGGCGAACAAAATTATCAAAAGAAACTCCAATAAGTTGGCAGATTTGTCTTAATTCTAAAATATCTAATTGTCTTTCCCCTGACTCGTATTTACTGACAAAAGACTGCGGTACACCGAGTTTTTCTGCCAGCTCAACCTGTGTTACTCCACATTTTTGGCGAGTTTCTTTTAGCAACAATAATAGTTTCTCGCGGTGACGGATTTCATTTGGAATTTTCATGTTTTTATCCAATTGACAAATATCCTAAAATAGGATATTATTCCTTTTAGAAAGATGGTATATTACAAGCTATGAAGACACTAAAAGACACATCACAACTTTATTTGTTTGAGGCGCAGGCTAATAAGAATCGTCACGTTGAGCCATTTAATACATCGCTTTTGAAGTGGATAGGCAGCAAGCAACGTATGGCGCATGAAATTATTTCTTACTTTCCAATCAACTTCGGCACATATTTTGAGCCATTTTTAGGTAGTGCAGGAGTTCTGGGTACTTTAGTTCCAAAGATAGCCATTGCTTCTGATACATTTGCGCCTTTAATAGAAATTTGGCAAACTTTGAGAAAATCGCCAGATACCGTTAAACAATGGTATCAAGAACGTTGGGAAAAAATGGCGAATGGAAACAAGGTTGAAGTTTACGAACAAATTAAGGCGTCTTATAACTCAAACCCTAATGGGCCTGACATGCTTTTTTTGACACGCTCGTCCTATGGCGGCGTCATCCGCTTTCGTAAAGCTGATGGTTATATGTCTACACCTTGTGGTATTCATAACCCTATTTCACCTGACAGTTTTTCTCGTCGGGTCGATGAATGGCATAAACGAGTTTCTGGTACGACATTTTTGCATTTAGACTACGAAGAAGCAATGAGTTTGGCAAAACCAGGTGATCTAATATATTGTGACCCTCCTTACACTCATAGTCAAGCGATTTTGTACGGGGCACAATCCTTTAGCTTGGAACATTTATTAAGTGTAATCGAAAAATGCAAAGCAAAGGGAGTGTATGTTGTCCTGAGTATTGATGGTACAAAACGATCTGGAGATTTGATTTGTGACTTGCCGATTCCTGATGGACTTTTTGAGAAAGAAATGATGATTGATATTGGTCATTCGATGTTGAAGAGATTCCAAATGAATGGGAAAACTCTTGAAGGGGAAAAAGTGTCAGATAGATTGTTATTAACTTATTAAAGTAGGGTCTCTATGTTTTGTTAGAGTCGGAAAGGGGGATGCAGACAATTTTTTTCAAGTTTACGAATCACGAATTACGTTTTACAATCCCTCGCATGGACATAGAAACTGCATACAACCAAGCTCTTGATTACCTTTATTCCTTCGTAGATTATAGCCTTAAACATTCCTCCGAGCTTGCCAAGGCGGACTTTAACCTTGACCGTATGTTCGCGCTGATGGAGTCTCTGGGGAACCCGCAGAATCAGTATCCCATCATTCATGTGGCAGGGACGAAGGGCAAGGGGTCGGTTTCGGCGTTGTGCGCTTCGGGTTTACAGGCTGCTGGATATAAGGTTGGGTTATACACATCACCGCATTTACTGGATTATGTCGAGCGCATTCAAATTAACGGCCAGCCAATCTCACATGAGCAATTGGTTGAATTAGTGGAAGAAATCAAACCGCATGTTGCAAAGATAGAAAAATTGACCACGTTTGAAATTACTACGGCGCTGGCATTTATGGCGTTTGCAAAGCATGGAGTCAATGCCGCTGTCTTTGAAGTAGGTCTGGGCGGACGACTCGATGCGACTAATATTGTCACGCCGAAGGTTTCAGTCATTACTTCATTGTCTTACGACCACATGGCTGTGCTTGGAAACACTTTGGCTTTGATCGCAGGGGAGAAAGCAGGCATCATCAAACAGGGTATCCCTGTGGTTTCCTCCCCTCAAAAAGATGAGGCTCTCGAAGTTTTGGAGCGTGTAGCCAAACTAAAAGGTGCGGAGTTGACTCTCGTGGGCAGGGACGTAGAATTTGAATTCATCGAATCTTCTTTGGAAGGGCAAACATTCCGTATTTCGCAACACGCAACACGCAACACGTATCACGCATTCCGCATTCCCCTTCTCGGCACTCACCAAATCGAAAACGCAGCCACGGCTTATGCGGCTTTGAAAGTCAGCGGGATTCTGATCACCGACGAACAGATCCAAAAAGGGTTTTCTCAAGTACAGTGGCGCGCCCGCTTTGAAGTGGTACGGCGCGAGCCGCCGGTGATTCTTGACTCGGCGCATAATCAGGATTCGTTTGCGAAGTTGAGCGAAACGCTGCAAACCTATTTCCCCGATAAAATGGTCTATCTCATCTTTGGCGCGTCTGAGGATAAGAACATCCCCGGGATGTTTGCCGAGTTGAAATCGAAGATCAAAAAAATTATTATCACGCGCGCTGATCATCCGCGGGCGCTTGAGGTGGAGCGAATTCAACAGTTGGCCGAGCAGGCTGGGGTGGAGTCTGAATCGGTTACTCCAGTTAAGTCCGCATTGGCGCGGGCGTTGGAATTGTCCTCAAAAGATGGTAGCATTGTCTTATCCGCTGGGAGTATGTTCGTAACAGCGGAAGTCATGTCTGCATGGAAAATGAGTAACAATGAATCATCAAAGTAACTGGAACGAAGAAGAAGATAATTTTGACCTGACGCTGTCACAGCGGACCGAGGAGCTGTATCGGGTTCCGAATATGGAGCCCAACGCTGACGGTTTGATTGAGGCCGTAGTGCTGCCGCTGCGTGACATGGTCATTTTTCCGCGCATGGTCTCGCCAATTTTTGTTGGGCGCGAGGCTTCGTTATTGGCTGTGCAGGAAGCGCAGCGCAAAGAACAAACTGTGATCGGACTCACGCAAAAAGATCCAGATTTGGATGAACCCGGGACGGAAGACTTTTTGCCGATCGGTGTTGAAATGGCCGTGGGGCGTTTATTGAGCATGCCCGACGGTTCGCGCTCTGCATTGGTGCAGGGACGCAAGCGCGTGGAGATCGTCGAATTCCTGCGCGTGAAGCCATATCTTAAAGTGCGCGCGCGCGTGATCCACGAACCGCAAACAGCGGACAGGCAGACACAAGCCTTGATGCGTTCTGCATTGAGTTTGTTTGAACGCTGCGTGCAATTGGATCGTTCGATTCCCGAAGAAGCGCATTTATTTGCCTTGAACATTTCTGAACCAGGCTGGCTGACAGATATGATTGCCACGTCTCTCTCGTTGACCTATGAATCGAAACTGCGCCTGCTGCTTATTCTTGACCCCAAGTCACGGCTGGGTCAATTGAATAACCTGCTTGCACAGGAAGTGGATGTGCTTGAACTCGAAGATGAAATTCATTCACGCGTTCAAAATGAAGTGGATAAAGGCCAGCGCGAATTTTATCTGCGCGAACAGATGAAGCAGATCCAAAATGAATTGGGCGAAGGTGACATCTTCTCACGCGATGCCTCTGATCTGAAGAAAAAACTGGAAGCCGCGAATTTACCCGAAGAGCCAAAAAAGGTCGCGTTGAAAGAGTTGGAACGACTCAATCAAATGCCGCCGATGTCTCCTGAAGTGGGAATGATCCGCACCTATATTGATTGGATCATTGACCTGCCATGGCATAATTCGTCACCGGATAATTTGGATGTAAAGAACGCTGCGAAGATATTGGAACGCGATCATTACGGATTGAAAAAAGCCAAGGAAAGAATTCTGGAATATATCGCGGTACGTTCGCTCAAACCTAAAAAGGAACGTCAGCCCATTCTTTGTTTTGTTGGGCCTCCCGGTGTTGGGAAAACATCACTAGGCCGTTCGATTGCAGATGCGTTGGGACGTAAATTTGTGCGCGTGTCTCTTGGCGGCGTGCGTGATGAGGCCGAAATTCGCGGACATCGCCGCACATACATCGGCGCATTGCCCGGACGTATTATTCAAACCATGAAACGAGCAGGCACGTCGAATCCGCTGTTTATGTTGGATGAAATCGACAAGTTATATTCAGACTTCCGCGGCGACCCAGCCTCCGCCATGCTCGAAGTTCTCGACCCCGAACAGAATTATGCGTTCAGCGACCATTACCTTGAAATGCCATTTGACCTTTCCAAGGTGATGTTCGTGACCACGGCCAATTCACTGGGAAATATTCCCTCGCCGCTGTTGGACCGCATGGAAGTGATCGAGTTCCCGGGCTATATCGAAGAAGAAAAGATGGAGATCGCGACCCGCTATCTCATTCCACGTCAGATCGAAGAGAATGGCATACACGATTTGGGTCTTGCGTTTGAGCCTCCCGCATTGCAGCGCATTATTCGTGAATATACCTATGAAGCGGGCGTGCGTAATTTGGAACGCGAGATCGGGCGGGTGAGCCGTAAAGTGGCGCGCCTGAAAGCCGAAGCGAAGAAGTATCCCATCTCCATCGCGCCAGATATGATTGAGAAATTGCTCGGCCCGCAGCAAGTCTTCCCATCTGAAGCGGAACTCACCGACGAAGTGGGCGTAGCGACCAGCCTGGCATGGACGGAAACAGGCGGCGAGATCATGTCTGTGGAAGTGGCCGTGCTGGAAGGCAAAGGCGGCTTACAAATGACAGGTCAAATGGGTGAGGTGATGCAGGAATCGGGTCAAGCTGCGCTGACCTACGTCAAGTCACGCGCTGCCGCGTTGAAAATTGACCTGGATGCCTTCGAGCGTTTGGATATCCACGTCCACATGCCCGAAGGCGGTATTCCAAAGGACGGTCCATCAGCGGGCATCACCATGGCGACGGCCATCGTCTCTGCGCTGACGGGGCGGGCGGTATTCCGTCACGTGGGCATGACCGGTGAGATCACCCTGCGCGGACGCGTTCTGCCAATCGGTGGTGTGCGTGAGAAAGTCCTTGCCGCTCATCGCGCAGGCTTGAAGACCGTACTTCTGCCAGAAAAGAATATGAAGGATCTGGTGGAGTTGCCAAAGACTGCGAGATCTGAATTGAAGATTATCCCGATCAAACACATGGATGATGTGCTTGCCATTGCGCTTTCAAAAGATGTAACGGTTGAGCCGCCGAGGCCAAAGAAGTCAACAAGGGATGATAGCCAGGACGATTAAACAATTAGTTCATAACAAAGTCCTTTGAAAGAGACACGGGTGATAAAATTGCCCGTGTCTCTTTTTATTTGTATTCTTCGCCCTGAGCGGAGTCGCACGCACTTGTTCTTGCCGTCACTCCGCTCGGGACGCAATGGAAAAAATCATTCATGTCGAATCTTCAAGATAAAGTCGTACTCATTACAGGCGCATCCTCGGGCTTTGGGGAGGAAGCTGCATTGCTCTTTGCGAAGGAAGGCTGCAAAGTGATCCTCGCCGCGCGCCGCATAGACCGCTTGCAAAATCTCGCTGCGAAAATTCAGAATGCGGGCGGCGAAGCAATTGCCATCCCGGTTGATGTGATGAATCTCGCAGATATCAATAATATGGTGGAAACCGCAATTGACCTATACGATCATATCGACATTCTCTTCAACAACGCCGGCATTGGCCGCGTGGATTGGTTCGAGAACATCAGCCTCGAGCGCGATATTGAAACGCTGATCCATGTTAATCTGATCAGTCTTATGCAAGTCACACGCGTGGCGCTTCCGCACATGTTGAAGCGCGGCAAAGGCCACATCATCAATATGGCTTCAGTTGCGGGTTTGATCGCCACACCGCTCATCACAAGCTATACGGCCAGTAAATTCGGCGTGCGCGCGTTTACCGACTCGCTTCGACGCGAGGTCAGGCCGTTGGGAATCAAAGTCAGTGGAATTTATCCGGGTCCTGCTGCCACGGAGTTTGGTCAGCACATTGGCAGAAATAAAACATACTCATCTTTTCGGAAATATTTCAATAAACGTTTGAGTTCTGAATACGTTGCACAGCGTATATTGGATGTTGCAAAGCGTCCGCGCCGCAGCTTGATCATTCCGTGGTGGTACCGTATTGTCGCAGCCATAGACATGCTCTTGCCCGTTCTTGTCGATTGGATTTCATACATCTTTACAAAAAAGAATCATAAATTGGATTAGGAGACTCTCATGACACTCACCCGACTTAATAACCTCATCGCTTCTCTTTCGACCTCGAACCTGGATGCCGTTATTCTGAATCCCGGTCCTACGCTGACGTATCTTACCGGCGTGGCCTTCCATTTGATGGAACGTCCTGTCGTTTTATTCATTGCGCCCGGTCAAGACCCTGTGCTTGTATTGCCTGAACTCGAAATGCTCAAGGTGGATATGTTCCCTTACAAAGTGCAGGCCATTCCGTATGGTGAGAATCCGTCAGAGTGGGATGCTGCCTTTCGAAAAGCCTCGCAAGCTTTGGGGTTGACACGAAGCGGGGGGAAGCGCATTGGCGTCGAACCGCGTCAATTACGGCTGTTGGAATTCCGTCATGTAAAATCAGGCGCACCTGAAGCAGAATATCCAGATGCAAGTAATGTGTTGGCTGGGTTGCGTTTGAAAAAAGACAAAGCCGAAGTGGATAAAATGCGCCACGCCGTGAAAATTGCGCAGGATGCGCTGGAAGCGACCATTCCATTAATTAAAATAGGCATGACTGAGCGTGAACTATCTTCTGAATTAGTGATCCAATTGTTGAAACATGGCTCAGATCCGAGCCTGCCATTTGCTCCCATCGTTTCCGGTGGACCCAACGGCGCAAATCCGCATGCATCTCCAACGGATAGAAAATTGCAGGCAGGCGATCTTCTGGTTATGGATTGGGGCGCAGCATACAATCATTACATCTCCGATCTGACACGCACGTTCGCAGTGGGTGAGGTGGATGATGAATATAAAAAGATACATAAGATCGTGCAGGAATCTAATGCGGCAGGACGAGCCGCAGGCAAGCCCGGTGCGCCATGTGCCAATGTGGATATCGCCACGCGCGATGTCATCGAGAAATCCGGTTACGGAAAATATTTTACGCATCGCACGGGTCACGGCATTGGCATGGAAGGTCACGAAGACCCATACGTGCGCGGCGATAATATGCAATTGCTGGAGCCTGGCATGGCCTATACAGTGGAGCCTGGCATTTATTTGCCCAATCGAAATGGTGTGCGTGTTGAAGACAACATGGTCATCACAGAGAACGGCGCGGATTGTTTAAGTGACATGCCGCGCGAGATCCGCGAGGTGGGTTGATTCTATAAATTCGTGATATTGTGCCAGTAGGGTAAATCTGTGTCTAAAATTCTTCGCGCACTACCAGAATAGGCAGATCAATTAACTCACATCACAATTGTTGCAAAACGTCACTGGGGTTATTCTGAAAAATGGATTCAACTCTGGCTCCCAGAATTGACCTTTTCTCCTGAATATGTCTCGGAGAATGAAATATGGCTTGCTTCTGTGAATAAAATCCCTGCTGGCTATTACTCATTCAAACAGGATGCTGAGGATTTATGGCTTGAAAACTTATGGGTGCTGCCTGAATACATGGGACAAGGAATTGGGCGGCAGCTTTTTGAACATACCCTCGAAAAGAGTCGCCTCCGAGGAGCATTTGTTTTGAAGATCGAGGCAGATCCCAATGCTCATAGCTTTTACGAAAAAATGGGCGCGCAGAAAACCGGCGAGCACCAATATGAATTGGATGGTCAAATGCGAATTCTGCCTATCATGGAGATTGATCTATGAGTTCAACCTATTGTGAATATTGTCTGACCCACCCTGATGACACCTTCAACTTCAACTATCACGATACTCAATATGGGTTTCCGCTTAAAGATGATAATGAACTCTTTGAACGCCTTGTCTTGGAAATCAACCAGGCAGGGCTTTCCTGGATTACCATCCTGAAGAAAGCCGATAATTTTCATAAAGCCTATGATGGATTCAAAATAGAGAAGATCGCGAAATACATTGAAAAAGATCGTGCGCGTTTACTGGCGGATGCGGGAATTATTCGCAATCGGTTAAAAGTCAATGCGGCCATTGTCAACGCGCAGAAGATCCTTGAACTGAAAAAAGAATTTGGCTCGTTCAAAGGCTGGCTTGACAAGCATCACCCGCTCACAAAAGAAGAGTGGACGAAACTTTTCAAAAAGACTTTTATATTTACAGGCGGTGAGATCGTGAACGAGTTCCTCATGTCCACTGGGTATTTGGCAGGAGCGCACGAAGTAGGATGTCCGATTTATAAGAAGGTGGCAAGCCTGCGCCCAGCGTGGATGCGGGGTAAGTGAGCCTGTTGCTGGCATGGACACAAAGCAAGTGCGGTAAAATCCAATCATAAAAAATGTAGGAGAGCGCAGTGTGCCGCTCTTAATGGATCACTTTATGATAAGGAGAAAGTAAGCATGACAACCGTTCGTACCGATGTTTTTAAAATTGGCGAAAAATTCGCAACCCTGCTTGGCGATGAAGTAAAGGTGGGGCAGGCTGCGCCCGAATTTACATCTGCTGTGTTTGGCTGGGCATCTGTGAATCCGCTGCAGGAATCAAAGGGAAAAGTAATTATTCTTTCGGCAGTGCCTTCATTGGATACAGATACCTGTGACCGTGAAACCCGCCGCTTTAACGAAGAAGCTGCAAAGCTGAGCGATGACATTGTGATCTACACCATCAGCACTGATTTTCCGATGGCACAAAAACGCTGGTGCGGAGCCGCTGGCGTGGACAAGGTGAAGGTTGTTTCTGATGTGGTGGATGCAGAATTTGGTTTGAAATATGGTTCGCTCATCAAGGAACGCCGTTACCTGCGCCGCTCGGTGTTCATCGTTGGGCGCGATGGCAGGTTGACCTACGTCAAGTATATGCCGACAAATAATGACGAACCGAACTATGATGAAGTCATCAATGCCGCAAAAGATGCGTTGAAGTAAGTGAAGGATGGCAGTAAAAAATCCCGTCAAACAATTGACGGGATTTTTTACATTAGTTGGCTATGGCAAATAAGCACTTAAGATAAACTCCCTCATTGAAGCTAATGGGATGGTCAAGGGGCTGACCGGTGCGTTCGATCTCTGTTAATCGGCGCTTTGATTCCCTGGCCGTTTGGTGAATAGAATCGAAAAAGGTCTCAGCATCCACCCGGCTGGAACAGGAGGCCTGCACCAGGGTAGCTCCTTTGCGTAATACTCCCAGCCCCAAGCGAGTCAATTTTTTATAAGCAGATAAAGCTACGGGGATTTGCGCTTGATTTTGAGCAAACATGGGCGGGTCAATGATGACCAGATCAAATAAACGTTTTTGTGATTCCATGCGGGCTAATACTTCAAAAGCATCCTCAGCGATGGTTTCATGAGACGCTGTGAGTTTGTTGTATTCCATATTACGGACAGCAGCTTGGATGGCAGGCGCGCTTATATCCACGCTGACAATCTGTTTCGCGCCGCCGCGAGCCGCGTAGACTGAAAATCCGCCTGTATAGGCAAAGACATTGAGAACCGATTTTCCTTTGGATAATTTTTCAACCCGCGCACGGTTATCACGCTGGTCAAGGAAGAAGCCGGTTTTCTGCCCGTGGATGGGATCACACTCAAAGGTCAGGCCGTTTTCTCGAAACAGGACCAGGTCATCGTGAGTCGGACCCGAAAGAGTCATTCCGTTGTCCAATCCAAACAGGAATTCGGTCTGCTTTAGGAGCGATCGATTGAGACGTAGAATTAATCGCTCACTGGGTTGAACCTTTGCCAATGCTAAACAGAATTCTTTCAGGTGGGGAATCCAGGCGGGTGTGTAAAGTTTTAGAACAAGCGTCTCGGCGTAGCGGTCAAGGATCAAACCGGGAAAGCCATCGTTCTCCCCATGAACCAGACGATAGCCTGTGGTGTCCGTTTCTTTTAAGGGCGTGCGCACCAGAGCCGCCACAGTTAGTTTATTTTGAAACCAATCGGCATTGATGGCTGCGGGCTGACGGTGTTGCAGGATACGAACACGGATCGGAGATGTGGGATCGTATAAACCGATTGCAAGAAAGCTGCGTTTGTTATCAAAGATGACAGCCAGATCGCCAGGTTTACCATCGTGGCTTTGTTCAGTAATCGATTGATCGAAGACCCAGGGATGCCCCTGCCTTAATGCGTGTTCTGCCTGCGAGTTAACTCGTAATGCAATGCGTTTATCGGCGGGGTTGGGGAGTTGCAATAGGGAAGAGGTTAAGTCCATAATTTATGAATCATTATATCTTGTAAGAAATATTCCACCTATTTAATGGAGTGTCTAAAAAAGCTCCTGCCACTGAGAGCACAGAGTTCACAGAGAAAAAACAAAAAATCCCTGTGTTCTCTGTGCTTCAAATCTTGAAGGCCCCACAACTCGACACTTTCCCATTTAAGAAGTTGGCACTTGAGTCATTCCCTTGTATACTTAAGCGTAAATGAACATGCCGCCAACTTTTGTCATCGCAGGAAAACTAAACCGGGAATATATTATTCCTCCTTCAGGCCAGCCTCTTCTGGATTCGCCCGGCGGAAGTTTGCTTTATGCAGCGGGCGGACTTGCACTATGGGATTCGAATGCAGGTTTGGTCGGGCGCGTGGGCGAGGACTATCCGCATCAATGGCTGCGTAACCTCGAAGAACGTGGATTTGATACACGCGGGATTCATGTGCTTCGCGAATTGAAAAATGTAGACCTGCGCGCATTTATTGCGTATACCGATTCCAATCAGCGTAGTTATTCAAATGCGGTTTCACATTTTGCGCGTTCTCAGCTAACATTCCCAAAATCATTGCTTGGCTATCAAGCGCTTGACGACTCTCGTAAAGATCCGCGTGAGGCAGATCCAATTTCACCTGCTGCGCTGGATGTGCCCAAAGAATATCGGGATGTCCGCTATGTGCATCTCTGCCCCTTTGACTTTGTCAGCCAGAGTCAGTTGGTCAACCTCTTCAAAGGCGGGTCAAACCAGACCGTTAGCCTGGACCCTGCTCCCGGCTATATGACTCCCACCTTTTGGCGTGACCTGAGACTCGTCCTGCAAGGCGTCACTGTTTTTCATCCATCCGAACAGGAATTGCGCGCGCTTTTCTGGGGGGAGACCAATGACTTGTGGGAGATGGCGCGCCGGGCCAGCGAATATGGCCCGCGCATTGTTGTGATCAAGCGTGGTGCGCTGGGTCAAATGGTGTACGATGTGGAAGGCAGCCATCGCTATGAAATCCCCGCTTATCATTCACGCATTGCCGACCCAACCGGCGCAGGCGATGCTTTTTGCGGCGGTTTTCTGGCAGGCTTTCAGAAAACAAATGATCCTTTAATGGCTGCGTTATATGGAAATGTCTCCGCGTCACTAAAAATAGAAGGAAGCGGCCCATTTTACTCACAGGGTGTTTTGCCCGGCCTGGCTGAAGCGCGCTTACATTCCATCAAAGAAATAGCGCGCGAGGTATAGTGGCTCCTCGTCCTGAGCGGAGAGACGAATACTCTTTGAGGAACGAAGTCGAAGGACAGTGTTTTATAAAAAGTTTAACTTCTCCAAGCCGCAGGCGCTTCGACTACGTTCAGCGAGGAAGAAACTATTTAGAGAGTAATCATGAGCGATCTTTCAAACCAAGTTATTGACCTTGCCATTCAGATCCAACAAATTCCCGCGCCTACGTTTGCAGAGGGTCAGCGCG
>JBBSCM010000019.1:0-26524 GCA_038250295.1 Anaerolineales bacterium | reverse complement strand
GTGAAGGTGAAGTTTTATAAGAACTCTGGTGGTCGAGTAGAGCGGTGCTCTTCTCGCTCGTATCGAGACTACCAATGATTTGTAAACCTAAAATTTTAAGTGTACATTTCACGGGTAGTTTCGATACGCCGCTCACTTCGTTCGCGGCTACTCAACCACCGAAAGTAAATTCAAAGGAAAACATGCCAACAAAAAAATCCATTATTCATTGTGATGCGCTTGTCGTCCATTGCATGGACTATCGCTTGCAAAAATTCCTGCAGCCGTGGATCACGGTCCGCTTTGGGTATGACAATTTCGATATCATTTCATTAGCTGGCAGCGTACACGATTACGAAATGGTCTTGAAATACGTCCAGCTTGCGGTGCAAATTCACAGCATTGAAACGGTTTGCTTAATTAATCATGAAGACTGCCGAGCCTATGGACGCGAAGGGACATATAAACGTCACAAACACGATCTATTGGATACGAAAGAAAAAATTAAGGCCCTGTTCCCTCATTTGAAATTGGAAACTTTTTATTTGCATTTGGATGGAAAGTTCGACCCAGTTTAATTACTCACCTTTCGCATGTCGTTGCGAGGAGGGTGTATTTCCCGACGAAGCAATCTCCTGTTCAGAAGTGGAGATTGCTTCGGGCAGAGAGCAAGAGCGCCCTCGCAACGACATGCGTAGGAAGGATAAGTTAATAAAACAGAATTCATTTTTTATGAGCGCGCCGCTGCGTAACTTCCTCCATAACTTGTACGCGGATTTTCATCCACTCGTCGACAGGAATGGCAAGGAATGCATCCACAGCCTGCGGGTCAAATTGTTTACCAGACTCTTCTTC
Organism: Anaerolineales bacterium; assembly: GCA_038250295.1. Classification (GTDB taxonomy): domain Bacteria; phylum Chloroflexota; class Anaerolineae; order Anaerolineales; family Villigracilaceae; genus Villigracilis. The sequence goes on along the minus strand of JBBSCM010000019.1, from coordinate 25,690 downwards.
TATAATTTTACGCGCAGCTTCATACGGGCGGCCCTGTCGATACGGGCGGTCAGAGGTGAGCGCATCGAATGTATCGGCAATCGAGAACAGGCGCGCGCCTAAGGCGATCTGCTCGCCGCGTAGGCCGAAAGGATATCCGGTACCATTCCACTTTTCGTGATGACAAACCACGATCTTGATTTCCTCCTGCAGGTAGGGAATATCGGCCAGCATATAATATCCCGTTTGAGGGTGGCGTTCAATGATCTTGCGTTCTTCTGGATTAAGCGAATCGGGTTTGTTCAACACTGCATCTGGAACACCGATCTTGCCAATATCATGAATGAGCGCCCCACGACGAATGCTTTTGATGGTTTCCTTGTCCAGCCCAATTTGGGCTGCAAGGCGCGCTGTATATTCAACCACGCGCCGCGAGTGACCCTCGGTTTCACGGTCACGAGTATCCAGCGCAGCGGAGAGCGCATCGAGAGTCAGGTCATAACTATTTTGCAGATCGGCAACCAACTGGGCGTTGTTGACTGCCAAAGCAGCAGAATCAGCTATGGAGCGGAAGAGATCGAGGTCATCCTGATTGAAGAGCTGACCGTCCTTTTTGTTGACGGCTTGAATCGCACCGATGGATTTATCTTCCAATACAAGCGGAACGGTCATCAGCGAACGGGTGACAAAACCTGTTTTTTCGTCCACTGATCGGGCGCGGCGCGGATCGTTCTGCGCATCCTTAATTATGATGGATTCTTGCTTGGAGACACTTGTGCCAACGATACTGGGCGCATCCAGAGGGACGGTCACACCTTTGAGCGCATCGGCAGTTGCACCTCTGGCAAAGCGGCATTTGATAAGCCCCGCTTCCTCATCCACCAGCCAAATGGATTGAGCTTCAGCATGGATGGCTTTATTTACTTCTATAAAAATGCGGGGGATGAGTTCGTCAAGATCAAGAGTTTGATGCAGGTGACGGCTGATCTGGTCGAGCAGTTTTTGGCGGTTGGAGCTGCGGTTCTGCCGCTCGAACAGCTGCGTATTCTGGATGGCGACAGCGATATGCCTTGCCAGCTCGCTGATGAAGTCACGGTCGCTGCCGCTGAAAGCTGGTTCGCCAATTTTATTGACGGCGCTGATCTCACCGATCAATTTGCCGCGCGCTACAAGCGGGATACCGATCAGATTGCGGGCATCAATGCTGAAATTATTACGATACGCTTTGGCATCCATCCATTTGGATTGAAGCGCATCCGCGGGTTTCGTAAGCATGCCGGATGCGCTGCGGTAGGCGGAAATAAATTTCTTACCACGCAGCACGCTACCCAGTATTTTCGCCCAGTGCTGTCCATTCGCATGGGTGCATACGATGTCCGTCTCATCTTCGTTGAGCAGCCATATGGAGCCGCTCTCACAGTTGGCGGCATCCTGCAATTGCTTGAGTACAGAAAGCAGCACGGGGTCCAATTCAAGCATGGAGGAAAACGGCTGATCTAATTCCAATAAAAGAGACGAAGGGGCGGACGTGACCATAGATGACTCCACAAATAATAAAGAAGACTTCGATATTCGCAGTATACTGCGGATTACATCAAATAAAAAGTGGTTTATTGTTCGCTGCCGTATATGCAAACCCTAAGGTCTTCTACGTTTGCCAGAAACTGCTTCTTAGCGCAAAAGTCGGCGTTAACAAGACGCGGCACTATGCCAAAAAGACCTTTAGGGTTTCTGGATGAATACGCCCGCCTGTGGGATTATGTCACAAAGAAACATGCTCCCTATTTGGAATCTCAGAAGATGATGGAGCGGAAGATTCCGATTGTGGTGTTTGAGCCAATAGTGTAAACAGAATTTTTTAATGTATGTAACAGTGATAAAATCTCACCACTAAACACAGGACGCCTTGGGGGAGCAGTGAGCCTTTGTAAGACTATTTATTTTTCGGAGAACAACTTATGCCAAGAAGAAGCCTCACTCGCCTTTACAAGGACGAGTTCTCAAACTATTCACTTGCCAAATTCCAACAGGACCTGCTTGCAGGCTTAACCGTTGCGGCAGTTGCGCTGCCGCTCGCGCTTGCGTTCGGAGTCGCATCGGGCGCATCTGCCGCGGCGGGTTTGGTCACTGCAATTCTCGCTGGCCTCATCATGGGTTTGCTTGGCGGCGCGCCGTATCAGATCAGCGGGCCCACAGGCGCGATGTCTGCGGTATTGATCGTGCTCGTGTCGCGTTACGGCCTCGAAGGCATCTGGGTCGCGGGCTTATTCTCAGGCGCGCTCCTGCTCGTCATCGGCCTCCTGCGCCTGGGCCGCTTCATCGCCTTCATCCCCGCGCCCGTCATCAGCGGCTTCACCTCGGGCATCGCCCTCATCATCTTCATCGGTCAGATCGACAATTTGCTCGGCATCAAAACTGCTGCCACAGAAACAGCCGCACAAAAATTATTTGGATACTTCAACGGCGGATTCGTCCCTGACTTTCAATCATTAACAATCGGACTCGTTGTGATTGGAACCATGTTATTCATGCCGAAAAAATGGAACGCGCGTTTTCCTGCTTCACTCCTCGGCATCATCCTTGCCACGCTTCTTAACTACGCTTTGAACTGGTCTGCCCCAATGATCGGTGCCATCCCCCAATCTCTAGTTCTCCAGTCTCGCCTTAACCTCACTAATATCCCTTGGGTCAATCTCCCCGATTTCATCGCGCCGATATTGACCATCACCGCGCTCGGCGCAGTCGAATCATTATTGGCTGGCGCAGTCGGCTCGAACATGACAGGCATTCGATTACAGGCAAATCAGGAACTCATCGCGCAGGGTGTTGGCAATATAATCATCCCCTTCTTTGGCGGAGTCCCTGCCACAGCCGCGATTGCGCGTTCCAGCGTCGGAATCAAATCTGGCGGGCAGACTCGGTTGGTCAGCATTATCCATGCAATTGGATTATTACTTTCGATGTTCCTGCTTGCGCCTTTCATGGCACGCATCCCTCTCGCCGCGTTGGCTGGCGTGCTAATGGTCACCGCTGTCCGCATGAACGAATGGGACGCGATCAAGTTCATCTTCGGCAAACGCTTCAAGACCGACATGATCGCCTTCACCATCACAATGCTTGCAACCATCGTGCTCGACCTTACGCAAGCCATTCTGATCGGCTCTTTCCTCGCAGGCGCGGTCTTTCTCAACAAGATCGCCAGCATTGACATCTCTGTTCAGGAAGTGGACATTGACCGCCTCAAACAAAAAGGAATCGAAACCGAAGGAAAATGCAGGCATGTGAAAGTTGCGTTTTTAACAGGTCCGCTTTTCTTTGCGGCGATAGGCCAATTCAACGAAGCCTTTGCAAACCTGAAAGAGACTCACGCCCTGATATTATCCATGCGCGGTGTTTCATTGATCGACACAGCAGGCATCGAAGCCATTCATCGTCTGCACGAACGACTCCATGAGCAAGGCGGCACGCTTATGTTTGCGGGAGTCCACGATAATGCGCGCAATATGATGGAACGCGGCGGACTCGTGGAAACCATCGGCGAGGAGAATTTCTTCTGGTCCAGCGACCAGGCCATCGTTGAGGCAGAGAAGCGGGGTTGTAAGTTCTGTCAATAAACGCAAAAGAGTCGCTGCTTATGTCGGCTTCTTAAGAATGGTTCAAGGGGGGAAGTAAACCCCACGTTTTTATCTATTGACTTCTAGCCAGACTAAATTAGAATATTATGGATACATTACAAATTTGATAGGTCTTGTTTTGTATTTTTTTAATCTCGAATTTAAATAGGCTTAAAAATCGACATATTGTTTGATTTATAAATTCATATATTTTTGAACTGGAAGTGAAGGAAAGAGCATCCATGACATCCAAGAACATCCCCTCCATCTTTGAAGAGGCTCTTGTCGAACAACATCAACAAGAGAGCCATCACCGATTCACATTGGAATTGGGGTTATTTATCGTTTTTCTTTTTGGTTCATTTATGGCAGGGATCAATAATCTTGGCTACAACACATTATTTCTGGATGAAGCAATTTATGCGGTCGCGGGCGAAGATTTTTTGCAGGGAATTTATAGCCGCAACGCCCCGGCCTTTCTCTTCGGCTCCTATCTTTATCCTGCTTTATCGGCCGTTATTAATAATATGGGAGGTGTGACAGGCCTGCGTTTGGCAAGCACGCTATTCATGTGCCTGACCTCTGTCTTCGTCTATTTTACAACGAGAAAACTTTTTGGGCAGAAGGCAAGTTTGTTCAGCATGATGCTGTTTGCGTTTAGCGGCGTCATTCTTAATTTGGGACAGTTGGCTGTTTACGATGCCCTGGCGCTTCCGTTTTTAGCTGCCTCTCTTTTTCTCCTGGTCACTGCCGTGACATCTGAACACCACCAAAAGTATTTGCTCCTTGCATCTTCCGTATGCGCCATTTTAGCCACACTGTCCAAATATATTGGTTTAATCTATCTCCCCGCGTTATGCATGACTGCCCTGGCGCTTTTTTGGTTGAGGGGAACTCCTGTGCGGCAGGCGTTATCTACATTGTTCTTTTATTTTGTTTTGCCCATTCTACAGGCGCTGAGCCTTTACGTTGCTTTTTACTGGCGTGAACTGATCCAGGTTTTTCAAGGGCAGGGATTTTCTCTGGCTCCACGATGGCTGATCCTAAAAACAATCGGCCAGGAGATGGGTTTCATCATGTTGCCTGCCTTGGTGGGGTTTGTGTTGCTTGCCACAGCAGTCGTATACAACCGAAACCGCGACCTGCCTCCGTTGTTTTGGAATGAAAGGCCGCAATTAAATTGGAATACATTATCACGTTCCTATCGAATCTTATTCTTCACATTGGCATTCCTCCTTCTTTGCACCTGGCTGGCTGCCCCTTTATATCATTGGGGAACCGCCAACATCCGCTCGCTTTGGAAAAACTGTGCGTACAGTCTTATATTTCTTTCTCCACTCGCTGGTTATTGCGCCGCTACGTTTGTTAAATCCATTCGCTTTCGTTCTCATAACCTGGCTATAAATATACTGGGCATGTTGTGCTTATGCACAGGTATTGTTTACTTTGCCGATAAAGCTCTTGATTCGAACTGGTCGTTTCATCAAAGTTGGCCGAACACTGCGGGAGCGATAACTTATCTGCGGGATGCGGGTCTCAATGAAGATAGCCGCGTCCTGGCTGAGGGGATGGATGTTTATGAATATTATTTTGATTTTGGAACGAACGATCGACCGGTATGGAATAGCTTTTGGTATATGGAATATGCAGGCGTATCCGGGCAGGAGGGAGCGCTGGCTGCGATACGCGGCCGCGCCCTGGATTTCATTATTATCGAAGATTATTACTTCCCCGGAATACGCGAACGGATCAGTCCTTTATTAGCTGAATCCGGTTATGTGTTGGGGTGGCAGGAACAGCAGGAACTACGCACCGGAGAAAAGATATTATTGCAGATATTTATTCTGAGTGATGGTGGCGCCCAATGAAACGCCTTACCGCTATCTTTTTTAGCTTGATAGGCATTACCATCCTCGTGCTGCTGGGTTTGCAAAAGCTGGACTGGATATCAAATCCCTGGCAGGTATTAGTCCTCTACAATTCAATTTTAGGGGTTAGCGGGTTGTCCATTTATCTAAATAATACGACATTACATGAGGTCTGGTGGTACTCGTTGCGCGTGCGCTTCAAAGTACACATACTCCGTCTGGTGATCTTTTTAATCGTTTTGAGTTTGAACTTCTGGTTGCTTCGTGATTTTAATACCCTCCGCTGGCCTTACTTGTGGCCCAAACCAGGAGTATTTGTTCTCCTGACCCTGGCAGTCGCAACCATCTGGTTTTACAAGGAAATGCAGCGTATTTGGATGTTTCGCGTAGTTGGTCTTTTCATGCTGCTCATCAGCCAAAGTTATTTGCTGCATAGCATAGAGACCACCCTCTCTTACTTTAATTTTGTTTCCCTGCTTCATCTTTTCGCCGTGACGGGCTTAATTGCAGGCATGTTTTTAAACTTCTTTAACCAGGCTGCTCCCCAAAAAAAGCAGCAAACTCAACCGCCGCCAAAACGACTGCCACATGTAGTGGCGGTGATTCCAACTTACAATGAACCAATTGCGATATTGGAAAACACAGTCCTATCCCTTAAGGCGTTGGATTATCCAAAAAGGCGTCTGCATGTCATTATTTCTGACGATGGTCACAACCAACAGGTCCAAGAATTAGCCATTCGTCATTCCGTCCACTATAACCCTGGAGCGCGTCGTGACGCAAAAGCGGGCAATTTAAATAGCGCCCTGCAATATATCAAGAGTAATTTACCGGATGCAACGCTTATCGTGACACAAGATGCCGACGAATTGATCGATCCCTCCTTCCTATCCAAGACCATTGGTTATTTTAACGATCCAAAAGTCGCTTTTGTACAAACACCAAAAGAAGCAATTGCGCCCAAAGGAGATCCTTTCGGCGTACGTGACCGTGTGTTTTATGACAGCCTCCAGCCCGGCCGTGCCGGCGCGGGAGCGGCATTTTCCTGCGGCAGCGGCGTGATCTGGCGGATTTCGGCAGTGGAATCCATTGGTGGATTTGTGACCTGGAACCTGGTGGAAGATCTAACGACCTCTTACTATTTACATATTGCCGGTTACCGCTCAGAGTATCACAATGAAATACTGACTATTGGATTGTCGCCTGATGACATTCCTAATTTGTTGAAGCAGAGAGGTACGTGGGCGGCAGATACCATACGTATCTTTCTCTTTAAGAATCCACTCTATCAAAATGGTTTAACTTTTCGTCAACGCCTGCAGTATCTGGAACTTGGAATGTTTTATCTTACATCAGTCTTTTTTATTCCCAGCTTGATGTTGGTCCCCCTGATCTCTCTGACTACCGGTGTATTTCCAGCCATTGAAGGTTCCGCTCTTTTTCCCTGGATGGTTGTCAGCATGGTGTATTACGCCACTTTGTCCCGAAGCCGTCTGATAGATTTATTGCGTATGTGGCAATATTGGATCGGCCATTGGCCCACTTATTCAAAAGGTTTTATCATTGCTCTTCGTTCCCGCCACAAAAAACCAGTCTATAAAGTCACTCGAAAAACCCATCAAACTGGTTTTTATGCCTACTTATTATGGCCTCAGTTCCTGTATATTCTGGCCGGTATCATCATATCTATTCGAGCCTTGATGTTACCGGAGGCCGATTTGACGGCCGTGTGGACCAATATCGGTATCTTTGGATTCTTTGCCTTTATGTTATCGGGGATCTGTGGGGCGGCATTTTATGGCTTGAAGTGGGATGTATTTCAAAAGAGTCAAAAGTCTCAGCAGGCTATGGAAAAATCAGGACAAAAAACATTTCAAGAGAATGCAGCTAAATCCCTGCGAAGAAAAACGGGATGAAATTTCCATACTTCTCCCTGAAAATCCAGATCGCATTACGATTTTAGACTCTGAAACTTGTTGCATCCTTTGAGGCTTTGCTCTCCAACTCCCTCAACCTCGGATGCTCCTTGTAAACTCCCCGATAACTTTCAGGCAGCATCACAGCGATCTGACACATGATTTCATCGGTAGCTTGCCGCATGGCTTCTTCGCGCCCTCTACCCCTGGGAATCTCAACCGTAAACAAATCCCCCGCCATAACCTTTATCTTTGACCTGCGAAATCTTTTTAGGTTTGCAAGTACGCCTTGATCTTCCGTACCAGTCAATGCAACAGGCAAAACAGGATATCCGCTCTTGCTCGCCAGAAATGCCGCACCCATCTTCCCTTCCTGCAAAGATGCGGTTTTCGAGCGTGTGCCCTCGGGAGCAATGACCATCAAGCCGCCCTTTTGCATACGCACGAGAATTTCACGCAGGGCAGAAAAATCCGCTTCAAAACGGTTCAACCAGATCCCATCCACTGCACGGCCAATTGCCCCAAAGAACGGATGATTTTTATACTTCTCGGCAATTGCCATGATGATGTCTTCGCGTTCAATAATATAAAGCAAAACTGCCGTATCCAGACGGCCCAAATGATTCGAGGCAACCAGCACATTGACATGCGGAAGTTTATCCATGCCAACCACTTCCACATCGGCAATGATGTTCAGGATAAAGCGTACAATGGAGCGTAAGGTTTTATATTTCATGAGGGTATTGTAACAATAAATGCTTTGGTATAAGAGCAATCTGTTGGTTGAGTTGAAACCGTCCCGAAGGTTGGCACAAACGACCAAATTTTCTCGACAAAACCTTCGGGACGTTCTTTTTGTCAACTCATTTGAAACACACCCAAATGCTTTGGTATAAGAGCAATCTGTTGGTTGAGTAGGGCTGGATGCTCTTCCCAGTCCGTATCGAAACCACATGTTACATAAAAACGGCGGTTATTCACCGCCGTTCAGTAACTCCTTCAACCGTGGATGCTCCGCATAATATCCGCGATTCCTTTCAGGGAGCATGACTGCAATTCGGCACATGATCTCGTCTGTATATTGTTGTAAAACTTCCTCGCGGTTTTCTTTTGGAAAGGGAGGAAGTTTAAAGGGCCTGCCTCCAGTCAGTTTGACAGGGGTGCGGCGAAAGCGTTTGAGATTGCCGATGATGATTCGATCTTCCGTTCCAGAAATTGCGACGGGTACGATTGGCCAGCCCATTTTGGAGGCCAGATAGGCCACCCCGGGTTTTCCCTGGGCCATTTTTTCGTCGCGTGCGCGAGTCCCTTCGGGGGCGATGACTAGCGTTTGTCCAGCTTGCATACGTTTGATCATTTCTCGCATGGCTTTCAGATCAGGTTTATAGCGGTCAACAAAAATCAAATTAAGATATTTGCCGAGCCATTTCCAAACGGGATTTTCCTCCCATTTCTCTGCAACAGGAATAAATAAATTCCAGTTATCCAAGGCATAATACGCCATGGGCACATCCAAAAAGCCCAGGTGATTTACCGCAATAACAAACCCGCCTTTTTCGGGCAGGTTTTCATAACCAGCTGGTTCTATTTTTGTAATAAGTTTTAGAACCGTATGAATAAGCCAATGCAGGAATTTTTTCATGTTTTTATTTTACACGCTTTTAAAGGATGTATTATCATTATCTGCCAGACAATCAAAGAAGTGCGCATGTCTTGCAGCTTCTCACAATGACGGATGACTCTAAAATAATAAAAGCCCCGTTTTCACAGGGCTTTGAATTCGACACTCTCTTTACAGGAAGAGTTTCACATTCCATAGGTGTTGAACATTTTTAGAAATATGTCGTAATCACCCGGAGCCATATTAACGATCTTAAAGCCAACGTTGTACATCCCAGGAGCCAACACATCGCTCTGACACCAGGTTGCGCGCGCAACAAAGATCAAATAATTCTTATTCGAGATCTCACCGGTCTGGTCGATACGAAGCCGCATATCCCTGCTAAGCGGTACGGGATCCTTGCTATCCAGTTTAAAACCACCCGAGCTAATATCCGAGATATGACCAACCAGCTTGCCACTCGTCTCGTCAATCACGCGCATATAATAAGAGAAATTTTTTCGCGTTATTTTTCGGCGTTCTGCTCCCATCGGGGGCCTCCTTTCAAAAATGATAGGCTTTTTAGTATATAGCATAAATTGAGAACCATCAAGGTGATTCTAATCAATTTGTAATATATGTGTCAGGATGGTTGCGCCTGAACCGCCGATGTTTTGCGCCATGCCGATCTTCGCGCCATCCACTTGCGTCCTGCCACATTCGCCTCTTAATTGTTGGACGACCTCCACAAGTTGATACATACCTGTCGCGCCGACGGGGTGGCCTCGAGCTTTTAATCCGCCGCGAGTACAGACGGGCACACGGCCCTGAATGCTGATCTCGTTATCGAGAGCGAGTCTGACACCCTGGCCTCTTTCCGCAAATCCGCTGGCTTCGAGGGAAAGCGCGGCCATAATTGAGAATGCATCATGCAACTCAAAGACATCGATATCGCTGGCTGTTATCCCAGCCATTTCATAAGCGCGCGTGGATGATGCATATGCAGCCTGCAAAAACATTGGGTCCTTACGTGAATGCACCGCAATTGTATCCGTGGCCGCGGCAGAAGCAGAGACAACGATGCGCGGTTTCCGCTGTACTTTCTCAGCAGGGACAATGATCATCGCGGCTGCTCCATCGCCTGTTGGTGAGGCATCCAATAAATTGATCGGAGTTGCGACCATGGACGATTTTTCAAATTTCTCAACGGAAATTTTCTCGTGCAATCGCGCATACGGATTATGCATTGCATTTGCGTGCGCATTAATGGAAAAAGGCGCGAAGTCTTCATGCCTCCAGCCGAATTCGTGCATATAACGCCGCATTACAAGTGCATTGATTCCCACAAATGAAACGCCCTGTTCCACTTCATAATCTGCATCTGCGGCGGTTGCCAGCGCGGCAGTGACATCGCGGCCAGCTTTGTCTGTCATTTTTTCGACACCCACCACCAGCGCTGACTCTATGTCGCCGGAGGCAACAGCCATCAGCGCGGCACGAAACGCCGCAGCTCCGGATGCGCAAGCGGCTTCAACCTTCACCGCTTCCTGTTTCCACAGCCCGATCCAGTCTGAAAAAAATGTTCCGAGTTGATTCTGTCCATTAACGATTGGTGAAAGCATGTTGCCGACGAAGAGCGCATCCACCTTATCCACACCTGCATCCTGCATGGCGGCAAAAGCGGCATCCCCCCCGATCTCGCGCAGGGATTTTTCCCAATGTTCACCGATTTTTGTTTGACCAATTCCAAGTATGGCTATTTTTCTCATAAAATTAATTCTACCGCATTGCGCTATCAGGAACTATCCAAAAGGGGAACAAAGGTCATGGCTTTCCCGTCCATTCTTTGATATGCTGTATCAAAGGAGATTCAAATGTTAAGATCCATTTTCCTATTTGTACTTCTCATTCCCCTGCTCATTGCGGGCTGTGGACGGTCCGTTACACCTGAACCGCTTAAGACCCCCACACTTGAATCGCCTGCATCCAACCCGCCCGCAGTTTCCGGTGAATGGACGATCTCAATGACCCATTCAGGCGGTATCATGGGATTAATGCGTTCAATCGAGATTTCATCGAATGGGAAATATACAGTAAGCGATGAACGGGCAAACAAGACAATCACCAAAGAGCTTTCTGCAAATGGATTATCAAAACTACAGGAAATTGTTTCAAACACTGAATACATCACTCCGGAAAGATCACTGCCTTCTGGCTGTGCAGATTGCTTTATCTACAATCTTGAAATAAAGGGGAGCGGAAAGAAGTTCGCTGTCCAAGTGGATGATATTTCCCTGCCGAACTCGGGAATGGAGACATTGATAATGTATCTGCGGGATTTAATGGACGCTGCATTGAAATAATTTATAAAGAAAAGATGTTCTTGAAATATTTGTTCATTCGCGTATACCGAAAAAAAATAATTACAAAATTGATGGCTGATTCTAATGTATCTCTCCTCAATCTGTTGTATGATGATAACATCTTAGAGAAAGGAGGTTGCGATAGAAACACCACCTGAACAACATAACGATGGAAAGGGCGAAACGCCTTAACCTGGGTAAAGCCATTGCTTTCGTGCTTTAGAACCAGACGTCCTTCAGACGATATAAAATTGCTAACTCGTTCCTTTCCTGACACATAAGAAAAGAACTTTTGACGGATGGATGTTCTCCATCCGTCTTTTTATAAAAAGACCCTAAAGGTTTCTAAAACCTTTAGGGTCTTAATTACTAAATTGATCTAAGTGCCTTTCGCATTCGATCCAGTCCCTGTTTCAGAATCTTGCGTGAAGTCCCAAAATTCAAGCGGACATGGCCTTCTCCGCTCTTCCCGAATATCATTCCCTCGCTCGCAGCAACTTTGGCATTCTTCAAGAAAAATTCAAATGGTGAGCCAACTATCGCTGTCTGCGAAAAATCAAGCCAGCCGAGGTAAGTTGCATCGGGAATTGTTATGCGAACCTCAGGCATTTCTTCCGCAACATACTCAACCAGATAATCGCGATTGCCCGTGAGATATTTACGTAGATCTTTCAACCATATATCACATTGACCGCTAAATGCAACTTGAGAGGCGAAGAGCCCCATACTGCTGACATGCAGTCTTAAATGATTTACTTCTTTTTCATAGCGCTCGCGCAATTCTTTATCGGTGATAATGGCGAATCCACAAAACAAACCCGGGACATTAAATGTCTTGGATGGAGCGATCAGAGTAATCGTATTCTTTGCAATTTCAGAGGACAACTTCGCCATCGGTGTAAATTTATGATCATCGAGCAACAACTCTGAATGAATTTCATCTGAAACGATCAGGACATTATTCTTGATGCAGAGTTCTGCCATTCTCAACAAGTCTTTACGCGAGAATATGATCCCAAGCGGATTATGGGGATTACATAACAGGAACATGCCCGCCTTTTTAACCTGCCTTTCAAAAATATCCCAATCAATTTCATAACTGAGAATATTTCCATTTACATGCTTTATCAAGGGCGCGTCAAGTTGTGGAATACCTACGTTATTTTTTACTTCATGAAATTCATTGTAAACAGGCGTTTGGATAAGCACGCCTTTTTTTGGTGTGCAGGCAATACGGGCCGCCACACTGAATCCACTGACAATGCCTGTCACAGCTACAACTGTTTCGGGCTTTACCTTCCAGCTGTACAAATCGTCCATGCGAGCGGCGACGGTTTCTTTCAAAACTTGTGATGGCAATTCATATCCAAGCACACCATGCTCTACTGCTCTATGAAGCGCATCCAAGATCGGCTTGGGCGCGGGGAAATCCATATCTGCCACCCACATGGGCAGCACATCCTTTGGATACCATGTCCATTTATTCAAGTTGTTGGGGTTACGGCGATTCGGGATATTATCAAAGTTTGTCATATTGTTTTTTATTTTCTATATGCAACGATCATGCCATCGCGCGCAGGCACGAGTGAAACGATCCAATCGGAGTCTGTGGTGATGCGCCGCGTAAATTCACGCACACCCTCTGTTGCGGGAGAAACATCGTTCTTATCGAAGATGCGTCCGCTCCAAAGCATGTTGTCAATAATCAAGACTCCGCCGCTTCGCAATTTTCCTTTGATAACATCCAAAGAGGTTGGGTAAGCCTGTTTATCAATATCGTTAAAGATGATGTCAAACGGGCCATCAGTTTGACTCAGAGTCTCGACCGCCTCGGCATTATGAAACTTGACCAAATTCTCGTATCCCAACTTGGACAGGTGACTGATTGCGCTTTTTGACAGTTCCTCATCCCATACCGTGTGATGTACCACGCCACCTCCATTTTCCTTAACTGCCTTTGCAAACCACGCAGTGGAATATCCATAGCCGGATCCCAATTCGAATATGGATTTTGCATTGATCATCCGCGCCAGTTGATAACAATAATATCCGCAGACTGGCCCAATGATGGGAAAGTTATTCTTCTCCGCATGGGCTTCCATCTCTAACACTTCCTTTTCACGCGGCGGGACGAGGGACGTAAGATAATCCTGTACGGCTTGATAGTTTAATTCGCTCATGGTTACCTCCAAGGAAATAAATTGATAGCAGAAGCGAATTTTACTACCAGTACATTGACTTTATAGAACGATTATTCTAAAATTGGCAGGCTTGATTTTCTCTTACAAGAAGCAGATATGAAATTCACGCTTGAACTCCCTATCCGAAAATCTCGGACCGAAGTATGGAAAGCTTTTGATAGTGTGGAAAACATGAAAAAGTGGCAGCCCACACTCATTAAATTTGAGAATATGAGCGGAATACCAGGGTAGCCAGGAGCCGTGTCCAGGCTTACCTATTCCGAAGGCAAACGCGAATTTTTCCTGACGGAAAAGATCACCTTCCGCGCCGAGTCAGACCGCTTTGATGGCGCATATGAAAACGAATTCGCGGATAACATCGTCAAAAATACATTTATCGCAACCAGTGAAAAAGAAACGCTCTGGAAACTGGAGACGGAGTTCAAATTCAAGACTCTGATTATGAAGATCGTCGGACCGTTGATGAAGAAAAATTTCGTTAAACGCACAGAAAAAGATATGGAAAGATTCAAGAAAATGGTGGAAAATCTTTAAATATCACGGCAACCAAAATAAAGATTGGTGATAGAATAACCGAGATGAGCCTTAGCAGGCTTTTTCAATGCAAGCCAAAAAACGCAAGGATACTCATTCGTACATGAAATATAACTTTCACCTCTTCTGGCGCACTTTCTATCGTTCATTCTTCGGCGCAAAAAACACCCCCGCCCGTCTCACTAGAAAACGCTTTTTCTTTCTCCTGCTCTTCTACACGGTCTGGCCCGTCGGCTCCCTCATCCACTGGTTTTGCTTTTGGCTGGACGACATTCTCTTCCCTGCATACAAAAATCATCCCATCGAAAAACCGCTGTTCATCCTCGGCAACCTGCGCAGTGGATCGACATTTCTGCATCGCCTGCTCTCGCGTGATACGGAAACCTTTACCAGTTTAACGACATGGGATATTTACCTGACGCCCTCCGTCACACAAAAGAAGATCACTCAATTCTTCGCGCAGTTGGATACCCAATATTTCAACAACACATTTCACCGCCTGTTCTACAAATTTGACCGCGCCACGCTCGGCAAAATAAAGATCCACCCCATCTCCTTCTTCCAACCCGAAGAGGACGAAAACATCCATCTGCATATTTGGGACGGCTTCTTCGTCACCTTCCTCTTCCCCTTCATGGACGAGATGCCGAACTATCTTCATTTCGATGAAGCCCTCAGCCCTGAACATAAAAAACGAATCATGACGTTCTATCGATCCATGATACAGCGTCATATGTATGCCAAGGGGAAAAAATATTTCGTGGCGAAGAATCCCGCTTTCAGCGCCAAGATCGAAACGCTCGCGGAATTCTTCCCCGAGGCGCGTATTATTTATCTGGCGCGCAATCCGCTGGATATGCTTCCCTCCACGGTTTCATGGATCAACTACGCACGCCGCCAATTTACCGATCCCGAACCTGGATACCTTTATTTGGATGAGATCTTTGACATGACCAAACATTGGTATGAACATCCTATTAAATATCTGGACGCGCATCCCTCCCCCCGACACCTGATCATGAAATACGATGACCTGGTCCAGCGCCCGGAAACGGTCATACGCGCGTTCTATGAACAATTTGGCTATCCTGATAAGCCCGGCCTGCCCGTCATTATTGACCGTGCCGTAAAAGAGACGCTCGCATACCACAGCGAACACATCTACTCGTACGAAGAAATGGGACTCACCCGCGAACAAATACTGGAAATGTACGCGGATGTTTTCAAACGCTTTAATTTTGAAACACGTGAAGCTGAAGTTACAAGAAAGATTCAGGTAGATCTGTAACAAAACAGACAAGAGAATCAAAAGAGAGCGCCGCGCGGCGCTCTCTTTTGATTCAAACCCTGCCTGTAATTACTACTCACTTTTTCTTTTTGTCGTCGGCTTTTTTGCGGTGGTTTCCTTAACCGCTGTTTTCTTCGCAGATGCTGCCGTCTTCTTCACCGCTGCTTTCTTCGCGGATGCGGCAACAGGTTTCTTCTTCGCAGGCTTTGGAACTACATCTTCATCATTGTCTTCATCCCAGGTGGGCACATCTTCGGCCACTGCCGTCACTCGTGTACGCGCTGGCTTCTTAACCGGCTTGATGTAATATTCATCTTCCCAACCTTCCGCCGCTGCAACCTGCAACTTTCCATATCGCACCAGCAGCATAACCACGCCCGCCACAGCCATCAAAAGCGATATAAGCATCGTGTAAGTAACAATTGAATCGCCGATGCGCGGCTGGTCTGGGCGGAAAAATTCTATGAATGCGCGTGCCAACCCAGCAAGGATCAGCCAACCCGAAAAGATCGCCCCAGGCTTCATCTTTTCCGCATATTGACGGGAAATCCAGATCAATAACAACGCCAGGAGAATGTTCAAGATCATTTCATAAGCAAAGGTAGGGTGGAAGCGCGTTGCTTCGCTCAAATTCGCAAATTGTGGGAGACGATGCGCCGCGTCAATGGGAATCCCCCACGGAAGTTTGGTTGGCTGGCCGTAGAGTTCCTGGTTAATGAAATTTGCTGGCCGCGCCAATGCCTGCCCAATAAATACGGCAGGGACAATCGCATCGAGAAAGAGCCAAAAATCCATCCCATTTTGTTTTAGGAAAAAATACAAAGCAATTGCGCCAAACAAAAGGCCGCCAAAGAAGTGCAAGCCGCCTTCCCAAATATAGAATATTTTGACGGGGTTTTCGAGATAATAGGTATGTCCGCCAAGAATATCATTTACCACATACCATAAACGCGCGCCAAGGATCCCGACAGGCAGAACCCATACAAGCCCATCCCAAATACTCTCACCATTTTCGCCGCGGCGTTTGATCTCTCGTTCCGCTATCAGTGTGCCTACTACTGCACCGAGCATTACCAGAACACCATACCAACGAAGTACGATCTCCCAGCTAAACAGTTTAAAAGAAAAAATTACAGGATCTATCATCATTGCCTCTGATTTAAGTTTTGGAAATTATATCACCCAAACATGCCAAAGAATTTAACGATAAAGTGCGCTCCACCGTCAAATTCAAATAAAAAAATTCAGACAAACTGTGTAATAAATACTTCACACTTACAAACAAAATAAAGGACATTTGTCATAACTGTAAAGTGATTAATTCCACATCAAAAAAAGAGGAGATATTCTTACAATAGCAGTCAACGTTGACTCTCACACTCAACATTGATTGGAAAATCTTATGCTTCGAATAAACCGACAAACTGACTATGCTGTTCGAGTAATTCTGGCGCTCTCCAAAAAAGCTGC
Organism: Anaerolineales bacterium; assembly: GCA_038250295.1. Classification (GTDB taxonomy): domain Bacteria; phylum Chloroflexota; class Anaerolineae; order Anaerolineales; family Villigracilaceae; genus Villigracilis. The sequence continues at coordinate 8,857 of JBBSCM010000019.1, read as the reverse complement.
GGGTCAACGCTTCCTAACTTCCGAGATAGGGCGCGAGATGCTCATCCCCCCGGCGCTTCTACAACGCATCGTGGCTCAATTGGCAAGCGGTGGTTTAATTCTTACCCAAGCCGGGCGTGATGGCGGAATCACATTGGCCCGCGAACCAAAACAGATCACTCTGCTTCAGGTAGTGGAACACTTCGAAGGCGAACTGTATCTCTCAGATTGCGTCCTAAAGCCTGGCGAATGTCCATTTGATAAACGCTGCCCAGTCCACTGTCAATGGGTGCGGCTCAAGAACATGCTGCGCGATGAAATGGCACGCATTACTTTTCAACAACTGGTGGAAGAAGGCAATTTGATTGAATCCAACCTGATAATTAAGAACTCCCCCACACCAATTCCTGCAGAGCAATTCATTCCCCTAAGTATTTCCTGATCGACCACCTACATGTAAAACCAAAGAAAGTATCTGGAGGAAAAATTTGTATTGAAAGGAGAAATTACCAAGCAAGTATTATTTCCATTGTACAACACATCACAATCAAGTCATTAATAATCCAATTTGGAGAATAAAGATATGGACATAGTCACACTTTCTCGATTGCAATTCGGCCTAACGACCATCTATCACTGGCTCTTTGTCCCGCTGACATTGGGGCTGGGCTGGTATGTGGCATTTTTTCAAACCCGTTATTACCAAACCAAAGATGAAACATGGCGCAAGATGGCAAAATTCTGGGGCAAATTATTCCTGATCAACTTTGCCATTGGTGTTGTCACGGGCATCGTACAGGAATTCCAGTTCGGTATGAATTGGAGTGAGTACAGCCGCTACGTGGGCGATATCTTCGGCGCTCCCCTCGCCATCGAGGCCCTACTGGCTTTCTTCATGGAATCCACCTTCCTGGGCATCTGGATTTTTGGCGAGGGCCGCGTACCTGAAAAGGTTCATCTGGCTTCCATCTGGCTGGTCGCTATCGGCTCCAACCTGTCTGCAATTTGGATTTTGCTGGCGAATGGGTTTATGCAAGCCCCGCCTGCCGCTTCCTATGCTATGAATGAAGCCAACGGACGGCTGGAAATGGTAAATTTCTTTGCTCTGGTTGCCAATCCAAAGGCTTGGATTTTCATCTGGCACACCTTGTCGGATGGCTTGGCGATGGCCGCCTTCCTGATTTTGGCAGTCAGCGCATATCACATTGTCCGCAAGCAAAATATGGCTTTCTTCAAGCGCTCCTTCCAAATCGGCGCCGTAGCAGGCTTAATTGCCAGCACGCTGGTATTCCTCGGCGGCCATACCATGGGTCAGTATATGCGCGAAGTCCAGCCGATGAAACTTGCCGCACTCGAAGGCCTGTGGGAAACCGAACAGCCTGCTTCATTCTCCCTGCTCACAATTGGTGATTTGAGCGGCAAGAAAGAAATCTGGTCTATTCGTATTCCGTACGCAATGAGCTTCCTCGCCTGCAATAACTTCACATGCGAAGTAAAAGGTGTCAATGAACTTCAGGCAGATGCCGTACAAAAATACGGTCCCGGCGACTACATTCCATTGATGGTTGTCACCTACTGGACATTCCGCATCATGATGGCATTTGGTTTAATTATGATGGGCGCATCTGCCTGGTTCCTGTATGGCACACGCCGCAAGGACTATGAAAACGCCAAGTGGATGAAACTCGTCCCCTTCGGTGCGCTCCTCTTGCCCTACAGTGCCAACGCCAGCGGCTGGATCCTGACTGAAATGGGACGCCAACCCTGGATCGTTTATGGTTTGCTCAAAGTGGAAGATGCGGTCTCACCGAATCTGACCGTGGTTGATTTGTGGATCTCGCTCATCGGCTACACGGTTGTTTATGGCTCACTGGCTGTTTCCATGGTGTACCTGATGAAGAAATATGCCATTGCTGGTCCAGACGCCGCCATGCACGAATCGGTTGACGTAGCGCCTGCCCGCGTTGGCTCGCAAGATTAATCGCGGAGGAACAACAACATGTCTTACGAATTTTTACAAATCCTTTGGTTCATTTTGATCGCAGTCCTGTGGATCGGATTCTTCTTCCTTGAAGGCTTCGACTTCGGCGTAGGAATGCTCCTGCCCTTTCTCGGAAAAAAAGACGAAGAACGCCGCGCTATCATCAACACCGTCGGCCCCGTCTGGGACGGCAATGAAGTCTGGTTATTGACCGCAGGCGGCGCGACTTTTGCGGCTTTCCCTGAGTGGTACGCCACCATGTTCAGCGGCTTCTATCTTGCCCTGTTCCTTTTGTTGGTTGGCCTCATCATTCGCGGTATTTCCTTTGAATATCGTTCCAAGGATGCCGCTCCCGCCTGGCGCAATCGCTTTGACTGGATGATCGCCATCGGCTCATTCCTTTCCGCTCTTTTACTTGGCGCGGCTTTCGCCAACCTCGCGCGCGGCGTGCCGATTGATGCAAATAAAATGTTCACGGGCAATCTCTTTACTTTGCTCAATCCATACGGCTTGCTCGGCGGACTGACCACCGTTGCAATCTTCCTGCTTCACGGCGCAAATTTCCTCGGCCTCAAACTAGAGGGTGAACTGCGTGAACGCGTCAACGTTTTTGCAAAGAAATTGTGGATCGGTGCTACCGTGCTCTACATTGCACTCGGCATCTTCACCTACGTTGCTGGCTTCTGGGCACGCGGCATAGTCAACCCTGGCATTATCCCGATTGCCGCTGTTGCCGTCCTGCTTGCCGCAGGCTACTTCATCAACCAAAAGATGGAAGGCTGGGCCTTCATCATGGTCGCGCTAAACATTGTGTTGACCCAGGTCACCTTCTTCTCAATGACCTTCCCCAACGTGATGCTCTCCACCACCAACCCTGCGTTTTCATTGACCATCTACAACGCATCGTCATCACAATACACACTCGGTGTCATGTCCATCGTTGCCCTCATCTTCGTCCCCATCGTCCTCGCCTATCAAGGCTGGACGTACTACATGTTCCGCAAACGCATCAGCACCGATAAGAAGACATTGGTTTACTAGTTTAAATAAAGGCGGAGTGAATTCACTCCGCCTTTATTTTTTGTGCTTATTGTCACAAATATGTGACATCTCATACATTCCAAAAAGCAAAAAGGAGTCAGCTATGGCAAAAGTTCTTGTAATCGGCGCGGGATTTGCAGGTCACACTGCCGCCCTTTATTTGGGGGATAAACTCGGCAAAAAGCACGAAATAACCGTCATTAGCAACCGAGATGTGTTTGGCTATGTCCCCTCGTGGGTTTGGGTAGGTGTAGGGCACATGAAGCCCGAGCAAACCATCTTCAAGCTCAAGCCCGTCTATGACAGTATGAACGTTAATTTAGTCCATGCTGCCGCAAAGGAGATTCATCCTGACGTGGGCGATCAGTATGTATTGGGCGAGGAAATTGGCACAGGCAAGGAAGTGCGTCTGAACTACGATTACCTTGTTATCGCGCCCGGTCCCCTGCTCAACTTTGCCGGCACGCCCGGCCTTGGACCTGAAGGCGGGTTCACCCATTCCATCTGTTCCCTGCCGCACGCAATCAAAACACGCGATGCTTACCTCGCCTTGTGTGATCGCATGAAGAAGGGCGAAAAGGTAAAGATCGCAATCGGTACTGGTCACCCCATGGCCACCTGTCAGGGCGCGGCGTTCGAGTACATCGTCAACGTCCATAAAGATCTAGTCAAGAAAGGCTTGCGAGATAAGGCTGATATTCTGTGGCTTTCCAATGAACCCGCCTTGGGTGATTTCGGCGTCAACGGTGTGCAGATCAAACGAAATGGAATTGTGCAGAAAAGCGATGAGTTTATCAAGTCTGTCTTCAATGACCACGGCATCCGCTATCAGGTGCAGACTGGTGTAACCAAGGTTGAAGAAGGCAAGATCCACTGGCAGAATTACGAAGGCGAAGAAGGCACAACTGATTTCGACTTCTCCATGCTCATTCCGCAATTCAAAGGACAGCCGTTCAAGTACATAGGCAAGGATGGCTCAGACATTTCTGCCAAGCTGATCAACCCGGCAGGATTTGTGCTGGTGGATGGTAAATATGGTCTACCCTATCCTGAACTCGCACAAACCCCTGAGGCCTGGCCTGCTCAATACCAAAATCCAAATTATCAAAATGTCTTTGCCGCAGGCATTGCCTTTGCACCTCCCGGACCGATCTCCAAGCCATTCACCAACAAGAACGGCGTGGCCATCGCCCCAGCGCCGCCGCGCACAGGAATGGTCAGCGGCGTGATCGGACGCGTGGTAGCCATGAATATCGCAGACTTGATCCAGACTGGCAAGATGACTCACAGCGAACGCATGACCGAAATGGTGGCAGCCTGTATCGCGTCCATGGGTGATTCGCTTTGGGATGGCAACGCAGTCACGATCGTTATGCGTCCAGTAGTCCCAGACCGCAAGAAATATCAAAACGAATATGGGCGTGACCTGTTTATTTCGCACCTCGAAATGGGTGTAAGCGGCGCATGGATGAAGTTCATGCTCCATTACACTTTCATCTGGAAATTCAAAGCCCTGCTGGGCTGGAAGTTAATCCCCGAATAGAGGCAGACATGCAAAACGAACAAGAATTTAGCAAGGCAGAAAAGTTCTGGATGAATTTCAAGTTATATCAGTTATGGCGCTTCATTGTGCTGAATATTAAAATTTACACGATCGCCGTGCAAAGCAAGTGGCACTAACCTTTATAGGAAACGAGCCGAGGAAAATTTCCCTGGCTCGTTTATTTACTCAAAAAAATCATAGCAACCAAACCTATTAACAAAATATATTTTTCCAACAAAGATTCTTATGTGCAATTAATCACAAAAAAGACCCTATTTGGTATATTAACCCAACTTGTACTATGTTTCACAAAAAAGAAGAGTAAATTTTAGTTGGAGTTATACAATGGATGTTGTTACCCTTTCCCGTATTCAATTTGGTTTAACTACTGGCCTTCATTTCCTGTTCGTTCCCCTCACCCTTGGGCTGGTCTGGTTCATCGCCATCTTTCAAACCCTATATTACCGCACAGGTGAAGAACGCTATCGCCGTATGGCAAAATTCTGGGGCAAATTATTTCTAGTCAACTTTGGCATGGGCATTGTGACCGGGCTCGTACAGGAGTTTCAATTCGGCATGAATTGGTCCGAGTATTCCCGCTTTGTTGGAGATGTATTTGGCGCGCTTCTTGCCATTGAAACGATGGTTGCTTTCTTCCTTGAGTCAGTCTTCATCGGTATCTGGATCTTCGGCGAAGATCGTGTTTCGAAAAAAGTTCACCTTTTTTCGATTTGGATGGCAGCCATCGGCAGTTTATTCTCTTCGATCTGGATCTTGCTCGCCAGCGGATGGATGCATAACCCCGTCGGGTATGTGATCAACCCCGTAACTGGCAATGCTCAACTTGTGGATATCTTCGCCGTGATCTTAAATCCGAAAGGCTGGTTGCTGTTCCAACATGCCTTCTCTGCCGGGTTGGCGACTTCCGCTTTCGTTATGCTGGGCATAAGTTCCTGGTACATTTTGCGAAAGCAGGAATTGGATGTTTTCAAACCCTCCTTCGCAGCAGGAGCAATTGTCGGCTTGATTGCAACGTTCCTCTTATTGATGACAGGCCACAAACAAGGTCAGGAGATGCGTCTCTATCAGCCTATGAAACTCGCCGCCATCGAAGCCATCTGGGAGACCGAACAACCCGCATCTTTCTCCCTGCTCACCATTGGTGACCTGACAGGTAAAAAAGAAGTCTGGTCGATTCGCATTCCCTACCTGATGAGTTTCCTCGCGTGCAACAACTTTAATTGCGAAGTAAAAGGCGTCAACGAACTTCAAGCTGAATATACATCAAAGTACGGTCCAAATGATTACATCCCGCTGATGGTGGTCACCTACTGGTCATTCCGAACCATGTTCGCGATAGAATTTATCATGCTCTTCGTCTCTGCCTTCAGCCTGTTGGTTGTGTATCGCAACTGGTCGCCCAAGCTGGTGAAATGGCTCAAGTGGATTCCATACGCAATCCCCGTTCCTTTTATCGCAGGCGTGGCTGGCTGGGTCACCACTGAAATGGGACGCCAGCCCTGGATCGTACAAGGCTTGCTCACCACGGCTCAGGCCATCTCGCCGAATCTGACCGTTACAGATGTTACGATCAGCCTCGTGGGTTTCGCTCTGATATACAGCACACTTACCATCATTATGATTCGATTGATGTACAAATTTGCGCGTCAGGGAACTGAAGCAGCCTTGAAAAAATCAGTGGACGCGGAAGAACCCGTCAGTGCAGGCGATATCATCCTGGTAGGCGCACAGGATTAGTGATCAGAAAGTTGCAAGATAAAATTATCTTCCAACTTTCATCTTGCAGTTTCATATATTGACCAGTAGACTCAGCCAATGCATCGCCGACTTCTTTCCCTCACCCGTGATACCCGTTTCGCCCTGACTTTAACGATCCTTTCTGGCTTTTTAGCGGGTCTGCTGACGATTTGGCAGGCCTGGCTCCTCAGCAGTTCCATCAACAATGTTTTTTTAGGTGGACAATCCCTCGCTCAAGTGACAGGACTTTTGCGCTTGATACTCGTTGCCATTGCTGGGCGCGCTTTTCTGACATGGCTGAATGAAATTTCCGCCAACGCAGTGGCAGTCAAGATCAAAACGGACTTACGCAATCGTCTCTTCGCGCACATTCTAAATCTCGGCCCTGCCTATTCCCGTGGACAACGTACAGGCGAATTAACCGCCGCCGCAGTCGAAGGCATTGAAGCGCTGGACGCATACTTCAGTCAATATCTTCCGCAACTGGTTATTACAACACTTATCCCATTATCAATTCTTATTTTTGTCTTCCCCATTGACCTACTTTCAGGAATCATCCTGCTCATCACTGCACCCTTGATTCCTTTTTTTATGATCATGATCGGTAAAGGCGCGGAGGCAGTTACCAAACGTCAATATGAAACTTTGCGTTTGTTAAGCGCGCACTTCCTAGACAGCTTGCAAGGATTGACCACTCTGAAATTATTCGGGCAATCCAAAGCGCAGACTCGCACCATTGCCGAGGTTAGCGACAAATTCCGCGATACGACTCTGGGAGTTTTGCGCATCACCTTTCTTTCCGCACTGGCGCTTGAATTGCTCGCAACACTGAGTACCGCAGTGATAGCAGTTGAGATCGGTTTTCGCCTCCTCTACGCGAAAATGGAGTTTCAACCTGCACTCTTTTTACTCGTGCTCGCTCCTGAATTCTACATGCCGTTACGCGCACTCGGCGCACGCTTCCACGCCGGCATGTCTGGGACAACCGCCGCAAAGCGAATTTATGAAATTTTAGACACACCATTAAATCGTAGTGACGACTTTAGTCGTTTAAACGCGACTGAAGTCGCGACTACGGTTGACAAAATCATTTTTGAAAATGTCTCCTTCACGTATCCAAATGAAACCGTCCCCGCGCTTAAAAATATCAACTTAAGAATCCAGCGCGGGCAGCAAATTGCATTGGTCGGCAAAACAGGTGCGGGCAAATCAACGCTCGTTCAACTTCTTCTCGGTTTCATCCAGCCCACCTCAGGCCAAATCAGCACACAGACAGACACGCATCATGCAACACGCAACACGCAATTCCTAATTCCTAATTCCCAATCCCTAATTCCTTCCATCGCCTGGGTCCCGCAAAAACCATACCTCTTCCACGATACTCTCGCAGCGAATATCCGCCTCGGCAATCCTGAAGCAACCGACGAACAAGTTACATCAGCGGCACGCTCCGCGCATTTGCATGAATTTATAGAGTCGCTTCCGCAAAAATATGAAACCATCATTGGTGAAGCTGGCGCGCGCCTCTCCAGCGGACAAGCCCAGCGCCTTGCGCTTGCACGCGCCTTTCTAAAAGATGCGCCTATTCTCATTCTTGATGAACCCACATCCAGTCTTGATCCTGAGACCGAATCCCTGCTGGAAGAATCCACGCGCAAATTGATGCAGGGGCGAACTGTCATTACGATTGCACATCGCCTCAACACCATTTTCCAATCTGATCAAATCATCGTCCTGGACAAAGGCCACATCGCTGAAGAGGGCACCCACAGCGAACTCATCAACAACAACGGCGTGTATGCGAGCATGGTCAAAACATATGATGTAAAGGAGAAAGATGAAAGAGAAAAGAATCAAACTGTAATAACCAACCCTGAACATACTAATCTCCAATCTCCAATCCTCACTCCTCAATTACCAATCACTAATTACCACTTACCAATTCTCCCTCGCCTGCTCTCCTTCCTCGAAGGCTCCTGGTCTCGCGTGGCACTTTCTATAATTATTGGCGCGGGCACCATTGGCTCCAGCGTTGCGCTGATGGGCACATCCGCATGGCTCATTTCCACAGCCGCGCTGCATCCATCCGTGGCTGATCTCGGCGTCTCGGTTGTGGGCGTGCGTTTCTTCGGCATCGCGCGCGGTCTCTTTCGTTATGCCGAGCGCCTTGTTTCGCATGATGTTACGTTTCGATTGCTTTCACGTTTACGAATTTGGTTCTACGAAAAACTTGAGCCGCTCGCTCCTGCCCGGTTGATGGAATACCGCGCAGGCGATCTGCTCGCCCGTATTGTCGGCGATGTGGAGACATTGGAAAATTTTTACGTTCGAGTCGTCTCACCGCCTTTGACTGCCATCCTGATTGGATTTTTCGTAGCCCTTTTCCTCGCTTCATTCGGACTTCAACTTGCTCTGGCGTTCTTAGTCTTTTTTCTCAGCCTCGGCTTGGTCCTGCCAGTCCTCGCCCAAATTATCAGCCGCAGACCAGCAGTGGAAATCATCACCCTGCGCGCAGATTTACATACTCGTCTCGTGGATGGCATTCAAGGCATGGC
>JBBSCM010000018.1:0-27190 GCA_038250295.1 Anaerolineales bacterium | reverse complement strand
TTCAGTCTTGATCTCTGCAATCCCTCGCTCGTGATAGGTGCCAGAATATTCAGGCCCTGCAACTTTCCGCCCGATTTGATAAAGGATATTTTCTGTGGGGCCGGAGACGATCAGCTGCCCGGCTTGTTTAAGAAGCATGAGAAGTTCATTCAATGTGCGCGGCAGATCCTTGACATGTTCCAGCACGTCCAATGCGATGATGAGGTCAAAGGAATTTGCGGGCAGATCGACAATTCCATTTTTGCTTGCATCTTTAACTTCCACATTCGATGCGAGTGGAATATAGGCCTGCGCACGTTCAAGTGGAAGAAGGTCTACGTCCATTGCGGTGACCTGTGAACTGATCTGCGAAAGATGGGGCAGCATTACGCCGCTGCCGCATCCGAAATCAAGCACGCGCTCGTAAAGCGTTGGACGTTGAATATGTTCCATTACTTTGCGAAGACGCTGCCAAAACAGCCAGTTGATGAGCGGGTTGCGATGCGAGTATGCTGGAAAAGCGGCCTCGTCCAGACGGCCGGGTTCAGCCGTTGCAAGCACCTGTCGAATGGCATTCCGATAACGGGATTTGTAGGAGTTGAAATCACTTGTTTTCATAATGGGCCGGTCAGCGCTTTGCGGGGTGTGGAATTCAGGTCTATTTCAATTGCAGAAAGCAATATTTGAATGGCAAGAATAACAGAAAGTGTGGGCAGCATGACCGTACCCGTTGGGGCGGCGATACCGATCGCGGCATACTGTATCCATTTTGTGATGCCAAAGATCAAACCGAATAATAAAAGAGGGATGCCTGTAAGTAAATATACGGATGTCATGGAAAAATCAATGAGAAAATACTTGAGAATGATACGGCGAAAAAAAGTGCGGGTAAGTTTTATGGGAAATTCAATCAACACACTTCGAATGACCATATTTGACGTCTCGCCGCGATAACGCGCAGGCAGAGGGATATCCAAAATATAGGCATCCAGCAAATATAAATGCGAGAGCATGGATGTTTCAAAATAATATCGACGGTCAATTTTTTCGAGTGGGAGCTGCGCCAGGATTTCAGCGCGAATGGCGAAGAAGCCGTTTGTGGGGTCGAAGATATTCCAATATCCCGTTGCCGCCTTGGTGAGGAAACTTAATCCAAGATTCCCAATGCGGCGAATAATGGGCATCTGTTGAAGCGACTGAAAATCACGAAAGCGATTGCCTTTGACGTAATCTGCTTTTCCCTCAATGAGGGGAGTGATCAACGCTGGGATGTGCGCGGAGTCCATTTGGCCATCGCCGTCAAGTTTTATAATAATCTGCGCGCCGAGTTCGAGCGCTTTGCGAAAGCCCGAAACCATTGCGCCGCCCACACCCTGGTTTTGGGAGTGACGTATCAAAGTGATGCGAGAATCTTTTTGGGCAGCGGCAGTTACCAGGTCCGCGCATGAATCGGGCGAAGCGTCATCCACAACGATAATGTGCTTTATATAGGGCGGGAGTCCACTGATTACGGATTCGATATCACGTTCCACACGATAAGCTGGAATCACCGTTGCAATACCGTAATTAGTGAAATTCATACGAGAAATTGTACTCGAAAAGGTGATAGAATCGCGGCAAGGAAAACTGATAAACCATGGCTACCGGGGAACAAATTCTTATTGTTGAAAGTGACCCAGATATTGCTGACTTAATCGGGAGACAATCGCTTCGGCCTCTTGGATACCAAGTGACTGTGGTTGGCGATGCCGGCTCCGCGATTAAACACGCGATTCAGACTCCTCCAGACCTGATTCTCGCCAATTTAAATTTACCAGGCCTGAGCGGAAAAGACCTGCTCACGGCGTTGAATGCGCAGGGTGTAAAGTCATCGCTGATCGTGATCGCGGAAAAAGGCCAGGAAGCGGATGCGATTCAGGCTTTTCGCCTTGGCGCTACAGATGTGATCTTCTGGCCTGTGCGCGATGCGGAGGTGGTCTCCATTGTTGAGCGCGCCTTGCGTCAGACCGAAGAAACACGCGAACGGCAAAAGTTGGACCGCCAATTAAAAGCGGCGCATGAGGAACAGCAGCGCAGGCTGCGCGACCTCACTACGATCCTTACAACGGCAAAGGCAGTGGTTTCGATCACAGATCAACGCCTGTTATTTGATCGTATTCTTGAAAGCGCCCTGCAGGTTGCCGAAGCAGACATGTGCTGGTTGATGCTGCGTGATGAACGCAGTAATGCATATTTGCTGCGCGCGCATCGCAATTTGCCTGAGGCGTGGGCGAAGAAAATAAACCAGCCGGTGGATGATGGGATCAGTTCCCTTGTGGCGCTTTCAGGGGAAAGCCTTGTGATGAGCGGCGCGCCTTTGCAGAAATTCAAGATGGCCTCTTTGGGTAAGGCTGTTGGCGTGATTCCGATAAAAATCCAAAATGAGGTAATTGGTTTACTGATTGTTGTGCGAAAAAATGACCGCGAGATGTCGCGTGATGTACAGGTCTTACTGGAAGCCATGGCTGATTACGCTTCCATTTCGCTGGTGAATGCGCGATTATTCCGCGCGTTGGAACAATCTGCTGAAACTGCGCGAATAGGTGAAAAACACCGCCATGCCGCGCTTGAGACGATCCGTGATTCGGTTCAAAGTGAGGTGCAGGCTGCGAATTATCCCCTCAACCTGTTGTTGACTGAAATGCCAGGCACACTCAACCCCGAGCAGAAAGCCGCATTGGAATCTGTGCGGGCCGCGCTGCATCGCCTCTCGCGTTCTTCTGAAAAGACTGTTGTCTCTCCACGCTAAAAATAAAGACCATAATATTAAATTTATGCCGAAACAAGACCTGATTTTACTAGCGTTAAATCCGTCCCAAATTTTGGATTTGATGGAACGAACATTGCGCGCGGCGGGATATGAAGTGGCAGTTTCTCATGACCGTGCTGCGTTGAATAAATCCGTGCAGGAGTCCATCCCTGCTTTAATGATCATCGGCGAGAAGTTTGCAGACCAGGCCGGCCTGTCCATTTCAAGTGAATTACTTGAACGGTTTCCCACTTTGCCGATCATTTTATATGCGGATCAGGATACAACTGGTTTTGCCAAAGCTGCTCTTAAAATGGGATTAACCGGCTACCTATATCCGCCTCTCAAAATGGATGATATTACGAATGAGGTGAGCAGGAGTCTGGCTCACGCGAGAAAACTGGGAGACTGGCTGCGCCGGGAAGTAAAACGTACCACATCCTCACTTGTTGAAAAAGCCCAAATTTCTGAAACTGAGCGTACCAAGTTGGAAGCGATCATCGCGAATATTCAAGACGGTGTGATCGTGATGGATGAGAACCAGATTATTTTATTTGTTAATCGCGCGATACGCGATATTTTTGATCTGAATGGAAAAGAGACCGCAGGGAAATCACTTAGTGATGTGATCCCAAATGCAGACTTAAGAGCCCTGTTGGTCCGTTCCGCTGAAGGCCCCCTGAAATATCATGAGATCAACTTTGACGATGGCCGCGTGTTCAATGCTCAATATACGCCCATCCCAAAAATCGGCGCCGCTGTGACCATGCAGGACATTTCCTACATCAAAGAACTTGACCGCCTGAAAAGTGATTTCATTCATACAGTCTCGCATGATTTGCGCTCTCCCTTAACAGCAATCCTTGGTTATACAGAGTTGATCGAGCGTACCGGTCCATTGAACGAAAATCAACAGGAATTTTTGGAGCGTTTGCAGGGGAGCGTTCAACATATCACAGCATTGGTAAATGATCTGCTTGATCTTGGTCGTCTCGAAGCGGGTTTTGATACGCGCCGCGAGGCGGTTCAGCTTGAAGGTGTGCTGAAATATTCGCTGGATATGTTCGATAACCAGGTAAAGAAAAAGAATATCAAACTTACCAAGGATATTGCCACTGATTTACTGCCGTTGCGCGCGAATCCAATTCGTATTCGTCAAATGTTGGATAATCTTTTGGGGAATGCGATTAAATATACGCCGGAGGGGGGCAGTGTTTGGGTGAATATGTCCATGCAGGACAATCAGATCATTCTCAAGGTTGAAGATACAGGCCCTGGGATTCCCCCTGAAGAGCAAAACAATGTGTTTGATAAGTTTTACCGCGCTACGAATGCGCCGGATGGCGTGGAAGGCTCCGGGCTGGGGCTGGCTATTGTCAAATCCATAGTAACCAGCCATCAAGGACGCGTTTGGGTGGAATCGACAGTGGGAAAAGGTTCGTCTTTTATTGTAATTCTCCCCCCGCAGGAATAATTGAAAATAAATTATTGAGTTAAAAATGTTGCCGCCGAGTTTTCACTCGGCGGCAACTTTCGCCAAAGGAGGAGACAAGAGGAGTACTTTGGAGGTGTCTTTGTTCCGTCTCCGCTTTCATATTAATCCACTTCTCTTTTTTCAACCATCGTCGAATGTCACCGTTTGAATATGATGATATTCACAAATATTTATAAGCTCTGTAGAAAAGTGTGTATTTGGGAAACAGCCTCTTCAATGCTTGAGTAGGAGCAGACAGTCAATGCGGGGTCTGGGTTGCCTGTGATCATCTTGGATACTTTCCGCTCTTTATGATGAAGACATAAAACGGGTTTCCCAATATTTAACGCAAACCCGATCTCGTAGCCGACTCCATGCGAAGGTATGCTGACTTCTGCAACCAGCGCATCACAATTTTTTATCCAATTTACATCGCGCTCATATACATCACGAGGTGTGAGTAGACGTTCATTTTCCACCGCTTCTGATTTTGCCAGATGAGATGTGGGGATTTCATGCCCGTCTTTTGTAAGGGCTGCAACAATCTCCTGATAAATAGATTCGAATTCACGCCCGCCGGTAATGGAACACGCAAAATATATATTCATTCGTTGCGGGGCAGGCGTGAAAGAATGGAACTATCACGCTTTTTTTGAGGGGCTGAGGTGGGTCCGCTGCCTGAACGCATGCCCTCTATTTCGGAGCTCAGGCGCATCCAGTCATCGACAACGATCACAAGATGCGGGGTTTTATCCTTGAAGAAAAGGGGCGAAAGGAATAACCGTAAAACGGATTGCGACAAGGGATGCCCTCTCAATTGGAGAACGATCGCGGTCATTTTGGCGATTGGTTGAATGATATCCGCCTGCCATTTTGAAACACTATTTGGCGGGAACAATGCGCTCATGGTTGAAGATGATGTGCGAAGAAATCTCTTATATGAAATATTTAATCGTAAAAACGGCGTAACCAGCCGAAGATGATCGCTGAACGGCTGCACATAAGCGCTCTGGCGCAATACGAATAATAAAATTCCAAGGAATAGATTAAATCCGCCGATACCGGCAATGGTAAGCCAGCGCCATTGTTCAAATCCCCAGCTATACAAAGCCCATGCCAAACCAAACAACGCAATGCCAATCGCGAAGATGACGGGCCGCCAAAGATTGATCATGCGCGTATAAACGACCAGCGGATAACGACGTCCACCTTTTGTCATGGTGATTTACCCGCTTCTTTTTTGATCCTTCGACGCGCTCAGGACGGCGCCGTTTAACGGGTCGCTGTTCAATTGGGCGCTCAACCGGCTGATAGCCTGAGTGAGATGTTCGCCGCGCAGACTAAATGTGATGTCGCCGCGTGTCTTTTCGATGATGCCGCGTGCCAGGTCGGTTTGACGACGAAGGCCGTTGGTGATCGCATCGGGATAATCCATGGTGACCATGACGGAATAGATCTCGTCCATGATGCCAAGCAGGCGTTCCACTTCCGGAGAATAGCCATGGCGGAGAATATCCAGGCTGCGTCGGCGCAACTCGCCGACGACTTCTGCCAACCCGTTGAGATATGTCGCAGGTTCGACGACCAGTTCTTCGGGAGTCTGAAGCGGTTCATTCCGAATTAAAGCGCAGGTGACATTTGCTTCCACAAATTCCTTTAGCGCATCCTGTGTATATCCTGCGTGAAACAGATCGGGATAAGATGCCAGCGAGCCGCGAAGCGTATCGGCCAGTTGACGCGCCTCCTGCAAATGTGTGTTCATTACATCTGCCTCGTCACGATGCACAGCACGGATGGCAAGCGAGCAGGCGCGCGTGAGCTGACGTGCCTGCGCCAGGGCTTGATCGCGCGCCGAGGTGCGCGCATCAAATGTCTTTCGTATTCCTTCTGTGATCTGTTCGAGTTTGTGCATGTTGACCTAGGGTTCTTTCGGCGGCTCAGGCGGCTGGTGAAAAGGACGGAAAAGATTATCTGCCAGCGTGGTGTTGGTGGGCAGGTTGATCTCTCCAAAGGCGGCTTCATAGCGTGCCAGGTTTTCAGTGAGCGCCCGGACTAATAATTTTGCGCTAAGCGGAGTCATTACTACACGCGAGCGTATCTTTGCCTTTGGTTCGCCGGGCAGGATGTGGGCAAAATCAAGTACGATATCGGCGGGGGAGTGGGCAATGCGCGCGAGGTTGGCGTATACGATTTCCAGATTATCGGGAGGCTCAAGAATGGGGCCGCTGGGTTTGGGAGGTGTTTGAGGAGTGGTCATGGGATCATCCATATTTTGCAAACATGTCTAACAATCCAAAGACTTTGGAAGTCTGTTGAGGTACAAACAGACTTCCAAAGCCGGTTATTCTTATTTGATTAGAATGGGATGTCGTCTTCGGGAGGAAGCTCGGCCATTTCCATGTTGTGACCGCCAGCAACAGGTCCGCTTTCGCCAACTTCGCCGCGCGCAGAAAGGAAGCGAACGGTGGAGGCTGTGACTTCAAAGGAAGAGCCGGTACTACCATCTTGTTTTGTCCACACCTTTGGGCCGCCCGTATTTTTATCCGGTGTCAGGCGTCCTTCAATGAGTACTTTGGAGCCTTTCTTAACATATTGATTACATGCCTCTGCTGTTTTGCCCCATGTGGAAACACGGAACCAGATGGTTTCTTTTACCTGCTCGCCGTTCCCGGCAGTGTACTGGCGGCTTGTAGCAACTGAAAAAGATGTGACAGCCTGACCCGATGGCGTGTAACGCATTTCGGGGTCTTTTCCTACATTGCCGACGATAATAATTGTGTGATACATTGGGATTTTCTCCTTTAGAGTTTGAGGTACCCGTCGAATCACGACGGGGAAAATGAGACAATATGTATTTTACTCGCACTTCCTTTATTTGTTAACGAGTGAAACCCAAAGACGAGTTATATGTTCTCCTGAGTAAGAAAGACTGTTCTTTATGTCGTCTTTCCAATGTTAGATTAACCAGCATTAACCTTATTCACCAAAGGAGAAAAACATGAAACTTGAAGTTAAACATTATGGCATCATTCTAGGTGGTTTGTTAGCCGCTTACTTCCATCTTATTCTTTTTCCAGACCCCGGCTTCACCTTAAATGGTCTCGGTTATATTGGTTTGCTGGGTGCGTACTTTTTGCCGATCGCTTTTTTTCAACAACGGCATAAAATGGTCTGGTGGGGGCTGGTAGGATATACCCTGCTTACGATTGCCTTATGGGTGATCATGGGCAACAAACAATTTGAGGCAGGCACAACCAGCGCTATCGGATACTACGCCAAAGCTGCTGAAGTCTTTTTGCTGGCTTTCTTGTGGGCAGATAAACCCAAATAATTATTTTGATTTTTAGTGGAGTAGATAAAAAAGAAGGCGATGTGTCTTCTTTTTTATCTACTCGCTTGTGCGTGCCAATCCCCGCATCGCTGCAATTTGACGCAGATGATCCACCTCATGCGCCAGCATCAGCAGCATCCATGTGTTGTAGGCGCATTTCCCAAATGCAGAACTGACCTCGATCTTTTCAGGGTTGTGATTTCTGCGAGTCCCTTCGATCACCAGGCGGATTCTCCTGGTAGCCGCACTCAGGCTGGCAATTAATTCGCTCGCAGAAACGTTTATCTTTGCTCCTTCGCCAAATCCGCGCGGAGCTTCCACAGCATGAGCCAGTTGACTGGTGGAAATATCGAGCAGTTTATTATGGTAAAAACCCTGCGTAAAAACGAGATGGGTTACCGATTCACTGATTGACCAAAAAGGATGAACGGTGGATGAGTAGGCAACTTGCGCATCCGTAAGATCTTCAAGGCTTGCCCGAGTCCGTTCACGAGTGCGGTAAAAGGTGTCAATAAAATCATCCAACGGAAAACGCGTGGATGCCTCCAGCCAGGTGATCTCTTTGGTGAAAGCGGAGAGTAACACGGGATTTAAATCTTCGGATGTGATCATAATGGACGTAATTGTATCCGATTTACATATGATTCAACCTGTGTGATTGGAGTCCATATCCGCATGAGTGCGGACAATAATAGTTACCGTCCCATGTTGTTACGAAAAGAACCTTCCGAGTCAGATTTGTGAATCTAATTGACTCGGAAGGCTTTTCTTTTCCAAAAAATCTCAAATGCTATAATGCTTTATCTTTATTCCGAAAGGATACGAAAATGACCATCAACTATCGCATGGGTACAATTGAAGACTCTTTTTCAGTGTTTAAAGTATTTCTCAAATCCATTATGGATTACAGTGAACGCATGAACGTCATGGCGATCACAGGCGGGAAAGACCCCGAAAAGCTGGCAGCGCTTTGGGAAACGCGAAAACCCATGTTTGAGTTCCTGGCACAAACCGCGTCCGAGTTTTGGGTGGCGGAAGATGATGATGGAATTTTGGGGTATGCGCGTTCCATTGAGCATGACGGTTTACAGGAGCTGACCGAGTTCTTCGTATCCCCGCATCAACAATCGGCTGGGATCGGAGGTGAGTTATTATTTCGTGCCTTTTCAAAATCAGACGCGCGTTACCGCACCATTATTGCCACGTTGGATGAGCGTGCTTTATATCGATATATGAAGATGGGTGTCTATGGACGTTTCATGTCCAAGTATTTTTATCGCAAAGCCGAAAAGGTGGATGTGCATACTGATCTTAAGATCGAACCGATGAATTTGAATCTTCATATCGATGACATAAATCGTATCGATAGGGAACTGATTGCTCATGCGCGCGGAGTGGTTCATCAATGGCTTGCGACCATGCGCGAGGGGTTTGTCTATAGACGAGGGAATGAGATCGTCGGTTATGGTTATATCGGAGAAAGCCACGGACCGTTTGCCGTGTTGAACGACAAGGATTTTCCCGCCGTGCTCGCCCACGCCGAAAGTTTGGTAGCTGAAAGGGACGGGGAGTTTGGAGCATCTGCGCCTCTCATTAACAAGCAGGCAATTGATTATTTCGTAAAACACAAATATCAGATCGATTCTTTTTCAACCCTCTTCATGAGCAATGTGCCGTTTGGAAAGTTCGAAAACTATGTGTGCTTTGCGCCTGAGTATTTTCTTTAAAATTCTCCGCATATAGTTTGTGTGGACATGGAAGATAAAACAAAAAGGCGGCTTGCTGGAGTCGCCTTTTTGTTTACTTCATCATGCGAGCGGCTCTTCTTCCAATTCCCACCGCAAAGTTCGTACCGCGGTCCCACGGGTATACCTGACTCATCGAAGCAAAATACAAGCCTTCAATTGGAGTTTTGATCTCAGGGATATTCTTTGAGTGATTCACCAAAGGTATCGGCTGGGCATAATTTGTTTTGGATACCCAAATTTTCCTGATCCACTCGCGTGAGAACTCGGGATTAAATTTTTGAAACGCGGGAATAAATCTATACAATAATTCATCGTCGCTCATCGAAAAATATTCATGGCCCAATTCCAGATAATCGCCTGCGTAAACAATGTGGTCACCGCCAAAATTTTCTGCGGGTACAAAGTTCGTGTGTTCCACCAATGCCAAAAACGGATAGCCTTCATCCTTCGGCACGTTGAACCAGTAATAGCCATCTTTCGATAACGGATGTTTGAGCGCCAGCGTCATTACCACTGCGCCCATGGATTTCAATTCAAGCAAACCCTTTAAATAATTTTCAGGTAGATCGGGACATAACTTTGCCATCAGATTAGGCGACGAAGTGACCAGTACCTTATCGAAGGATTCACTGTCCACGATCAATTGGCCCGAAGCCTGATCCTGCTTAATGGAGTTGATGCTCACCCCAAGCAGAATCTTGACTCCCAATGCGCGAAGTTTCTCTGCAAATAGATCCGCGAATTTCTGAAATCCGCCTTCGAATGTGCCGAGCCGAGTCGTGCGTGCCTTGATGCGCGCCCACATCCACGCCATGTTGACATCTTTATAGTATGGGCCGAACTTCCCGATAAGCAGCGGCTTCCACATTTGCTCGTAGACTTGTTTGCCTGCGTATTTCATCATCCACTCATCGGCTGTGACCTTCTCCAACGCTTTCCAGTTATTGGTGAGGCGGAGAAATAACCCGACGAAGCCGAATCTGATTTTGTTCAGCCCAAATCCAAGTCCGGGAAAGCGAAGCGCGTTGAGGATCGAGTCAAAGGGATGCCATTTATTTTTATACAACATCACAGTATATGGGCGAGGAAAGAGAACTTTATCCTCCAATCCCAATTCACGGATCAATCCCAGCATTTCCGAATCGCTTTGAAACCAGTGGTGATAGAACTTCTCCACCGACCAATTCCAATGCGGCTCCTTGAAACCAGAGGCCAGTCCGCCTACATAATTGGCGGATTCAAAAATGGTCACATCGTGACCTGCCTTCTTCAAATCATACGCAGCAGCCATGCCGCCGTATCCCGCTCCAATAATTGCTATTTTCAACTTGTGCTCCAATTTTTTCTTCGGGGTCCTAAAGCTATTTTGCGTAAGGTGGGTTAATATATCGTCACTTTGAGCTATTTGTCTTTTGCTCCAATCGTGCCGCGAGAGATTTGAGCTTGCCCCATTCCCATCGGACAGCATACATCATCGCAAGGGCCTCGAGCCAGCGGATATCACATTGAGGATCGCTGGCCAGGCGCTCAAAGATTTGAATGGCCTCATCGTCGGTGCGGCCTTCCTTCAGGTATTCATTGGCTAATTGTTTGAGATAAACCACGTTATTGAGATTCGCCAGATTGGTCTGCGCGATCTTTAGACGGGTTTCCCGCAAGCGCTCAATGACGCGTTTGATGGCTGCTTCCAATTCTTCGGTGGTAAAAGGCTTGACTAGATATTCCCTTATCCCGAGGGAGCTTGTTGCGCTCACTGTTACGGGGCTATTTTCCGCGGATATGATGATACAGCCTGTGCCTGGATATTCCTGAATGATGTGCTTATATGCCGTCAACCCATCCATGACAGGCATATTTATGTCCAAAATAACAATATCCGGATGATATTCCTTTGTCATCTGAACCGCCTGCAGCCCATTGGGCGCGATGGCAGTCACTTCCACATTGTCCATGGTGGCGATCATCAGGCGGGTGTTGCGGCGCGTTTCCTGAACATCATCGGCGATGAGTATGCGTAATTTTTCCTTTTTCGGGGTATTGGTTTGAGTCATTTAAAAGCCTGGCTGACGATATTTTACAGAGTGCCGCATAAATAAACTTGAATTTTGATGTTCACCCGCAGGTTTCGAAAAAAAGCCTGGAAAATTATCCGACAAGCGGTAGTATAACCCAAGCCTGTTTGGGGAATAATATTTATTCCGTTGTTTCTTCCCTCAGGGAATCGCTCCACTTCAACCCTTCGCGAGTCATGTAATAGGCACCCAGCAGGGTGATGGGAAGCCACAAGGCGACATGCAGGGTGAGTGTGTATCCCGCCGCAGTGGCCTGGTCCACTCCATAAGCCGTGAGGACCGCAATGCCCGGCGCATCAAAAGTACCGATATAGCCAGGCGCGGATGGAATGGTGGTAGCGAGATTAACAATACCGTTCATCAGCATTAAAGCAAAAAATGACACGTTGAAATTAAACGCGTGCATCACGAGCCAGTACTTGCCCGTCTCCAACAGCCAGATGATGACCGAGGTAAAGAAGACCATCAACACGTTAAAGGGGGAACGGAGCGAAGCGAGTCCATCCAGGAATTTATTCATGATGCTGATGATTCTGATGTGCAGGCGTTTGGGCGTGATCCGCTCGATAACTCCCAATCCGATCTTCGCTGTGACTTGCGGAAACATGGCCGCCAGCAGAAAAACGCCAAGCGCGCCGGCGAATACTCCCGTGCCGATCACTGCCACCTGTTGAATGTTACCCACAAAACCAGATGCGCCCGTGAGTTTTGCCAGCTCAGGCAGGTTGACAAAGATAAATGCCAGCATCACTACACCGTCAAAGATACGCTCGACGATGATGGTGGCCAGTGAAGCGGAGACGGGTACGCCTTCCTTGCGCTTGAGGATCACGGCTCGTAATACCTCGCCAGCACGGGCGGGATAAATATTATTGCCCATATATCCAATCGTCGTGATCGGGAACATGGTTCTTGTTGGGATTTTCTTGATGGGGCCGAGCAGATAATGCCATCTCCACGCTCGCACCCAAACCGCAATAAAATATACGCCAATACCGGGTACAAGCCAGATGTAATTTGCTTTTGTTACCGTACTCCAGAAATCATTTAGATGAAGTCCACGCAGGGAAAGCCAGATAAATACGATGCTGATCAGCACACCAAGCCAAAATTGCCATTTTTTCATAGAAGTTGATTGTACCAAATATAGCTGTTCGCCTTGCAGTGGGAGTGGCTAAAAGGATGGGCTAAGAAAATACATCACCACAGAGATCACGAAGCGCACAGAGATTTTTAAGGGCTTTTCTCCGTGAACTCTGTGGGCTCCGTGGTTAAATCTTTTGGGTGTGTTTCATTTCAGTTGAAACCGTCCCGAAGGTTGGCACAAACGACCAAATTTTCTCGACAAAACCTTCGGGACGTTCTTTTTGTCAACTCATTTGAAACACACCCAAATCTTTTGGCAAGCCCACGAGATTAGCCACTCCTCTTGCAGTTCAACCGCAAGGCGAACAAGTTCATTCGGCTATAATGATTTGGGTATGTTTCATTTCAATTGAAACCGTCCCGAAGGTTGGCACAAACAACCAAATTTTCTCGACATAACCTTCGGGACGTTCTTTTTGTCAACTCATTTGAAACACACCCTAATGATTTGAGATTGAAATTATTAAAGGAATTGAGATGAAAAAATATTGGGTAAACAGCAGGGATTACATTTTCATTGCGCTTGGCGCATTGATCCAGGCGGTGAGCTTGCGGATATTCTTTGTCCCCGCGGATCTGGCTTCGGGCGGCGTGAGCGGCATTTCGCAGTTGATCAATCATTTTACAGGCTGGCCCATCGGGTTGATGGTATTGATCGGTAATGTGCCGCTCTTCGCGCTTGGCTGGCGCTTTCTCGGTGGGCGACGCTTTGCTTTGCGTACTGCGGTTGCCATTGTTACCTACTCTTTGCTCACGGATTTGCTTTTGAGAATTCCTGCATTCACCTATTATGCAAATATATTAATCAACGACTTGAAAGGCGATATTTTCCTGAACTCATTGTATGGCGCAATTATCAGCGGTATCGGTTATGGATTGGTCTATCGCGCGCGCGGCACGAGCGGAGGGTCTGACATCCTGGCACGTATCCTTAATAAATGGCGCGGCGTTTCCATGACACAAAGTTATCTGGTTGTGGATACGGCTGTTATTTTATCTGCTGGATTTGTGTTTGGCTGGAAACAAGCCTTGTATGCAATGATCACCTTATACGTCAGCGGGCTGGTGGCTGAGACAGTGCTCGAAGGCGGCGGCACGGTCCGCACGGCCATGATCGTGACGAACAAACCAGAGGATGTTTCTGCAAGAGTGATCGAGGATCTTGAACGCGGCGTAACCTATCTTGAGGGACGCGGCGCATTCACAGGCAATTCACGTCCCGTTTTATATTGCGTGGTTTCACGCGCTGAAGTGGTCACGCTAAAAACGATTGTACATGAAATCGACCCCGAAGCATTTATGGTGATCGGGGTCGCGCATGAAGCATTGGGCGAGGGGTTCAAGCCATTGAAGGGAAGATAACTCGTCATTGCGAGGGCGCTCTCCCTGGCACCGCCCGCCAGGGCAGGTGTGTTCTTCGCCCGAAGCAATCTCCATTTCACAATAGTGAGATTGCTTCGTCGGGAAGAACACCCTCCTCGCAATGACGTCACTTCCTCTTGATATACCCAAATTGATTCAACATATTTTGGTTATCGCGCCAGTCTTTCGAGACCTTCACGCGCACTTCGAGGAAAACTTTTCGCCCGCCCATTTCTTCGATCTCTTTGCGTGCGGCGCTGCCGATGGATTTCAGCATCTTACCGCCTTCCCCGATGACGATTCCTTTTTGTGATTCGCGTTCCACAAAAATCGTGGCGGCGATGTAGGCCATGCCATTCTCGCGTTCTTTGAATTCATCAATGCGGACTGCCAGGCTGTGCGGAACTTCATCGCGCAGTTGTATTAAACAAGCCTCACGCAGAAGGTCCGCGGCGATGTCACGCTCGTAAGAATCTGTCACTTGTTCTTCGGGATAATCGGGAGGTCTCTCTGGAAGCATGCTGATCAGTTTCTCGCGCAGTTCATCCAGCCCAAGCCTTTTCGTAGCGGATATTTTCAACGCCTCGGCATGATTCAGCAATTTGACATATTCCTCGCTGTGAGCGGACTCGCCATCGGCGTCGGGTTTGACAATGTCTATTTTATTTAGGACCAGCAAGCGGTGAGCGCGAAGCGGAAGCTTGTTAAGCAGGTCAGCGATGCGGATGTCGTCTTCTGTGGGTTCATCGGAAGAATCCACCAGCCAGATAATAATATCCACGCCGTCTGCGGCTTCCTCGGCTTCATAGTTTAGGAACTCCCCTAATTTATGACGGGCGTGATGAATACCGGGCGTATCCACAAAAACGAGTTGGGCGTTTTCGATGGTGAGAATCCCCAACTGACGTCTGCGCGTGGTCTGTGGACGCGGCGAAACGGCGGCAACTTTTTGCCCAAGCAAAGCATTGAGCAAGGTGGACTTGCCCACATTGGGGCGTCCGATGATGGCGATGAATCCAGAACGATGTTCACTCATGATGTTTTGGGTTTGTAATTTACGACTGCTAGGCTGGCGATGATAAGAGCAGAGCCAGCGAGTAGCTGCCAGGAAAGATGCTCATCGAGGAAGAACACACCGAGGATGACACCGCCAATGGGAAAAAGATAAGTAACGAGTGTTGTACGGGTGGGTCCGATTTCATGCAGGAGATAATAGAATAAGATCGTAGCAACACCTGAGCCAAATATGCCGAGCCAGAGAACTGCAACCCAGGTAATGGGAAGTGTGGGGATTAAAAATGGTTTTTCTGCAATGGGGCCAATCGTCCACATAAAGATCGTTGCGGTAATAAGTGGAAGCGCTCCGCGCACTACGCCTGTAATGTGCTGTGTGTATTTGCGTCCAAAGACTGCGCTCCATGCATAAAAAAGTGATGCGAGCACAACCGCAAGCTGCCCGATGACATTGAGGTGTTTGCTGGCAAGCAGGTCTTCGCTAAAAAGTAGAACGATGCCTGCAAAACCAATCAGTAAGCCGGTAACTTTGGGGACGGTCATTTTGTCGTCGTGAAGCCAGAAGTGAGCGATGATGAGCGTGAATAATGGAGTTGTTGCATTAAGAACGGATGCGACAGCTGAGTCAATCGTCTGTTCGCCCCACGAAATGAAGAAGATGGGAATGGCAACGCTGGTGGGACCGAGGATGGCGTAGATGCCCCAGGTTTTCCAATCACGCGGCCATTCCACTTTTTGATAGATTGCAATCCCTGCCGCTGTGAGTACGCCAAATAAGAC
Organism: Anaerolineales bacterium; assembly: GCA_038250295.1. Taxonomy (GTDB): domain Bacteria; phylum Chloroflexota; class Anaerolineae; order Anaerolineales; family Villigracilaceae; genus Villigracilis. The sequence goes on along the minus strand of JBBSCM010000018.1, from coordinate 11,496 downwards.
ACGAAAGGCAACCAGCGCCATGGGTCCAATTTCTTCCACACCGATCTTGATCCAGAGGAAGGATGAACTCCAAATGAGGCCGAGGGTGATGAAAGCGATCCAGTGTTTTGTTTTCAAATTTCTCCTAAGTCTTTTAACCACGAAGGGCACAAAGGTACACGAAGGAAGACCTTAAAAACCTTTGTGACACTTTGTGCTCCTTTGTGGTTAAATCATTTAAATCTTCTTTACCAAATAATAATCCCCGCGTTCAAAACCGCGATCTAAATAGTAGTGACGTGTCCCCACCGCCGCAATGACTGCCATGCGCGCAAATCCATGTGCGCGTGCCACATTTTCCGCTTCTTCAAGCAGACGTGTGCCTAGCCCGGCATGTTGAGCGGCTCCTGTTTTTTCAGAACCGACTTCAAGCGATTGCCCGTAAACATGCACCTCGCGAATGAGCGCCGCGTTATCAAGATCAGACATGCCTGTCAACGTGGCATCTTTTGCGGGTAATGACAGGCGGATAAAACCTGCCAGTCCGTCATCAGGTGTGATGAATGAGATGAAATGTTCCTCGGCTGTGCCTGCCTGATAGATAAGATCATCAAGGCGTAAAGAATCTGATTCGACGGTTTTTCCTTTTACTTCACGGCAGCGAATACATTGACAACGTGTGCCGCGCTTCTTCATTTCTTCTTGAATATCCTGCCGCAAACTTGTGCGGGTATTTCCCTCGACAACATTATTGCCCGGAATATCGCGGATGACTCTATTCACACGGCAATAACGCGGAATGGTCGGTTTGATATTCGCGATCAGGTCAACCAGATCCTCGGTGGTATATGGATGAAACTCGCCGCGCTGCCAGTATTCATAAAGTTCGGCATTGGCGAGCAATTGATTCGGGTAGATCTTTATTTCGTCGGGACAGAAATCAGTCCACAGTTTGGCGAAGTCCGCGCGGTCTGATTCGGGTGTCGCTCCCAAAAGATTAGGCATCCAATGTAAAACGATCTTGAAGCCAGCAGCACGCAGCAAGGCGGTGGCTTTACGAGTGCATTCCACGTCGTGACCGCGTTTGTTGATCTCCAAAATGTGATCGTCAAAACTTTGCGCGCCCATCTGCACTTTGGTCACGCCCAGGTGACGCAGCCAGCGCAATTCATCTGGATTAATTTCATCGGGACGGGTTTCGATGACAAGACCCACATTGCGATGAATTGCAGTTTCATTTGTGGCTTGCGCCTGAGCGATATCCACGCCCGCGGTTTCCATTTTATCTTTGTGGTTGCGAAGCCCGCCTTTTTCAGTTTCGTTCATCGCGTCGAAACAGCGTTTGACAAACCATTCCTGATAATCTCGTTTATAAGATGACCAGGTGCCGCCGAGGATCAGCAATTCGATCTTGTCTGTTGGGTGACCTAAATTTTCGAGCGCGCGAATCCGCGCGTAGACTTGTTCGTACGGATCAAACTCATGCTGAAGCGCACGCATGGCGCCCGGCTCATCGGGCAGATAACTCTTGGGCATACGCACATCGGTGGGGCAGAAGATGCATTTGCCGGGGCAGGGATACGGCTTCGTTAGAACAGTAACAGTTGTCACACCGGAAAGAGTCCGCATCGGTTTCATGCGGATACGTTCCAGCAAGACTCTGTCAGGCTCGATTGCGCCAGTTGCAACCATCTGGTTATACGCGGCAACCAACGCTGCTTTCGTCAGATAGCCTCCGCCACGCTCTGCGTCCAGCGGATGCATCCGCAGCGCGCGCATCACGTCACTGCCTTCACGGATTTCATCCAACACGTGATGTGCCAGAGTCAGTTTTTCTGGCGTGAGCGTATTATTTTTTGTCCAGCGTTTTCGTCGTTCGGAAATTTCCATAATTAGATTCTTCGAGGAGTGCAGACTTTGCGACAAAGCACCCTGTGGGTCAGTCTGCCTTGCTTTTTGTTCTGTCTTGCGGACTGAAGTCCGCATTCCGAAGAGAGGGCGACTCGATTTGAGACTCGTAATTTGACTCGGTAATATTTTTCTTTTTAAACATGTCGGTGTGCAAACCGCATTCTATCTTGGCGCGGCCCGCCCAGCGGCCTGCGCGCTCATCGTCGTTGACACCGATGGCAATTGTGCAGGGCGCACAGCCCACACTGCGATAGCCTTTTTCATAAAGAGGATGCTTCGGCAGGTTGTTTTCTTCCATATAATTCTTAACATCTGCCTTCGTCCAATTCAATAATGGATTTATTTTGAGCAATCCATCTTCCTGTAACTCCAAAAATTTTGCGTGTGTGCGCACAGAAGTCTGGTCGCGGCGAATTCCGCTGATCCATGCTTTATAGCCTTGCAGGGCATTTTGCATGGGCTGCACTTTGTGGATATAACAACACAAGTTCGGGTCTTCTACTGGCAGGGTGCGCGTGTGCTGACGCGCAAATGAATCCCAGCTGTGACTTCGATACAGATCAATAATATTCAAACTCCATTTATGGGCGATCCGTTCGCGGAACTCCTGCGTTTCCCAAAAGTGGTAACCTGTGTCAATAAAGAAAATGTGTATGTCTGGCAATATGCGGGTAGCCATATATAGCAGCGGCGTGGACTGTGTCTGGAACGATGAGCTCAATGCGATATCCGGCGCGAATCTATTCACCGCCCACTCAATGATCTCCTGCGGGGTCTTCGTTTCAAATTCTTCTGAAAGTTTTTTTATCTTCTGTGCCGATAACATCCGCAGATTATAATGCGTTATGGATTCTACCACCGCCGAGCGCCTGCTTACGATCAACCGCGAATTTTATAACCAATTTGGAGATCAATTTTCAGCCACACGCCAAAGATTACAGCCCGGTGTAAAAAAGATTCTCGAAACAATTTGGGAGGATGTCTCCGTTTTGGATCTGGGATGCGGAAACGGGCATTTCCTGCGCGAGTTGAGTCAACGTGGTCACAAAGCGCCGCTTCTTGGCGTGGACTTTAGCCTGCCTCTGCTGCGAAATGCAGAATCCAGTCTGGGGGTGGAGTTTCGCGAGGCAGACCTTTCACAGTTATCCCCAACTGGGACAATGTCAGTGACCAGTGACCAGTCACTGATAACCGGTCACTGGTCACTGATAACTGCTTTTGCCGTATTACATCATATCCCATCCACTGAAATGCGTTTGGATATTTTGAAGACGGTTCGTAAATTATTGAAAGAAGATGGGAAATTTATTTTATCCAACTGGCAGTTCTTGAACAGCGAAAAACTCAAGTCACGTATTCAGCCGTGGGATAAGGTTGGAATTAATGAGAACGATCTGGATGACGGTGATTATTTATTAGATTGGCGCAGCGGGGGGGAGGGCCTGCGGTACGCGCACCATTTCACAGCTGAAGAACTGCTTGGGCTGGCCGAGCAGGTTGAAATGCGTGTGACCGATTCTTTTACATCCGATGGCGAGAGCGGGGATTTAGGTCTATATCAGACCTGGTCACGTACTTAAGCTTTTATACAATCACTTGTTGTGGAGCGGCGACATATTGCCACCAATTGTTATGGATTCCATTCTTGCGGCCAGCTACGCGTGGGAAGTGATTGAACCACCACTTATGGTGCGCGCGGATGTCACCGTTGCCCCATTCTTGCGGACCTACTGTCCGCACATCCCCTTTAAAATTCGGGAAGTTTAATTTCCAATCGTAGCATTCACTTTTGACCGGGGTGAGATTATTCCATTCGTAGTCCTGCTGGCTGTTGGGCGCAAAGTGGATGTTGCCACACGCCGCTTTGCCCGCTGCGACCTTGTCATATCGTACGAAACGATTCCATAAATTTGCATCGCCGCTGGTTTTGCTGAAGGTCTTTTCCATGATCGATTCCGCGCGGTGACCGTACGCTTCGTGCATTTCGCCGATATGTCGTTCAAATGAAAACCCCATGATCACAAAGCGGCGTTTGCTGGCTGATGTGTTATTCAATGGAGGCGCATTGCACCAAAACGCGCCCGGGCCGCCCATGCTGGATTCATAGAAACCTGCGTGCGGGAAACCGAATGTCCAGACTTCGTCAATTTCATTTCTTGCCACACGCTGCAAAATATTGTATTGACTCATAATGGCATCGTAATTAACTTCCTGTGGAAAATGAGGCGTGGCAGTGTTGCGTAGTACTTCCATGTAGGTCTGGGGAGTGTAGCGAAAACCATCGGTCTTGGCTGGGAATCCATCCACATCCACGCGCTGGACGATCTGATAGCGTGCCATGCCCCCGCTGACTTCCAGCAAGTCTGCCATAAATCCGTTGACCAGGTCTGCGGGGCGATACCACCTTTGCTGTTGAGATAGGGTTATCCCCGTGGACTTGTCCATTACGGGGTCGTAGACAATGACAAGCACTTTGCTTTGTGTGATTCGCGCGGGTTCGTTCGTACTATCGGCTGGAAATTTCGCTTGAGCGGGTTTAAAAAAATTGGAGAAGAGGGTGAATAGATTGGGCATTAGTTCTCCTTATTGAACATGTTCTTTGAGGAACGTAGTCGAAGAACGAAGTTAATAATAATCACGGCATGTCTTTTGTAAAATAGATCTGACCATCCACTGCAAGATACAACACATGATTCGGGCCAATGGTAATTGCGCCAATAGGTTTGGATGGGATCGGATTGGTTGTTCCTGTGGTGGGGCGGAATTGATTTTGTAATTCCAGGGTGCGCGGCGTGAAGCGGAAGACCCCCCTTGTTAAGGAGTCTGCATCCAATACCAGGATGGATTGGTCCGGTAATGCGGTAAACAGCATTTGTGTGAAATGGGCATTGCTGAATAGATCGGTATCCTGATAGGCCGGGAAAGGATTTATCAGAGGCGCCGGGTCCTGACAGCGTGTTGGCACGGATTCAATGCGGCTGTAGGAGCAAGAGGAAAGATGACCGTCTGAGTGGAGCATATACAGATCATCCCCCGCGACGACGAGGTCGATCACATCCTGTTTTTCGGGAGTTTGCCCGCCGAAGAAAAAGTACGGGCGATCAACGAACGTCCCGTCTTTGCCGTTATAAACCCATACCGCACGCGAAGGCGCATCCAGTACATACAGATTGCCGCTGTCCATCACAAATGCGGTCACATGTCCCCAGTTTGTATCTGGCGGCGGCAGGGGAATGGCCTGGGCCACTTGTCCTGGCGCGCAGTATAGAAGGTTGCCATTTGCATCTATGCCGAGCAAGGTGGCATTAATGGAGTTCAAACCCGGTAATGCGAGAATATCCACGATCTGCCCGACAGTATAGTTACCGTATACGCCCGGCTTGCAGTTAAATGTTGTATCCAATTGATAGCCGCGTCCGTTCGTGGATGGCTGCGCGCGCAGCACTTCACCATTGGAAGCATTAAGCAGGAACAGGTCTATTTCACTGGCGGCCATGCGGCTGACATCGATGCCAAGATTACTGCTGAAGGCTGGGTCAAATTGCATCCGCGTGATCCCCAGCAACCTATCCAGGTTGGCATTCGCTTCCTGACGAAGAGTGATTGTTTCGGAAGTTTCGCGATGAGACTCGGCGATATTCAAATTGTTGATAACATTTTCCCAGGCGATCCGTTGTTCAACAGGGTTGCCAAGCGTAAGGGCCTGGGCTTTCATCTCCTGTGCCTGTCCGAGATACGTATCGTATTGCTGACTGCGCCCAAAACGCAGGTAAACGACAACTAAAATGGTAACCACTATCAACGGAATCAGGACCGCCATGAACATCATCGTGGTGGTGGAGGGCGCCACGGGTTCGTTTGTTTCAGCATTTGGCAACAGGCGCGGCAGGAAGTTCCTAAATCTTTCGCCAAGCGATTCGCTCATACGGCGCGTGGACTGAATGCCGGTTGCGATAATCTTTGCAGTTTGACGAGTCCGCTGGGATGGCTCGCGCGGTACTTCTGGTTGAGTCTCTTTGATCGGCTCAACAAATTTTTCTTCTTCAATTATCGCTGATCCATTATTTTCTATCTCAATAACAGGTTCGCTTACGATGGGTGGTGTCTGCGCCCTTGGAATGGATGCGGGAAAACCTCGTGGCGCGGCGCCGTGCGTGTGCGGCAGGCCTGTCCTGAGCTGAGTCGAAGGACTGTCTAATGGATTTATTTGCGAATGTTCTTCATGCTCCGCAGCAATCGCGTACGCTGAGGGTTGAACCATGTGCGCGGATGCGGCAGGAGCAGGTTCGTCGTGAGAAATGTCGAAGGGTTGCTCTGAGTCAACTGCCGGGGGCATGGATAATGTTTCTTCACGGCGAGGCAGGCTTGAGGCGCCGTCCTGAGCGCTTTTCTCTTTTTTCTGCTCCTTTGATTCAGGCGTCGCATTTAATAGATTCAATATACCTTTGCCGTCGGTGGCCTGCATCAAAACCGCATTCAAATCCGCGCTTGTGAGTGTGGTCAGGCGGCGGCGCATTGCATCCAATGAGGAGGGCGTGGGGTCGTTGAGCGTGCTGTCCCAGGCGCTCGGACCTCTTCCAAAAAATAGCAGCCGATCTCCCGCACTTAAAGTAGTTTGCGCATAATGAATATTGATGGTTTGATTTGTACCCAGGCCTTTGCCCGAAGCGACTGGCTCATGAATATGGCGCATTTCATGAGGGCCGAACCAATAGGCGTGCATGGGGCCGCTTAATGAAAGCGTACATTGCGCGTCACGGTCACGCAACGCCGCCAGTGTCAGCCAGCCGACTGCATATTGACCGCGTGCGCTGGTGGTCATGTTGCGTTCGAGCAGGATTCTATTTACATGATCAGTTGCGGCCTTTAATGCGCTGGTGAGCGTGCGCGGAGTTTTATAAAAAACATTCGCCGCATCCTGCGCCACCTGCAGATACTCGGTTGTTGAGAAAGTGGAATTGCCTGTCAACAGCAAATATACGATCAGACGGTCTTTTTCGCGCCCATGTGCCGCATTTTGCGGCGGCATCATTGCAAGCAAACCAGGCAGGCTGGCAATTTCCTGCCCGTTGATTCGATAGAGCGGCGCGAGAGTTACATCAAGTGTCATGTAAGAATATACCTTAAGCTCCTATCCACAGGATACACTTCGTTATCATTATACTGGTAAAATTCGGCGGCTATGAAATATACACTTCACACAGATTTTTCAGAAATTAATCCACAAGAGTGGAACGACCTGTTAAAAGGTTCGGTCAGCGATACTCCTTTTTTACGTTATGAATATCAAAGCGCCTGGTGGGAACATCGCGGCGGCGGCGAATGGCCGCAGGCAGAGCTTGTTTTAATCAGCGCGCGTGAGGATGAAAAACTTATTGGTATCGCGCCGCTCTTCGTTTCGGAATACGATGGGCAGACTGCTCTTCTATTTATAGGAAGTATCGAAATATCTGACTATTTGGATGTGATCGTGCGGATGGATGACCACGCGCGTTTCATTACCGGATTATTAGACTTCCTTGCTTCTTCCCTACCCGATAGTTGGCGAGGCCTCGATTGGTATAATCTCCCCGATTCATCCCCAACCCTCGCCGCCCTCAATACAGAATCCACACAACGCGGCTGGACTCGTCACGAAGAAATGTATCGTCCAACGCCGCGCATCGCCTTGAACGGTGACTTCGAAGAATATCTCTCGCGTGTTGAAAAGAAACAACGCCACGAAATCCGCCGTAAAATGCGCCGCGCCGAAGAAAGCGGACGAGGAGTCCGTTGGTATATTTCAGACATGGCAGATCCCGAAGCTGAAATAGATTCGTTTCTTGGTCTCATGGAACACGATCAGGGGAAAGCGGGTTTTTTGCATGAACCCATGCGCGCTCAAATGCGAGCGGTGATCCGCGCTGCACACGAAAACGGCTGGCTCTGGCTGGCCTTCCTCGAAGCGGACGGTCAACGTATAGCGGCAGCTCTTAATTTTGATTACAAGGATAAATTATGGGGATACAACGCGGGAGTCAACCGCGCATTTATGGATCTTTCCCCCGGTTGGGTTTTGCTCAGTTATGTTTTACAGTGGTGCTGCGAAAACAAACGCTACGAATTCGATTTCATGCGCGGCGATGAAGAATATAAATATCGCTTCGGCGCAGTCAATCAATATGTAATGCGGGTTAAAATTACAAAGTAGGGGGCACGGCGCCGCCGTGCCCCTACACACATTACCTACCCTCCTCCACCAGCTCCTCCCACAATCCCACCCTCAGTCAATTTCCTCAAATCACCCAGCGCGGACTCAATCTCTGCCGCAGTCACGGAGCGGTTTTCATCGCGATGCTTCAACGTACCTGCTTTTGCTTTTTCAATTGCCAACTCTTTAATGGATGCATTATTTGCCAATGCTTCTTTCACCAGTGCCGCGCCTTGAGAATATCCGATCACAGGATTTAATGCGGTCACCACAATGGCATTCTTTGCCAGCCAGCCTTCGGCTTTTTCGCGGTTGGCAGTCACGCCTTTCACGGCCCGCTCGGTAAACGCATTGACCGAGCCGATCACCACCTGCATCATCTCAAATAAATTATGCGCGAGGATCGGCATCATCACGTTCAATTCCAATTGCCCCGCCTGCGTAGCCATCGCCACCGTTGTATCACAGCCGATCACATGGAACATGGCCTGGTCGAGCATTTCGGCCATTACAGGATTGACCTTGCCCGGCATGATGGATGAACCCGGCTGAACGGCGGGCAATCTGATTTCGTCGAAACCAGTTGAAGGGCCGGAAGAAAGCAGGCGGAAGTCGTTTGCGATGCGGATCAGAGTCAAAGCCAGAGTCCGCAGTGATGCAGAGAAGTCTGCCGCATCCGCCATGGATTGCATCGACTCAAATAAATTATCGGATTCAATTAACTGCAAGCCAGTCAACTCGGATAATTTTTTCACCATGCGCGCATGATATTCAGGATGCGCGTTCAAACCCGACCCGACAGCCGTTCCGCCAATGCCCAAGCGACTCAGCCCCTCAGCCGATCTGCGCACGCGTTCGATATCACGTTCCACCGCTTTTGCATATGCGGAAAATTCCTGACCCAAACGAACAGGCACAGCATCCTGCAAATGCGTGCGCCCTGATTTAACAACCTCATCAAATTCCTGTGCCTTGGTTTCTAATGCAGATTGTAAATTCTTCAATGCGGTCAACAATTCATCCAGCCGCCACAACGCGCCGAGACGGATCGAAGTTGGAATGACATCGTTGGTAGATTGCGCCATATTGACGTGGTCGTTGGGATGGACATAATACTTGCCAAGCTCGCCGCCCAAAATTTGCGTGGCGCGGTTGGCAATGACCTCATTCGCATTCATGTTGTGGCTCGTGCCCGCTCCCGCCTGAAATGGGTCAACCACAAACTGGCTGTCCCACTTGCCGTCCATGACTTCTGCTGCCGCATCTGCAATGGATTCCGCTAATTGTTTGGCAGTGAAATGTTTGCCCTCCACCTCACGGTCATTAAATAACCCCAGGTCAAAATTTACAAGCGCCGCCGCGCGTTTGACAGCCGCAATAGACCAGACGAACGCACGCCAGGGTTTTAATCCGCTGATGGGGAAGTTATCCACTGCGCGTTGTGTCTGTACGCCATAATATGCCAAAGCCGGCACTTGCAGTTCGCCGAGGGAATCTTTTTCTTTGCGAAAATCCAGTGAATTCATGATGATCTCCAGTAGTTGATTTTATTCCATATTTTACACCGTTCCAGTTCAGATAGCTGCGAAGGTATTATATTTCCATTCCTTTTATTGCAACATACTTAATTTGAGAGGGACTGTTATATAATGACGTCATGCCCGGCAGGTTGAACCGCATAGTCACTGCTCCCGTTTTTGAGGACGAGGAAAAAACACGTCTTGCTCAATTCATGTTCAGATTCTCATGGATTGCAATAGGTGTTATTTTTTTATTGATCTTATCCCGCATCTTTTTACAAACAGATCGAACCAGTATTTCCTTGATTGTCTTTGCCGTGACCATCGTGGTTCTGTTGATTATGCAGTATATCGTTAGGTTGGGGCATGTAAATGTTGCGAGCATCTTCGTTTTAACCAGCCTGTGGGGATTGGTAACTTACCTTGCCTGGGTTGCCGATGGGGTTCGTGATGTGGCAGTCATTGCCTATTTTATTGTGATCATGCTCTCCAGCCTTCTGCTGGGGTGGCGTTTTGCGGCCATCGTGGGGGTGATGAGTATATTGGTTGTGTGGTTTTTTGCCGTTACAGAGAAAGAGGGGATTCGCATTTTTCATGTGGATGACCCCATTAGTTATGCTCGCGATCTTACCGTCATTTTTTTGCTTGTGGGAGTATTGATCTACTTGTTGATTACAGGCTGGTCGCGTACCTTGCAGTCTGCCCGACTTGAACTACAGGAACGCTTGCGCGCCGAAGAGAAATTACAGCAGCAGGCGGATTATCTCACCGCCTTAAACGAAACCGCCTTGGGGTTGTTGAGCCGTTCTGAACTTCAGCCATTACTCGAATCGATTCTTACACGCGCCTGTGACCTGCTCAACACCCGGCATGGCTGGATTGGACTGGTATTGCCGGATGGGTCGGCAATTCGGCAGGATGTAGGACATGGCATTCTTTCCAAATATGATGGGACATTGATGTTGAAAAATGAAGGAGTTACTGGAAGCGTGTGGGCTAATGGGCAGCCCTTAGTGGTTCAAGATTACCCCGTTTGGGATAAGGGACTCCCTGAGTTTATTGATGAGGGCTTCAAGGCTGTGATGGGTTTTCCTCTCAAAGTGAGAAACGAGATCATAGGCGTGCTGGCAGTCTCCATCGTTGAGGAGGAACGGATTTTTACTCAGGAACAGGTCAATCTAATGGAGCGTTTTGCCGCACTCGCATCCCTCGCGATTGACAATGCCCGTCTTCATGAGACGACCCAGAAAGAGATCCATGAACGAAGCCTGGCAGAGCTTGCCTTGCGCGCCAGCGAAGAAAGATTTAGAAAAGTATTTCAGGCCAGCCCGGTGGCGATCGTTATTTCCTCCCTGGAGGAGGGATACCTCATTGAAGCCAATGACGCTTACTGGAAATTAACCGGGTTTGACCCTCAAAAAAGTATTGGACGAACCGCAATTGAACTGGGGGTGTGGGATAACGAAGAGCACCGAAAGTATTTTGTCGATCAATTAAAGACCAGCCATTCCCTTTACGACCCGGATTATCAGTTTATTAGTAAAGACGGAGAGTCCATGTCAACGCTTGCCTTCTATGAGTTGGTGAAATTAGGCAGCGTGGACAGTGTCTTGTCGATGTTCTACGACATTACCGAGCAAAAGAACGCCCGCGAATCCCTGCAGAATTCCGAGGCTCGCACACGGGCCATCCTGGCATCCATTCCCGACATGATCTTTGAAATATCAAAAGATGGCGTGTTCTTGGATTTTATGGCATCCGCAGAGATTGCGCCTCTCATGCCGCCATCACAATTCCTTGGGAAGAATATAAAAGAGTTATTTCCTCCAACGATTGCCGCTCAAACTTTTTTTGCGCTGGAACGCTCTTTGGCTACAGACCAGTTGCATGCTTTTG